>JBBRHF010000083.1:0-16583 GCA_038223055.1 Actinomycetes bacterium | reverse complement strand
GGCGTGAGATAGTTTCACTGAAAGTGCCTTCCAGAACCGGTTCGGATCGGACGTCAACAATCCAGATTCTCCCGGTACAGAAGGCACTTTCCTCGTTCCCACGCCGACACCCACCCCGCCCGTCCACGGATTCAGGCTTAGGGGTGCTGTTGTCATGAGCATGACCATGAAGGTTGAGATCTGGTCCGACGTCGTATGCCCGTGGTGCTATATCGGCAAGCGCCGCTTCGAGGCGGCTCTTGCGCGGTTCGCGCACCACGCCGAGGTGGAGCTGGTCTGGCGGAGCTTCGAGCTCGATGCGGCTGCACCCCCGAGCACAACCGAGCAGGGAACCTACGCCGAGCGGCTGGCGACCAAGTACGGCTTCCCGGTGACCCAGGCACAGGCCATGATCGACAACATGACGGCGACGGCAGCGCAGGAGGGCCTGGATTTCCGCTTTGACCTCGCCCGCCCCGGCAACACCTTCGACGCGCACCGGTTGTTGCACCTGGCCTTGCAGTACGGCCGGCAGGACGTGCTCAAGGAGCGCCTCGACCGCGCGACGTTCACCGAAGGATCGCCGACCTCCGACCATGCCGCTCTGCGGGTCCTGGCCGTGGAGGTCGGGCTGCCCGAGGCCGAGGTGGCTGCGGTCCTGAGCTCGCATCAGTACGCCGACGCGGTGCACGCAGACGAGGCACAAGCCCGGACCTACGGCATCAGCGGCGTCCCGTTCTTCGTCATCGACGGCAGGTACGGCATCTCCGGAGCGCAACCCGCCGACGTCATCTTGCAGACACTGGAACACGCCTGGTCCGAGCGTGCACCGCTGACCCTCGTGACGCCGGGCGGCAGTGCGCCCGGCTGCCAAGGCGACTCCTGCACCGTGTGAAGCCGCGCGGGTCGGCGCGCCGGAGGACTCCCGCCCGACGAGTCGACCCGAGCCGATGACCGGTCACCGATCGGCTTGCAGTCGGCCCCCGGAACGGGTTCGTCATCCGAGCGGGTGAGCCTGGCCCCGGGTTCTGTTGGTCCTCAGCTCAGGCCGGTGGCCGCACGCCGAGGGGTCGGCCGATCTCCCACTCGTGGCCGAACGGATCGAGGATCCTTCCCAGGCGCCGGCCGTGCTGGTCCCCGACCGGGGACTCTTCGGTAGCGCCGACGGCGACCGCCTGCCTCAGGACGGCCTCGGGCTCGTCCACGACCAGCAGCATGCGGCTCGTCGCGCCTCCAATCGACCGCGGGCTGAACCGCCCCGTGCTCGACCCCGTCGAAGCCACCCAAAACGCGGCGTCAGCGACGGCGAACTGGGCGACGATGTCCTCTCCCTCGCCGACGAGGTGCAGCACGGTGGCACCAAACGCTAACTGATAGAACGCCACCGCCGCCGCAGCGCGGTTGACCCACAGCTCGGGCTGAATGCTTGTCATCACTGCTCCTGGCCCACGGTGCCCGGAAAGGCCTCCGCAGAATGCTAGCGGGACTACGCACAGCCCAGAGCCCCCGACTTGATCGCCACGGTCCTCCGACTGTTCAACAGATTCAAGACCTTCCCGGCGACCGAGGCCCCCGTCGCTCAGGGGCTACCGCAATGGGGACCGTCTGCGGCACAGTCTGCCCGGTGACCAACAACGTCATCCAATCCGCGCAAGCTGATCGTTCGACAAGACCTGCGAAGGTGCGGTCCACTCGCCCCGCGATCTGATGCTGTCGGATAAGGTCTGTAGTCGGCGCCGGAGGACGCCGCCGGGTCCGCGGGCAGGACTGAGTCCACCTCCGAGAGCAAACAACGTTCATCGAACGTGGCGAACTCCTTTGCCCGGCATTGCGGACCGCCGGCAGACGAAGGAGACGTCATGCCTGACCTTCCCTCGCGCCCTGACCTCGGCCAGCTTCGCCGCCAGGCGAAGGAGCTCCTCCGAGCGGCCCAGCGCGACGACGCAGATGCGGTCGCCCGACTACATGCCGTGTCGGATCGCCCGATCCTCGGCTCGGCTCTGCTGGCAGTGGCCCGGGAGTACGGATTCGAAAGCTGGGCCAAGCTCAAGACAGAAGTCGACCGGCGCGAGATCCTCGACACCCGCGACGCGACCCGGTTGGCTGCCCTGCTCGCCGAGCAGCCGGAATTGGCGGTCCAGCCGATGCTGCACTGGTGTGACCACCCGCTGGGGACGACCCCGCTGGGCTACGTCGCCATGCTGCGCTACGACACCTCGCGGGGCATCTGGCGAGACGCGCCCGGAACCGGGGCTATCACCCGGAAACTGCTCGAGGCGGGAGCGCCCCCGGACGGTGCTCCCGGTGCCGCCGAGACACCGTTGATGACCGCCGCCAGCTACGGCGATGCAGAGGTCGCGCGGGTGCTGGTCGAGGCGGGCGCCGACCTGGCCGCCACCGCCTCGCCCGATGCCGATCACCCCACACGAGCGTTGACTTGGCGAGGGACCACGTGGTGCTCACCGAACGACTCGTGGACAGTGCCTCCGATAACCGAACGGGCTGCGGAGCAGGTGATCGCTGCTCACCACCGCCTCGGTCGTCCCTAGCCGATCCTCATCCACAACGCTGATCGGCGATTCGCCGCGCCTCGTGTCCGGTCATTGTGACTTTCTTGGTCGGGACCGATGAGTTCGCGGTTCTGGCTGCATCTCATGAATGAAGCGGTCGTCCAGGCGGGGCGGCCCGCTCACAGATGGAGTCACCCATGTCGCACACCGCGTCCTTGGATGGCACATCGCTCGCCTACGACAGGATCGGCTCGGGTCCCGCCCTGGTCGTGATCGGGGGCGGGCCCACGAGGCGCGCCGCGAGCTCTGAGCTGGCGGAACTGCTGGCTACCTCGTGCACCGTCTACAACTACGACCGCCGTGGGCACGGGGACAGCGACGACAGCGACGACACCGAGTCGTTCACCGTCGACCGGGAAGTCGATGACGTGCAGGCGATGCTCGACGTCGCAGGTGGACAGGCCGCGGTGCTCGGATCGTCCGGTGGCGCTGTGATCGCGCTCCAGGCGGCCATTCGCGGGTTGGCGATCACGCGGCTGGCGTTGTGGGAGCCCGCCAACGTCGTCGAGGGCACCCGGCCCCCGGTTCCGGACTCCTATGCCGCCCGGCTGGCCGAGCTGATCGCGTCGGGACGTCGCAGCGACGCCGGTGAGATGTTCTTCGCCGACGCTGTCGGTCTGCCCCAGCAACAGCTCCGCGCACTCGAGATCCCGACGCTGGTCGTCGACGGCGCGACGACGCCGTGGCTGTCGGCATCAGCCGAAGCCGTGGCCGCAGCGATCCCGCACGCGACCCGCGTCACACTGGCCGGTCAGCAGCACAACGTCGAAGCCACCGCGCTCGCGCCCACCATTGCCGGCTTCCTCGTCGGCAGTGCGTGATGGGCGAGGTCGTCGTCCTGGAACACGCATCCCTGGACGGTGTCGTCCAGGCGCCTGGGCATGCTGAGGAGGACCGTTCAGGCGGCTTTCAGCATGCGGGGTGGACCCAGCCCTACGCCCCCGACCATCGTCGCTATATGACCGAGGCCCTGAGCTGAGCTCGTGCGGTGCGTTCCTGTTCGGTCGCCGCACCTACTCGATGTTCGCCGAGTACTGGCCCACCGTTGCCGACCCGGCCGATGAGATCGCGAAGGTGTTGCACTCGCGCCCGAAGTACGTGGCCTCCCGTCGACTCGCCAACTCAGCGTGGCAGCCGACGACGGGTGTTGGCGGGCCCGCTGGCCGACTCGGTGCGGGCGGTCGCGGCGAAGACAGATGGAGATCTCATCGTCCTGGGCAGCGGCGCCCTCGTGCAGCAGCTGCACGCCGCCGGCCTGGTCGACCGCTGGGAGATCATGCTGCACCCGGTCGTTGTCGGCAGCGGCTCGCGGATGTTCGGCCCACAAGCCGACGCCACCCACCTGCGACTCACCCGCTGCCGCTCCACCGAACAGGGTCTCGTGCTGCTCACCTACTCCGCTCCGACCCGGACCGCCGTGCCCGAGCACGCCGGTAGCCGGCCATGGGCGACCCCCGCTCGCCGGCCCCGGCTCGGGTCATCGAGGCCGTGCGCAACGGCTCACAGCAGGAGTTCGGGGCGCTCATCGAGCCCCATCGCGGCGAGCTACGAGTGCACTGCTACCGGATCCTCGGCTCCTTCGACGAAGCCGTACCGCATCGCCACCAACACCTGCCTGCAACTCCTGCGCCGCATCCCACGCCCGATACCCCCCATGCCCACAGACGGCCGCCCGCCGGTCTACTCCTCGATGCCGTGGCTGCAGCCGATCCCGGACACCGTCCTCGACCAGGCCGCTCCCACCGAGCAACAGCCGGACGCCCGAGCCGTCGCGAAAGAGACGGTGACCCTCGCGTTCCTGGCCGTCATCCGGCTTCTCCCTCCGCGCCAGCGCGCCGTGCTGTTGCTCCGCGACGTCCTCGCCTTCACCGCGGCGGAGATCGCAGCAATTCTCGACTCGAGTCCGGCCTCGGTGAACAGCGCCTTGCAACGAGCCCACACCACCCTCGCGCAGTTCCAGACAGACCAGCAGAGCAGAACCCAACCCGCTGACGCCGCCGAGAAGACGCTGCTCGACCGCTACATCACCGCGCACGAGACCCTTGATCCACAAGCGATCATCGCGGTGCTGCGCGGCGACGCCCGCCTCACGATCTCGCCGACCGGACTCGCCTGGGACGGCCGCGACGAGATCACCGAGCCCTACCTCGAAGGCATGGGCGCCCTCGGCGAATGGCGTTGCCTGGCGATCCGCGCGAATCGGCAGCCCGCGGTCGCGCCCTACCTGCGTCGTTGGGGCAGCGAGCAGTACGAGGCGTTCACCGTCGTGGTGCTCGATGTCAGAGCAGACCAGCTGACCGAACTGGCCACCTTCGCCGAGCCGTCGTTGTTCGCCGCGTTCGGCCTGCCGCCGGTGCTCGTATGAACGCGCCGACCACACCAGACGTCCTGACTCCACTGCTCACGGCGACCCTGTCCGCGTCGATCTGCCGACGCTTCTTGACGATTCCGCCCAGACACGCACTGTCCTGCGGTGACGGTGTGTTCGACAACTTCCTCGTCGTGGTGGCCGAAGGGCGCATCGGTGTGCAGCCGGCATCCGGGATCACCATGTGGTTCGACACCGGGGACGTGCTCGTCCTCACCGTTCTGCGGGGCGGGCGCATTCTCAACGCCGGAGCCGAGCCAGCCCGCTGCTGCCTGATCTTCCGAGAGCATCCCCGATAGAAGGTCACCCTCGGGCGCGGGTCTCACCACCCGCGAGGCGGCCACTCGTAAAGTGTCGGCGGCGTGATCACGATGACGGGTGAATCACATCCCAGTGACCGATAGCCGGTTGGCACAGCTGGGGAGGCGGACGGCAAGCCTGGTTGCGTTGACGGCAGGCCTGGTTGCGTTGACGGCAGGCCTGGTTGCGTTACGCGGACTTGGCGTGTTGTCCGGTGTACCGCTTGCGGGCGGCCTCGCCGGAGGTGCCGAGCATGCTGGCGATTGCGGCCCAGGACACGCCGGCTGCGCGTGCCGTGGCGACGGTCTGGGCGACGAGGCGCTCGGCGGCGGCGCGCCCGGTGACTGCCTCGCGGATGGCGTACAGCGGTGCAGCAGTGCGGACGTCGCTGGGCTCGTGCTGCTCGAACCGGCGCCCTAGCTCGTCGGCGTGCTCGAGGATCTCCTGCAGGCTTCTGGGCATGGTCGTCACCTCAAGTACTTTCTCCGGGCGGTCATCGCGTGCACGATGACCGGGCCGTGGTCGGTTTCTATAACTCCGATTTCCAGCAGTTGAGCTGATCAGGTTGGTCCGATGATCATGACAAACCCGTCGTCGAGGTCCTCATAGCTCACCGGGTGGTTGAACGCGTGAAGAACGTCGTCATCGGCGATGCCGTGCTTGCGTGCGCTGTCGACGATCAGTGGCGTCTCCACCACCTAGAACATACGTTGCCACCCGGGAGATGGCAACTTAGGTTGCTGTCAGCGGCTGCTGCCGTCGCCGGTAGCCGGGACCCCTCCTGGACCGGCCTCTCGCACGGAGGTACGCCATGAACGCGCTACTCGTCGGGTACGCCCGATGCTCCACCGACCAACAAGACCTCACCGCCCAACGCGTCGGCCTGACCCAGCTCGGCGTCACGGCTGACCGGATCTACGTCGACCACGGCCTGACTGGCACCAACCGGGACCGACCCGGCCTGCGTGAAGCGTTGGCCGCATGCCGCGCCGGCGACACCCTGGTGGTGAGCAAGCTCGACCGGCTCGCTCGACCAACGGTCTGACTGCACCGACAGCCGATCCGCTATCGGACTGCATGGTCGTGTCCAGAATCAGCTGCCTGTGGGCCAGGGATCATATCGCACAACACATTCCGACCAGAAACAAGATCAACACCGAGATCGGTCCACGGATCCAGGCTCGGGCCTCATTGCGGCTGGTGACGGCAGCGTTACCAGCACCCCATGCGGGCTCGGACCGTCGCCGGTGCGAGGCCGAGGCGTTGCAGGGTGCGGGCTGCCGGGTCTTGGTCGTCGGCAAGCAGGCCGAGCAGGACGTGCTCGGAACCGATGTAGTTGTGGCCGAGGGCGATGGCTTGACGCAGCGACTGCTCCAGCGCCTTCTTCGCGCCTCGGGTAAACGGCAGGTGACCGCTGACCTGCACGCGCCGCGTCCGGAGCAACCCGGTCCGGCGCCACCTTGGTCGATCCAACGCGCCAGGACCGAACGTGTCCTCGGCCTTTCGGCGGGCCGCGTCCAGATCCACCCCGATGGCGCGCAGCGCCTCGGCGTCCGCGTCGCCCAGTGAGGCGACCTCCCGGACCAGATCGACGCGCTGCAACCCGAGGTCACGCAGGACCCTCGGCGCGAGGCCCTCAGCATCTTCGACGAGAGCGAGCAACAGGTGCTCGGCCCTGATCTCGCTGTGGCCCATCTGTCGGGCCTGATCCTGCGCGTCGACCACAACCCGACGTGCCGATGCGGTGAAGCGTTCGAACATGGCTATCTCCCCTCGTCGCCAGGCGACGGCCGCCCGGCGTGCTTCTTGTGCACGGCCTGCTTGGACACCCCGATCACCCCGGCGATGTCGGCCCAGGACCAGCCCTGGGCGCGAGCGTTCTGCACCTGAAGGTCCTCGAGCTTCTCGGCGAGGCGGCGCAAGGCCGCGACGGCGCGCAGTCCCACGGCCGGGTCCCGGCTGGTGCCGCTGTCGATCAGGTTGCCGGCGTCGTCCATGGTCGTCAGTCTAGGTTGACGCGGCCGAGTCGTCAACCCAAGTTGCCAACAGGACGGCGCGGCGAGAACCTGCCGACGCAGGACGGCGCGGGTCAGACTGTGCTGGTGTCGGGCTCGGCTGGCACATCGAGACGCCGCTTGTAGTAGGCCCAGGGGAATCGCATGGTCGTGATCAGCGTCCAGCCCTCGTCCTCGAGCCGGGGGCGTCGAGCGCCGATCGAGAATCCGACGCGGCGATGCTCCCATTGCCACGGGGAGGCTTCCAGGACGTGGTGCAGCGTGCCGTAGTCCACGACGTGCCAACCCCGCCGGCCCTCGATGGCGAGCCGGGCCATCTCGTCGAATGCCGTGACCGGGCTGAGCACCTTGCGCACCGGCGCGTCGGGCAGCGACCTGGACTGGTCGACGTCGCCGGGCGGTGGGCCGAAGCGCTGCTGGGCCGCCTGCCGGCTCACGCCGAGCAGCCGGCCCAGGGTGTCCCAGCTGTGCCCGGCGTGGCGGGCTCCGTCGACGGCCTCGCGCAGCAGCCGGGTGCCCTCGCCCGCTGCGGCGCGGCTGGCGGCGACGAGGCGAAGGTAGGCATGCGGGTCGTCCTTGAGTGCTTTGCTCATTCCCGTGGGAGCGCGCATCACCGCAGCGGCGATGGACTCGCGCAGCGTGTCCACCTCGTTCGCCGACAGCAGGTCGTCCAGGTCGCTCATCGCCGGTCTTCCGGTCGGTCGGCGGGCACGGGCCCCTGGGTGTCGAGCGCGGCGAGTTCGATGGCGATGAGGGCCAGGGGCGTGAGGGGTTCTCTGGCCAGCCCGTGACAATCCTGGTCGTGGTTGGCGGGTCGCATTCGCATGCTGTCAAGCCTATCTTGACGGGCGTCACCTGTCAAGTCTCTGTTGACGGACTCGCGGACACTCGTGAGCGCACTGAAGAGTTCCGAAGGCCTTTGAGTACCCCTGTCCACGGGACGCACGACTACCAGCGACGGTGCCGGGCCCAACCGATCTCAGAAGCCAAGCTCCGTTCCTACCGAAGGCGAACCCCACCACACCGACGTCGAACACCCCAAGAACCGACGGCTCTCTCTACCTCTGATCCGCCAAACCACAACGGCGGAGGAACCCCCGGATCCAGGGAAGGCCCTCGGTCGCGTTTCGCGCTCCTCACAGGAGGTCAACGCGGGCCGTGCATGGCCGCTAGTTCTTGCCATTCCGTCGAAACCCCGGCGTCCCAGGTCAGGTCGCGGGGCTGACCACCTCGATGCCTTCCTCGGCGTCGGCCACCTCGATCTCGTGCCGAGAAATGCCCAGCAGGAAAAGGATCGCGTCGAAGTAGGGCACGGTGAGGGTGGCGTCGGCGGCCGCACGCACGACCGGCTTGGCGTTGAAGGCGATGCCCAGCCCGGCCACCGCCAGCATGTCCAGGTCGTTGGCCCCGTCGCCGATCGCGACGGTCTGCGAGACCGGCACGCCCGCGGCCAGGGCAAACCGTTGCAGGGCCAAGGCTTTTCCGGCCCGGTCGACGATCGGGCCGACCAGCCGTCCGGTCAGCCGTCCGTCGCACACCTCGAGGGTGTTGGCTGCGGAGTAGTCGATGCCGAGCTCGGCGGCCAGCGGCTCGGTCACCTGGGCGAACCCCCCGCTGACGATCGCGAGGCGGTAGTCCAGCCGCTTGAGGGTGCGCACGAACGTGCGAGCGCCGGAGGCGAGGACCAGCTCACGACGTACGTCGTCGAGCACGGCCGCATCCAGCCCCGCCAGCAGGGACACCCGGCGGCGCAGCGAATCGCCGAAGTCGATCCGACCCTGCATGGCTTCCTCGGTCAGCGCGGCCACCTCCCCGGCGCACCTCGCGCGCGCGGCGAGCAGCTCGATCACCCCGCCCTGCACGAGGGTCGAGTCGACGTCCATGACGACGAGGCGCTTGGCCCGCCGCTGCAGGCCGGACCGTTCGACGGCCACGTCGACCCCGAGGGCGGCGGCGGCAAGGGACAGCTCGCTGCGCAGCTCGCCGGGGTCGGCTCCGGACACTTGCAGCTCCACCGCGGTGACCGGGTAGTGGGCGATGCGCACGATGCGGTCGATGTTTCCTCCGCATCCCGCGATGCGACCCGCCAGCCCGGCCATGGCCTCGGGTCGCAGCGGGTGGCCTAGCACGGTGACGTGGCTGCGCCCGTGTCGGCGCGGGTCGTGCTCCTCACTGTCGAACGAGAGTTCGACAGCCATCCCGAGCGGGGTCAGGGCGGCGACCAGCGCCGGCTCCAGCGCAGGCTCGAACGCCGGGTCGGCGCGTGGACCAGGCTCGGTCGGGGCGACGAGCACGCCGAGGATGAGCAGGCCGCGGATCACGACCTGCTCGACGTCGAGCACGACCAGACCCTGCCGCGAGAGCACGTCGAACAGGGCGGAGGTGACCCCGGGCCGGTCGCGGCCGGTGACGGTCACCAGCAGGGTGGGACTCGCAAGGGGCTTCAGAGCGAGACCCGCTGCGCCTTGCCGACGACGGTGATGCCTCCAGGGGAGATGGTGAAGCCGCGGGCCCGGTCCTCTTCGGGGTCGACCCCGATGCGCGAGCCCTCGGGGACGACCACGTTCTTGTCCAGGATCGCGTTGCGCACCACGGCATTGCGCCCGACCACTACCGAGTTCATCAGGACCGAGCCGGTCACCTGTGCCCACGAGTGCACGGTCACGTTGGGAGAAAGCAGCGAGTGCTCGACGTAGCCGCCGGACACGACGACCCCGTTGGAGACGAAGGAGTCGACGGCGTGCCCGATGCGCCCGGGCTCGCTGTGCACGAACTTCGCCGGGGGCAGGGGGTCGCGGGCGGGGTAGATCGGCCAGTCGTGGTTGTAGAGGTTGAACTCCGGGTGCACCGAGATCAGGTCGGAGTGCGCGTCGTAGAAAGCGTCGATGGTGCCGACGTCGCGCCAGTAGTCGCGATCGCGGCCGGTCGAGCCGGGCACGTCGTTGTCCCGGAAGTCGTAGACGTGCGCCTCGCCCTTGTCCACCAGCACGGGGATGATGTTGCCGCCCATGTCGTGCTTGCTCGACTCGTCCTGGGCATCGGCCCGCAGCGCCTCCAGGAGCACCCGGGTCGTGAAGACGTAGTTGCCCATCGAGGCGTAGACCTCGTCGGGGGCGTCGACGAGGCCGGCGGGGTCGGTCGGCTTCTCGATGAACTCCCTGATGGTGCGCCCGTCCGGCTCGGTCTCGATCACGCCGAACTGGTCGGCGAGCGAGATCGGCTGGCGGATCGCGGCCACCGTCACCCCGGCACCGGACGCGACGTGCTGGGCGACCATCTGGCTGGGGTCCATGCGGTAGATGTGGTCCGCGCCGAACACGATGACATGGCTGGGCTGCTCGTCGTGGATCAGGTTCAGGCTCTGATAGATCGCGTCGGCGGAGCCCGCGAACCAGTGCGGGCCGAGCCGCTGCTGCGCCGGCACCGGCGTGATGTAGTTGCCGAGCATCGCCGAGAGCCGCCAGGTTGCCGAGATGTGCCGGTCCAGGCTGTGGCTCTTGTACTGCGTCAGCACCACGATCCTGCGGTAGTCCGCGTTGACCAGGTTGGACAGCACGAAGTCGATCAGTCGGTAGATGACGCCGAAGGGCACCGCGGGCTTCGCTCGGTCAGCGGTGAGCGGCATGAGCCGCTTACCCTCGCCGCCGGCCAGGACGATGGAGAGCACCTTTTCTGCCATAGCGGAAACGTATACCGCCTGGCCTCTGTCCGTGGTCCCGCCCGACGCGCCATCATGGCCGCATGCGCATCGACCTGCTGACCCGCGAGTACCCGCCCGAGGTCTACGGGGGTGCTGGCGTCCATGTGGAGTACCTCGCCCGCGAGCTCCGGCGCCTGGTCGAGGTCCGGGTGCACTGCATGGGCAAGCCACGCGACGAGCCCGGCGTCACGGCGTACGACGTGCCGGTCGAGCTCGCCGCCGCCAACGGCGCGCTCCGGGCGCTGGGCGCCGACCTGGCGATGGCGAGCGGTTGTGCGGGGGCGGATCTCGTGCACTCCCACACGTGGTATGCCAACTTCGCCGGCCACATCGCAAAGCTCCTGCACGGCGTCCCGCACGTCGCGACCGCCCACAGCCTCGAGCCGCTGCGGCCGTGGAAGGCCGACCAGCTCGGCGGAGGCTACGCCGTCTCCTCGTGGTCCGAGGGCACGGCCTTCCAGGCCGCCGACGCGCTCATCGCGGTGTCGGCCGGCATGCGCGAGGACGTGCTGCGCTGCTATCCCGACATCGACCCCGACAAGGTCCATGTGGTGCACAACGGCATCGACATCGAGGAATACCAGCCGGACAGCGGGACCGACGTCCTCCAGCGCCACGGCATCGACCCGGCCCGGCGCAGTGTGGTGTTCGTCGGGCGGATCACCCGCCAGAAGGGGCTGCCGCACCTGCTGCGGGCCGCCCGCTCGATCGACCCCGACGTCCAGCTGGTGCTGTGTGCCGGTGCGCCGGACAACCCGGAGATCCTGGCCGAGGTCACCGTTCTGGTCGAGGCGCTGCGCCGCGAGCGGCAGGGGGTCGTGTGGATCAGGGAGAAGCTGCCCAGGCCCGACGTGGTGCAGATCCTCAGCCACGCCTCGGTCTTCGTGTGCCCGTCGGTCTACGAGCCGATGGGCATCGTCAACCTCGAGGCGATGGCCTGCCTCGCACCGGTCGTGGCGACCGCCACCGGCGGCATCCCCGAGGTCGTGGCCGACGGCGAGACCGGGCTGCTGGTGCCGATCGAGCAGGCCGAGGACGGGAGCGGCACGCCGGTGGACGCCGCGAAGTTCGAAGGTGACCTGGCCGAGCGGATCAACGTCGTCCTCGCCGACCCGGAGCGGGGCCGCCTGATGGGGCAGGCCGGGCGGCGCCGGGCGCTCGAGCAGTTCTCCTGGACGACGGTGGCCACCCGCACCCTCGACGTCTACCGGTCGGCGGGGGTGGTGTAGCCCGACTCGGCAATGGAGTCACGGCTCGAGTGTTCCTCGCGCCACGGTGGTGGCGTCTCGTTCAGCCACCCGGAACGAAGGGGCGGTCTACCAGGAGTAGACTCTGGATATGGCTGACACCACCACCGTCAAGGTCCAGACCAGCACCCGCGACCTGCTCCTGGAGATCGGTGCCTCGCGGCACGAGAGCGCCGACCAGGTCATCCGGGTCGCCCTCGCGGCGATGAAGCGCGACGAACGCCGCCAGGTCGCTGCGGCAGAGGCCCGGGCGATCAAGGACGACCCCGCCGACCTCGCTGAGATCGAGGCGATCCAGCAGGACTTGGCCGCGCTGCATGAGGGGTGAGGTCTACCGGCTGCCCGCGCGAGGCAAGGGTCACGAGCAGCAGGGCGGCCGGTACGCCGTCGTGCTGCAGCCGGACTGGCTCACCCTCAGCACCTGGGTCGTCGCCTTCACCAGCACCAGCGCCCGCGAGACCAGTTTTCGCCCGGCAGTCGAGATCGGCGACAGCCACACGTTGGTGATGTGCGACCAGATCGCCACCGTCGACCTGAACCGCCTGTCCGAACCCACCGGCTTCCTCACTCTTGAGGAGATGCAGCGAGTCGACGAGGCCCTCTCCCTGGTGCTCGATCTGTAGCCAGGAACGTCGGGTGCGCCGAGGACATCGTCTGCCAGGCACCGGCCGGAAGCCTGGAGGGCAGCGAGGCGTTCCGCGGCTTCATGGGGCCGTTCACGCAGATGGTGAAGACATCGAAGCTCGTTGCCGCGTTCGGTGACGACACCACGGCGGTGGTGATGTATCGACGCGCCCGCCGGCTGCGGGGGACCGGTTAGTTGGCGTCGGTGCAGGCGGCCTCGACAGCCCGTCGCACGGCGATGCCGAGCCGGCGAAGAACCTGAGCCCTGGCAACCATCTCGGTCGCGGTGATGGCGGCGCCGTCGGTGGCGCTGCCGAGCGCGACGACGGCGCCGAGCCGCCCGGCGAGCGCCAGCATCTGGTGGGCCTGCAGCGAGCAGGACGGCGGCAGCACCGGGTCCTCGGTCCGGGACCGCAGCTCGCGCAGCGCCGCCGCCACCTCGGGGCTCCACCGGGCCACGTCGAGACGCACCAGCTCCTCGGTGACCTCGAGCAGCTCGGCCCGCAGCAAGCGGTGGGCGTCGGGCACCGACATCGGCGTCACCCGGCTCGCCTCGACCTCGCTCACCACCCAGGCGCCGCGGGCCCGTTCCAGCAGCCCGAGCGACCGGCCGCCCTCCGCAGAAGGTGGCATCGCGGCCGGTGGCGTCGCCGCAGGTGCTATCCCGGCGGCTGGTATCGGGGCCAGCACGGCGTGGCCGATCTCGATGGCGACCTCGTTGAAGGCGGGCGGCCCAGGCAGCCCGGTCGGGTCGCCGGGAACCGGCAGCACCAGCCGCAGCTCGGGGACACCCAGCGCCTGCAGCCGGCCCAGGGCTAGCGAGAAGCCGACGGGGCCGGGCTCGCCGGGCAGACCGACGACGCGGTGTCCCGGGTCGCCGCCGGTGATGCGCTCGGTGGCCTCGTCCAGGCTCACCGAGCCGGCCAGGGCGGCGTTGCCCCAGGCGACGAGACGGGCGGCGGCGGGCAGGGTTCTCACCCGCTGCGGGTGGGCCGAGAGGCGCCCGGGATAGGCCGACATCTGCCCAGGATAGGCACCCTCGCTAGGTTGACCGGCATGTCCGATGTGCTGGAGTTCGACGGGGTCAGCGTGCTGCGCGGCGGCTCGGTCCTCCTCGACGGCGTCGACTGGCAGGTAGCCGAGGGTGAGCGCTGGGTGGTGCTCGGCCCCAACGGCGCCGGCAAGACGACGTTGCTGGCGCTGGCCTCGGCCAACCTGCACCCCAGCCGGGGAAGCGTCAGCGTCCTGGGCGAGACCCTCGGCGCGGTGGATGTCTTCGAGCTGCGCCCCCGGATCGGGCTCTCGAGTGCGGCGCTGGCCGACCGGCTCCCGCCGAGGGAGACGGTGCGCGACGTCGTGCTCACCGCGTCGTACGCCGTGGTGGGGCGGTGGCGCGAACCCTACGACGAGCTCGACGCGGGCCGCGCCGACGAGTTGCTTGCGGCCCTCGGGGTCGCCCACCTCGCCGCACGCAGGTTCGGGACGCTGTCCGAGGGGGAGCGCAAGCGGGTGCAGATCGCCCGCGCGCTGATGACCGACCCCGAGCTGATGCTGCTCGACGAGCCGGCCGCCGGGCTCGACCTCGGGGGCCGGGAGGACCTCGTTCGCCGCCTCGCCGACCTGGCCCAGGACGTCTACGCCCCCGCGATGGTGCTGGTCACCCACCACGTCGAGGAGATCCCGCCGGGGTTCACCCACGTGCTGCTGCTCCGGGGCGGGCGGGTCGTGGCGGACGGGCCGTTGGAGACCACCCTGACCGCCTCCGCCCTGGGCGAGACGTTCGGCCTGACGCTGGACGTCGAGCGCACCGGCGCCCGGTGGGCAGCTCGCGCGATGCGCCCCTCGTGAGTGAGGCATAGCGCCGACCGAGCGCCTACAGTCGGTGGTATGCCTCATGGCATCGTGACGGGCAGGGGGAGCTGATGGGGGACTACGACTGGGCGCTGTGGCTCGGCCTGGCCGTCCTGCTCGGCGTGGTCGAGGTGACCACCCTGGACCTGATCTTCCTGATGCTCTCCGCCGGTGCGTTGGCCGGCGGGGCCGTGGCCTTCGCCGGCGGAGCGGTCCTGCTTCAGGTGGTGGCGGCGCTGGCCGTCGCGGTCGCGATGCTGGGCGTCGTGCGGCCGGTGGCCCTTCGGCATCTGCGGGTTCCGTCGGTCTCGCGCACCGGGGTGGCCGCCCTCATCGGCCAGCCGGCGGTGGCGCTCGAGCAGGTCGACGGGCGCAGCGGCATGATCAAGCTCAAGGGTGAGGTCTGGTCGGCCCGCACCTACGACCCGTCCCATGTCATCGAGGCGGGTCGCACCGTCGAGGTTGTCCAGATCGACGGCGCGACCGCCATCGTCTATGAATCGGAGCTGTAGTGGACGCCGTTGTCCCCCTCGTCGTACTCGCCCTGCTCGTCCTGCTGGTGCTGGTGGTTCTCAGCAAGACTGTCCGCATCGTGCCGCAGGCCCGGGCCGGCGTGGTCGAGCGCCTCGGGCGCTACTCGCGCACCCTCAACCCCGGGCTCACCGTGCTGATGCCGTTCGTCGACAAGCTGCGGCCGCTGATCGACCTGCGGGAGCAGGTCGTGTCGTTCCCGCCGCAGCCGGTGATCACCGCCGACAACCTCGTCGTCGGCATCGACACGGTCATCTACTTTCAGGTCACCGACGCCAAGTCGGCGACGTATGAGATCGCCAACTACATCCAGGGCGTCGAGCAGCTCACCGTGACGACGCTGCGCAACGTGGTCGGCAACCTCAACCTCGAGGAGACGCTGACCTCGCGCGACCACATCAACGCGGCATTGCGCCTCGTGCTGGACGAGGCGACCGGCAAGTGGGGCATCCGGGTCAACCGGGTGGAGATCAAGGCCATCGACCCGCCCGCCTCCATCCAGGACTCGATGGAGAAGCAGATGCGAGCCGACCGTGAGAAGCGAGCCACGATCCTCACCGCCGAGGGGTTCAAGCAGTCCCAGATCCTCACCGCCGAGGGCGAGCGCCAGGGCGCGATCCTCAAGGCCGAGGGCGACGCGCAGGCCGCGGTGCTGCGCGCCGACGGCGAGGCCCAGGCGATCCAGAAGGTCTTCGAAGCCATCCACGCCGGCAACCCGGACCAGAAGTTGCTCGCCTACCAGTACATCCAGACGCTGCCCAAGATCGCTGCCGGCAGCTCCAACAAGGTCTGGATCGTGCCGAGCGAGCTCGGTGAGGCCCTCAAGGGCATCGGTGGCATGCTCGGCGGCCGGCCCGGCCCCGACGACGAGCCCAGCTGACCGCCGCGCGGTGCGTCAGGACGTCGAGGTCGGACGTCAGGGCGTCGAGGGGGATGGTGTCGTGAGCTGGCCGGCCAGGTCGAGCACGAGCCGGACATACCACTCGGCGTGGTTGTAGTGCCAGATCGCGCCGTGCAGCGCCTCGGGGCCGCGGCCGGCGCCGTTGGCGCACAGATATCTGGCGGCGGAGAAGATGCTGTCGGCCGGGCTGGTGATCTCGGCCCGGCCGTCCGCGTCGCCGTCCACGGCGTAGCCGGCGAAGGTCGAGGGCAGGAACTGCATTGGCCCCTGCGCCCCCGCCGACGACGTCGCCGTGTTGCGCCCGTGGCCGGTCTCGACCTGCCCGATCGCGGTGAGCACCGTGGCGGGCAGTCCCGGGCACGTCCGTGCGGCGGCTGCATAGAGGCGCTGGTAGTCGGCCGGGACGCCAGCGGCATGCGCGCCGACGACCCGGCCCGCGGCCGCGCTCGTCCGGGCGGCCGAGTGGGCCCGCAGCCGCGCAGCCGCGGCCGCGGCGA
>JBBRHF010000082.1:0-17111 GCA_038223055.1 Actinomycetes bacterium | reverse complement strand
ACCATCGGGCAGCCGCCGACGACCAGGCAGTTCGTTGCGGCCGTCATCGCTTCGAGACATGCGAACCTGCGGCGCGGTGGCACGAAGACCTGGGCGTAGGCATACCCCTTGCCGTAGCTGACCGCCACCCGCCGTCCTCCGCCTTCGAGTGCTAGCTCACGACCGCCCGTCAATGCATACAGGTCGTCGAACGTCCGATCGCCGACGGGAAGGGCCTCGGCCGGTTGCGGGGTCGACCGGCCTGTCGGTAGACCGCGCCCGTCGAGCTCGATGTGGTCGCGGGCCGGGAGGAGAAGTCGCCACGACCGGCGTGGCGCTCCCGGGAGCCGCAGATAGGGATGCCACCCGAACGCGACCGGCACGGCACGATCGGACGTCGGACGAAGCGTCGTCGTGAGCGACAACGAGGTGCCATCGACCGAGACGTCGACGGTCAGCTCGTCGTCGACACCCACCGCGGACGAGGTGTGGTGAGACTCCAGTCCCACCGGCGTACGGCGGGAGAGGTACTCGGCCTCGAATGCCGCCCACATCTGCGCCGGGGACACCTCACCGCCGTCGTGCTCGGTGCGCGCCTGGATCACCTGGGAGAACTCGATCTGCAGCCGCCGCGGCAGTTCCAGCGAGTGCTCGGTCTTCATGATGTAGGCGACGCCGCCCTTGCCGGACTGGGAGTTGACCCGGATGACGGCCTCGTAGGATCGGCCGACGTCGCGCGGATCGATCGGCAAGTAGGGAACCGCCCAGCGGAAGTCGCCGAGTGCGGTCCCCGCAGCGACCGCGTCGCGCTCCATCCACTCCAGGCCCTTCTTGATGGCGTCCTGGTGGGACCCGGAGAACGCGGTGTAGACCAGGTCCCCGCCGTAGGGGTGGCGCTCGTGCACGTTGATCTGGTTGCAGTACTCCACGGTCCGGCGCACGTCGTCGATGTCGGAGAAGTCGATCTGCGGGTCGACTCCCTGCGCGAAAAGATTGAGGCCCAGGGTGACCAGGCACACGTTGCCGGTGCGCTCGCCGTTGCCGAACAGGCACCCCTCGACCCGGTCGGCGCCGGCCATGACGCCGAGCTCGGCCGCGGCGACGGCGGTGCCCCGGTCGTTGTGCGGGTGCAGCGAGAGCATGACCGAGTCGCGGTAGGCCAGGTTTCGGTGCATCCACTCGATCGAGTCGGCGTAGACGTTGGGCGTCGCAATCTCCACCGTGGCAGGCAGGTTGACGATGACCTTGTGGTCGGGAGTGGGTTGCCAGATGTCGTTGACGGCGTTGCAGATCTCGGCGGCGAACTCGAGCTCGGTCCCGGTGTAGGACTCCGGGGAATATTCGAAGTAGACGTCAGTGTCGGGCACCGTCTCGGTGAGTTTCTGGCACAGCCGGGCACCCTGCGTGGCGATGTCCACGATGCCTTCCCGGTCCAACCCGAACACGACCCGGCGCTGCAAGGTCGAGGTCGAGTTGTAAAGGTGCACGACGGCTTGCTTGGCGCCGCGGATTGACTCAAACGTCCGCTCGATCAAGGCGTCGCGGGCCTGGGTCAGCACCTGGATGACGACGTCGTCGGGGATCAGGTCTTGCTCGATGAGCTGGCGGACGAAGTCGAAGTCGGTCTGGCTGGCCGACGGGAAGCCGACCTCGATCTCCTTGTAGCCCATCCGCACCAGCAGGTCGAACATCCGCCGCTTGCGGGCCGGGCTCATCGGGTCGATCAGGGCCTGGTTGCCGTCGCGCAGGTCGACGGCGCACCACTGGGGCGCCGCCGAAATGGCCGTGGTCGGCCAGGTGCGGTCGGGGAGGTCGATGGGGGTGAACGGGGCATAGCGGTGGATCGGCATGCTCGAGGGCTGCTGCTGGTTGCGCATGGTGGTCACCTGTCGGGTGCGGTGGGCTGCGGCCGGACGGCACGTTCACTCCGCGACGAGGGGACCGGCTCTAGGAGAGGCCCTCGACGCGGCAACGAAGAAGCAGGCTGCACCGCACGGACACGAGCCTACCGCACCAGCCGCCCGGGCCTACCCCGTGTCGCGGCGGACGGGGACTTGGGTGGCGGATTGCGTCTGGATCGTTAGTCGGCCGGCGCGCCGCCGTAACGTCCGAACAAGCGGAGTCCATCGCGCACGCTTGTTCGGACGTTGCGGCCGTTCGGGCGTTGCGGCCGTTCGGGCGCGGCGGCCGTTCGGGCGCGGCGGCGGGTCGGGCGCGTCAGCGGGTCGGACGGGTCGGGCGGACTCAGAAGCCCAGCTTGCGCAGCTGGCGCGGGTCACGCTGCCAGTCCTTGGCCACCGTCACATGCAGGTCAAGGAAGATCGGGGTGCCCAGCAGCGGCTCGATCTGCTTGCGGGCCGCGGTGCCGATGTCTCGCAGCCGGGAGCCCTTGGGCCCGATGATGATCGCCTTCTGGCTGTCCCGTTCGACATACAGGAACGCGTGTACGTCGAGCATCGGGCGGGCCGTGGGCCGGCCCTCGCGCGGGACCATCTCCTCCACGACCACGGCGATGGAGTGCGGCAGCTCGTCGCGGACCCCCTCGAGGGCGGCCTCCCGGATCAGCTCGGCCACCATGATCTGCTCGGGCTCGTCGGTGAGGTCACCCGCGGGATACAGCGGCGGCGAGGCGGGCAGCTGCCGGCCCAGGAGCTCGGCCAGCAGCTCGACCTGCTCCCCGGACACCGCCGACACGGGAACGACCTCGGCCCAGTCGAGACCGACTTCCTGGCCGAGCCGGGACACCGCCATGAGCGTCTTGCCGATCGCGTCACGACTGGCGCGGTCGGTCTTGGTGACGATCGCGATCTTCGGGGTCCCCCCCGCCGCGGCGAGCTCCCGGGCGATGAACCGGTCACCGGTGCCGACGGTCTCGTCGGCCGGCACGCAGAAGCCGATCACGTCCACCTCCGCCCAGGCCGCTCGGACCTCGGCGTTGAGCCGCTCACCGAGCAGGGTCCGGGGCTTGTGCAGGCCGGGAGTGTCCAGGACGACGAGCTGGGCGCCAGGACGGTGCACGATGCCGCGTACGACGCGGCGGGTCGTCTGCGGCTTGCTGGACGTGATCGCGACCTTCTGCCCCACCAGGGCGTTGGTCAGCGTCGACTTGCCCGCATTGGGCCGACCGACGAAGCAGGCGAACCCGGCCCGGTGCGGTGGCAGCTCCTGCTGTGCTCGCTCGTGATGTTCGGGGGCATCGTCGCCGGTCATGTCCGCGATTGTCGCTCATCTGGACACCCGTCCGCGCCACCGACTACCGTGCGGCGGTCGGCGTACTGTCAGACTCTCGTTCTGTTTTTCTCGTACTATTGTTCACATCGGAGACATCATGGGCTGCTCCCCGTTCACCGCCGCCGGTCTGACGTGCGCCGGGATCGGCTGATGCCCGCCGGTCCGACCGCCAAGGGGCAGGCGCGCCGCAGCATGATTGCCTCAGCCGCCGGGGCTGTCCTCGGCGAGCAGGGCCTCGACGCCGTCACCCACCGGGCTGTGGCCGGGCGGGCGGGCATCCCGCTCGCGTCGATGACCTACTACTTCGGCTCGGCCGACATCCTCGCCGTCGCCGCCGCGACAGATCTGCTGGACCGCAACCTGGAGCGATCCCGCGCACGGCTGGAGCGCGTCCGACCGGCTCCGCGTGCAGCCCGCGCCACGGCTCGGCTCGTGCTCGACGTGCTGCACCCCGACAGCGACGGGCCGGCCCTGCTCGGCTTCTACGAGTTGTTCGTGGCGTCGGCTCGGCGGCCGGACCTCGCCGAGGTCTTGCAGTCCGCCAAGGCGCAGATGGGCGACCTGGTCGCGGCCGTCCTGGACCGCTGTGCCGTCGACCCGGCCCGGGCGCCGGTCGATCGGCTGGTCGCGGTGGTCGACGGCGCCGTCTTGGCCGCGCTCGTCACCGGTTCAGGCGACCCGCGGCGGGATGCGGTCTCGGCCCTCGCCGGGCTACTCAAGGACTCCGGGCTGCATAAGGACTCGCGCGCCGCGAGCTAGACCCTCGCGCGCACCAGGGTCCCGTCGGGCCGCGCACGCACCCGGCCCCCACAGGAAATCTCGTCGAGCAGGGCCAGGTCCTCGACGCCGAACACCTCGGCCGCGCTGACGACAACCGCGGCCTCGAAGCCCGTGGACCCGCTGGACACCGCCGCCGCGACCGCCGCCTGCAGGGCGCTGAGGCGAAGGGACGTGAGCCGGACCGACGCGGCGGCGTAGGTCCGGCCCATGTCGTCGCGCACCGCGGCGCCCTCCGGTGCACCGGCCCGGCCCCGCGCGCCGCGCGCCAGGGTGAGCAGCTTGGCGTCCTCGGCCGAGAGCACGGCCACGTCACCGGACAACTGGGCGGGGTCAGGTAGCTGGGCGGGGTCAGGTGACCGGGCAGGGTCAGACGACCGGGCAGGGTCAGACGACCGGGCGGGATCAGACATCGACTGACGCCTGGCGGTCCGGGGCGACCGACTCCGGGTCGATCTTGCGGACGAGAACGGTGCCGATGCGGTTGCGCCGCCCCTGGGTCGACTCCGCGGTGAGCTCGACGCCGTCGACCACCACGTGTGCGCCGGGGAGCGGAACCCGGCCCAGGTGCTTGGCGAGCAACCCGCCCACGGTGTCGACGTCGTCGTCGTCGAGGTCGACGTCCAGCAGGCTGGCCAGCTCGCCGATGTTGAGGCGGGTGCTCACCCGCAAGGACCCATCCGGGAGCTCATGGACGAGCTGCTCCTCCACGTCGTACTCGTCGGTGATCTCGCCCACGATCTCTTCGAGCACATCCTCGATCGTGACGATGCCCGCGGTGCCGCCGTATTCGTCCACGACGATCGCCATGTGGATCTGGGCGGTCTGCATCTCGCGCAACAGCTCGTCGATGGGCTTGCTCTCGGGCACGAACGAGGCCGGCCGCATGACCGACTCCACGCGCTCGGTCGACTCGCCGTCGCGGTAGTGATAGACCCGCCGGGCGACGTCCTTGAGGTAGACCACCCCGACCACGTCGTCGGTCCCGTCACCGACCACCGGGATGCGGCTGAACCCGCTGCGCAACGCGAGCGACAGGGCCTGGCGCAGCGTCTTGGTCCGCTCGAGGAACACCACGTCGGTGCGCGGCACCATGACCTCGCGCACGATGGTGTCGCCCAGCTCGAACACCGAATGGATCATCATCCGTTCGCGGTCCTCGATCAGCTTGTTCTCCTGGGCCAGGTCGACCAGCTCGCGCAGCTCGGCCTCGGAGGCGAACGGGCCGTCGCGGAAGCCGCGACCCGGGGTCACCGCGTTGCCGATCAGGATCAGCAGCTGCGGCAGGGGTCCCATGACACGCGCCAGGGGCTGCACGAGGCGGGCACTCACCAACGCGATCGAGGCTGCGTGCTGGCGACCGAGCGTCCGCGGCGAGACCCCGACGAGGATGTAAGACACCACCACCATGGTGGCCCCCGCCACAGCGAGCGCCTCCCACTGCCGGTCGAACCTGTCGATGGCCACCGCGGTCACCAGAACGGTCGCCAGCAGCTCGCTGGTCACCCGCAGCAGGGTCAGCACGTTGAGATAGCGCGCCGGGTCGTCCACGACCTGGCGCAGCTGGCTCGCCCCGCGTCGACCCGCCTTGTCGAAGTCCTCGGTCGCGACCCGGGACACCCGCGACAGCGCCGCCTCCGCGCCGGCCGACAACCCCCCAAGGACGATGAGTACGACGGCGGCGACGAGCATCAGCACCACGGCGGTCACGGACTCTCTGACCAGGCCGTCAGCAGCTCGTGCTGCAGGCGGAACATGGCGCGGTGCTCAGCGGGCTCGGCGTGGTCGTAGCCCAGCAGGTGCAAGATGCCGTGCGTGCACAGCAGGTGCAGCTCGGCCTCGGTCGAGTGACCGGCCGTAGCCGCATGGGCCTGGGCGACCTGGGGGCACAGCACGACATCGCCGAGCAAACCGGGCTCGGGCTCGTGGTCCTCGCTGCCGGGGCGCAGCTCGTCCATCGGGAAGGACAGCACGTCGGTGGGGCCGTCCTCGTCCATCCAGTGCTTGTGCAGGGCCTCCATCGCCGCGGTGTCGACCAGCAGCACCGACAGCTCGGCCAGGGGGTGGACCGTGAGCCGGTCGAGGAGGAACCGGGACAGGTCGGCGAGGCGCTGCTCGTCCACCTCGACGCCGGACTCGTTGTTGACCTCGATGCTCACCGCCGGCCCCGCTTGCCGGGCGCGGCACCCCGGCGTACGTCGTCGCCCTGCGCGGCCTCGCGAGTCTCGTCCCACCGCCCGTAGGCATCGACGATGTCGCTCACCAACCGGTGGCGCACGACGTCGCTGCTGGCCAGGCGGGAGAAGTGCACGTCCTTGACGCCCTCGAGGATCTCCTGGACGACGCGCAGGCCGCTGCGCGTGCCCGAGGGCAGGTCGACCTGGGTGATGTCGCCGGTGACCACCATCTTCGAGCCGAAACCCAGGCGGGTCAGGAACATCTTCATCTGCTCGACCGAGGTGTTCTGGGCCTCGTCCAGGATGATGAACGCGTCGTTGAGCGTGCGGCCCCGCATGTATGCAAGGGGGGCGACCTCGATGGTGCCGGCGGCCATCAGCCGCGGGATCGAGTCGGGGTCGATCATGTCGTGCAGCGCGTCGTAGAGCGGGCGCAGGTAGGGGTCGATCTTCTCGAAGAGCGTGCCCGGAAGGAAGCCGAGCCGCTCCCCGGCCTCGACCGCCGGGCGGGTGAGGATGATCCGGGTGACCTGCTTGGCCTGCAGCGCCTGGACCGCCTTCGCCATCGCCAGGTAGGTCTTGCCCGTGCCGGCCGGCCCGATGCTGAAGACCACTGTGTGCTTGTCGATCGCGTCGACGTAGCGCTTCTGGTTGAGCGTCTTGGGCCGGATCGTGCGACCGCGGTTGGACAGGATGCTGAGGGTCAGCACCTCCGCCGGCCGCTCTCCGGCCTCGGTCGATGTCCGCAGCATGGTCACCATCCGCCCGATCGACTCGATCGTGAGGCCCTGCCCGGCGCGCAGGACGGCGGACACCTCGTCGTAGAGGCGGCCGATGACGGCGACTTCGGCCGGCTCACCGGTCACCGTGATCTCGTTGCCCCGCACGTGGATGTCCGTCGTGGGAAAGGCCGCCTCGACGACCCGGAGCAGTTCGTCGGTGGAGCCGAGCACCGAGACCATCGGCTGGCTCGCCGGGATCACGATCTTCGACTGGGCTGGGGGGGTGTCTGCCATGCCATCGGCCGTGCGGCCTGCTCGCCCTGCTTCCCGTTACTCGTGCGTCCGCGCGTCTGGCTGACCGCCAGACCCGTTGGAACATGGTAGGCGATCCGGCGCGGATACAGTCTGGCCCGTGACCGAGGACTGCCTGTTCTGCCGGATCGTTGCCGGCGAGATCCCCGCAACCGTGGTCGCGGAGAGCGACGCGGTGCTGGCCTTTCGCGACGTCGACCCCCAGGCGCCCACCCACGTGCTCGTCGTCCCGCGGGATCACCACCGTGACCTCGCCGCGCTCGCCACGGCCGACCCGACGATCCTGGCCGCGATGGTGCGCGTCGCGGCCGAGGTGGCGGCCGCCGACGGGCAGGACGCCTACCGCCTGGTGTTCAACACGGGCGCCGCGGCCGGGCAGTCGGTGTTCCATGTGCACGGACACGTGCTCGCCGGCCGGCCGCTAACCTGGCCGCCCGGTTGACCGGGGCGGTAAACCGGACCGGCGTACTGCGCGTCGTACAGGCGTGGCATCAGCACTGGTCGAGGCGGTCAGCCGGACCGGGCGACCCCACGAGGGGAGCAGGGTGAGCGCATCGACCTCGTGGGACCCCGACGAGGCGGTCACGGCCATCTATGCCGCCCACTACCGGTCGCTGGTGCGCCTGGGCGCCCTGCTGGTGCACGACCAGGGCGCCGCGGAGGAGATCGTGCAGGAGTCGTTCATCGCGATGCACGGAGCGTGGCGGCGGCTGCGCGACCCCGCCCGCGCCCTGCCCTACCTGCGCCAGTCGGTCGTCAACCGCTCCCGCTCGGCGCTGCGCCATCGCGGGGTGGCCGAACGCCATGCCTCCGGGCCGCCGCCGGACGCCCACAGCGCGGAGCAGGCCGCCCTCGCCGCCCTCGAGAACGAAGCCATCCTCGACGCCTTGCGCCGGCTGCCCGAACGCCAGCGCGAGGTGCTGGTGCTGCGCTACTACGCGGATCTGTCCGAGACCGAGATCGCCGACGCGCTCGGGATCAGCCGGGGCACGGTCAAGAGCCACGCATCGCGCGGCATCGCCGCGCTGCGGGCGAAGCTGGAGCAGATGGCGTGACTACCCCCGACGATGACCTGATCGCCGCACGGCTGCGCCGTGCGCTGGAAGCGGAGGCCGACATGGTGGACCCCTCGGGCGACGGGCTGGGCCACATCCGGACCGGCATCGAGGCGCGGCGGCGGCGGTCCTGGTGGCGGCACCCGGCGCTGGCCCTCGCCGCCGCGGCCGGCCTCGGCCTGGCAGCCGGGGGGCTGTGGTTCGGCCTGACCGGCAAGGGCAGTGACGACACCACCGCGGTGGCTGGCGGGGGTTCGCCCGCGCCGACGAGTTCCACCAGCCCGAACTCGACCCCGACCCCGACCTCGACCCCGACCTCGTCGGCGCCGACGACCGGCGCCCCGGTTCCGCTGCGCTCGACACCGAGGACCGCGGCCTCGACCGTCACCGTGCCGGTCTATTACCAGCACGACGACGGGAGCGGGCCGAGGCTCTACCGCGAGTTCCACCGGACCCGGCTGGTCACCGACAAGATCACCACAGCGCTGACCCAGATGTTCGCCACCCCCGCGCAGGACCCCGACTACTCCTCCCGGTGGCCCAAGGACGCCACCGTGCGGGGCGTCTCCATCGCCGGGGGAACCGCGACGGTCGACCTGAGCCGGGCGGCCACGACCGCCAACCTGTCCGACGCGGCGGCCGATGTGGCGTTGCAGCAGCTGGTCTACACCGCGACGGCCGCGGACCTGTCCGTGCGCAAGGTCAAGCTGACCTTCGGCGGGCGGCCCGTCGACGTGCTCTGGGGCCACCTGGCGCTGGCCGACCGGTCCTTCGCCCGGGCGCCCAAGCTCGACGTACAGGGGCTGATCTGGATCCTGGCCCCACGGCAGGGCGATCGGGCCGCGTCGCCGGTCACGGTGTCGGTGTACGGCACGGCCTTCGAGGGCAACGTCACGCTGAAGGTCCTGCGCGGCGCGACCGAGGTGACCACGACCACGGTCACCACGGCGATGGGCGAGTTCGCCTCGGCCAGCACCAAGCTGAGCCTGCCGGCGGGGTCCTACTCGCTGCGGGCCTACGACGACAACGCCGAGACCGGCGCTCTGGTCGAGCGCGACAGCAAGTCGTTCACGGTCCGCTGAGCGCGTCAGCACCAGCGATCGGTCCGCGAGAGCAGCACCGCGAGCGCCGCCGGCCCGGCGGTGGATGTGCGCAGCACGGTCGGCCCGAGCCGGTAGGACGATGCGCCGGCCGCCGCGAACATCGCGGTCTCCTCCGGGCCGATGCCGCCCTCGGGGCCGATCACGACCACGATGTCACCGCCGCCGGGCAGCACGGCGGCCGCGAGGGCGTCGACCGCCTCCTCGTGCAGCACGACACCTAAGGCAGCGCTCGCCAGCAGCCCCGCCACCTGCGTCGACGAGACGGGGTCGGCCACCAGCGGGAACCGGTCCCGCCGCGCCTGCTTGGCGGCCTCGCGAGCCGTGCTGCGCCACCGCTCCAGCGCCCGCTCCCCCCGCGCGCCGCGCCACTGGGTCACGCAGCGCGCCGCCGACCACGGCACGACAACGTCGGCGCCGACCTCGGTGAGCATCTCGACGGCCAGCTCGCCGCGGTCGCCCTTGGGCAGCGCCTGTACGGCGACGAGGCGCGGCTGCGGCGGCGCGGACTCACGGCGGGAGCGGACGGCCAGCCGGAGCAGGTCGGGCTCGGCTGCGACGACGACCGCATCGACCGAGAGCCCGGCGCCGTCGGTGAGTAGGACGGACTCCCCCGGCCCAAGTCGGCGTACGGTCGCCGCGTGACGCCCCTCGGGCCCGTCGAGGACGACATGGTCGCCGGCGAGCAGCCGGGCCCGCTCGGCCAGGAAGACCGGCGCGCTCACGGCGCGACGATGCTCACCGCTGGTTGAAGGCGTCGCGCAGCCGGGAGAACAAGCCCTCCTGGCGGGGGGTGACCTGCCCGTTGACCGGACCCTCCTCGCCGCGCAGGACCGCGAGCCGACGCACCAGGTCGATCTGTGCGTCGTCGAGGCGGGTCGGGGTCTGCACCTCGATGTGCACGACGATCTCGCCGCGCCCCCCGCCGCGCAGGTGCGCGACACCGAGCCCCGGCAGGTTCAACGTCTGCCCCGACTGGGTGCCGGACTTGACCTCCAAGGTGCGCGGGCCATCGAGGGTCTCGAGCTGGACCGTGGTGCCGAGGGCAGCCGCCGTCATCGCGACGGCAACCGTGCACAGGAGGTCGTCACCGCGGCGGTGGAACATGGGGTCTTGCTTCTCGACCATCTCCACGAACAGGTCACCGGGCGGGCCGCCGCCGGGGCCGGACTCGCCCTCGCCCGCGAGCTGGATGCGGGTCCCCGCGTCGACGCCGGGCGGGATCTTGACCTTGATGGCCCGGCGGATGCGCACCCTGCCGTCGCCGCCGCAGTCGAGGCACGGGGTCGGGATGACGCTGCCGAAACCCTGACAGGCCGAGCACGGCCGGGAGGTCATCACCTGTCCGAGGAACGACCGGGTCACCTGCTGCACCTCGCCACGGCCCTTGCAGATGTCGCAGACCTTGGGCTGAGTCCCCAAGGCGGCGCCGACACCCCGGCAGGTCTGGCACGTCATGGCCGTCTCGACCTGGAGCTCGCGGGTGGTGCCGAAGGTCGCCTCGTGCAGGTCGACCTCGATCCGGATCAGGTGGTCCTGGCCGCGGCGTTGCCGGATGCGCGGACCCCTGCCCGCGGCCCCACCGCCGCCGCCGAAAAAGGCGTCCATGATGTCGGAGAAGCCGAATCCGCTGCCGAATCCCCCGCCGGTCGAGAACGGATCGGCACCCAGGTCGTGCAGCTCACGCTTCTGCGGGTCAGACAGCACCTCGTAGGCGTTGGTGACCTGCTTGAAGCGCTCCTCCTCGTCCGGGTTGACATCGGGGTGCAGTTCACGGGCGAGGCGCCGGTAGGCCTTCTTGATCTGCTCGGGCGTCGCGTCGCGGGGCACCCCGAGCACGGCGTAGTAGTCGACCGCCGCCACCTAGGCCTCCGCCACGATCTTGCCGACATAACGTGCCACCGCGCGCACCGCTCCCATCGTTCCGGGGTAGTCCATCCTGGTCGGCCCGAGCACCCCGAGCTTGGCCAGGGCCTCGCTCTCGCTGCCGTAGCCCATGCTGACGACCGAGGTCGCCGCCAGCCCTTCGTAGGGATTCTCGTGCCCGATCCGCACCGTGACCAGCGAGGGGTCGCCCGCCTCGCCGAGGAGGCGCAGCAGCACGACCTGCTCCTCCAGCGCCTCGAGCACCGGCCGGATGCTCTGGGGGAAGTCGGGGCCGAACCGGGCCAAGTTGGCCGCCCCGCCCATGACCACGCGCTCCTCTTGCGGCTCGACGAGGGTCTCGAGCACCGAGGAGAGCACCACCGCCACCACCGGGCGTTGCTCGAGGGTGAACCGGTCGGTCACGTCGGTGAGCCGCCCCGGCGCGTCGGCCAGCCGGACACCGGCGACGGCCGCGTTGAGCAGGGCGCGCAACTCACCGAGGAGCGTCTCGGGCACGTCGGCGGCGCACTCGACGACGCGCTGCTCGACCCGCCCGGTGTTGGTGATCAGGACCATCAGCACGCGGGTGGGGCTCAGCGTGACCAGCTCCACGTGGCGCACCGAGGACCGGGCCAGCGACGGGTATTGCACCACAGCAACCTGGCGGGTCAGCTGCGCCAGCAGGCGCACAGTGCGCCCGACGATATCGTCGAGATCCACCGCGCCGCCGAGGAAGACCTGGATCGCGTTGCGCTCCGGCGTGGACAGCGGCTTGACGCTGGACAGGCGGTCCACGAACAGGCGGTAACCCTTGTCGGTCGGGATGCGCCCGGCACTGGTGTGGGGCTGGGCAATATAGCCCTCGTCCTCCAGCGCGGCCATGTCGTTGCGGATCGTTGCCGGAGACACGCCGAGGCCGTGCCGCTCCGCCAGGGCCTTGGATCCCACCGGCTCGTGCGTGGAGACGTAGTCCTCGACGATCGCGCGCAGCACCTCGAGCTTGCGATCCTCCAGCACCCGTTGCACCTCCGCTCGACCTTGGCACTCCCCCAATCCGAGTGCCAAGTGTACGTCGAGCAGCTAGGGCCGGCGCGCGGCCACCACGACCACGATGCCGAACAGGGTGACCGTGACCACGTGGACGACGGTGCACCAGAGGCAGATCGCCCCGATCGGGAACAGCTCGGCCCACACGAGGTAGAGCACGAACAGGACGCCGACGCAGGCGAGCAGCAGGCGCAGCCGGGCGACCCCGGCGTGGCGGGACCGCCAGGCGACCGGGAGCGAGAGCGGCACCATCGCGACGAAGAACAGCAGGCCCAGCAGGGCCACCGGCACGCCGAACAGCTTGGAGTAAGAGCTGGCGGTGACCTTGACGCAGTTGATCGCGCCGGTGTCCGGGCAGGCGAGGGTCGTGCCGGACGAGAAGTGCTCGACCGTGAGGTATGCCGAGACGGCCAGACCGAGCAGGCTCAGGGCCGTCGTCGTCGCGGGCACCCACCCGGGCACCGGTGCAGCGGCCGGATCCTCGGCGTCGGCGGGGTCCTCGCTTTCTGGATCGTCGCTGGCGGGATCGTCGCTGGCAGGATCGTGGCTGGCGGGATCGTCGCGGGCCGGTCGGGTCGTCGACACGGGGTCAGCCGGCAGCGAGTCGCGCAGCGCCGGCCTTGACCCCGGCAGAGGTGCACACGGCCGCCGGCTTCTGGTTGGTCGCCTCGCACAGCGCGGCCGTGATGACATTGGCGGACCCGTTGACGGCCCGGCCGATCACGCTCTTTGGGTCGGCCAGTGCGGCCGCGATCTGCTCGCGGGTCTTGCCCTTGAACAGCCCGGGGCTGAAGGTCGAGCCCACGTTGACATAGCGCCCGGCGATGTCGATGAACGGGACGCTCCCGGGCGACCCCTCGACGTAGGGCGCCCTGTTATAGGTGTCGAACACCTTCTGGTCCGCGGGGTTCAGGCTGTCCAGCGGGGCGTAGGCGCCGTTCTTGATCGTGTTGGTGCGCGTCTCGACCCCGGTGAAGGAGACGTATTTCCCGGTGAACCCCGCGCCGTGGAACGACAGCGTCTGGGTGTCGGGGAACGCGTCGGTGCTCCCGGAGGAGGTGGCCCCAAGCGTCGACCAGGTGCCGAAGCGGGACAGGGCTACCACCACGGGCCACCGCTCGGCGGCGCAGAACGGGCAGTAGTCGGCACCGACGTAGAGAAGCTGGGGCAGACCGTCGACGGTCAGATCGGGCGCGTCGATCTTCTTCGGCACGCTCGCGACATCGCCGGCACCCACCGCGTCCAGCGTCGCCGCGGGCACGGTCGTGACGTCGGTGACGACTGCGGCACTCGCCTGGCTCGCGTCTGCACCGCCGGTGCTGTCGGTGCCAGCAGCGCCACCGACCCCCGCCACCTTCGCGGCCACCAGGCCGGCGACCACCAGCACGACGACGGTGATCGCCCCCACGGCGAGCTGGGTCCGACGGCGGCGGGCCGCCCGGGCCTGGGCGGCGCGCGCCTCGGCGACCCGCGCCCGAGCCGACTCCTTGCCGGCCATCCGGTTGCTCATCGGACCTCGACCTGCAGCAGCTGGATGGCCTGCTTCTCCATCTCGATCTCGAAGATCCCGGCCTGGTCGGCGACGAACTCGACCGGCGCCGGGCCACCTGCGGCGACGACGGCCTTGACGTCGTAGCCGTGGACGTGCACCTCGTCGAGCGCGTCAGTGGTCACCACCAGCCGCACCGTCTTTCCCTTGGCGACCTTGACCCGGTGGGTCGGCGGGGTCACCTTGCCGCCCTTCACAGCGACCCGCACCTCGACCACGCTGGCCGGGGCCACCGGCCCGGCAGACGGGTGGGTGGACATGTCCATGTTGGGATCCATCGACATGTCCATGCTGTGATCCGTCGAGGGCGTCGCCACCTCCGTGGGGGTGGTCGCGGCTGCACCGGCCACGGTCGAGTCCGCGCTGGCACCGCAGCCCGCCGCGAGCAGGAGAAGGGGCAGCAGGAGGGTCATCATGACCGACTTCCCGCGTCGCTCAGGTGCCTGGGACGGCGCCGCCGGCCGGACGGGCTGGGTCACGATCATTCCTGCATGATATGCGGGTTGCGGCCCGGCGATGTCCGCGGCGACGGCGCGGCACCTGCCTGCGGAGTCGTAGGACGGGCAGGGTGGTGGCATGGACAGATACTCCGGAGACGTGTTGCGCGCCGGCTGGGCGCGCCCGAGGCAGGTGCCCGACGTCGAGGCCGCTTCGGGCCTGGTCGTCGAGGATGCCGAGACGGGGTTCTGCGGGGCGGTGCTGCGCTGGGAGAAGACCGCGCAGGGGCTGACCGTGACGCTGGAGGACCGGTATGGGCGGCTGCGGGTGTTCCCGATGGGCGCCGGGTTCCTGCTCGAGGGCAGCCCGGTGGCGCTGGTGCGACCGCGGGCTGCCGTGGCGGCGCCGGCCTCTCGCCGTACGGCGTCGGGCTCGGTGGCGGTGGCGACCACCCGTGCCCGCACGGCCCGCGACAGCCGCATTTACGTCGAGGGCCGCCACGACGCGGAACTGGTCGAGCGGGTGTGGGGCGACGACTTGCGAGTCGAGGGCGTCGTGGTCGAGCACCTCGGCGGCATCGACGACCTGGCCGGGGTCGTGGCCGAGTTCGGGCCGGGCCCCTCGCGGCGGCTGGGCGTGCTGGTCGACCACCTGGTCACCGGCAGCAAGGAGTCCCGCATCGCGGCCCAGGTCGTGTCGCCGCACGTGCTCGTCGTCGGGCACCCCTATGTCGACGTCTGGGCGGCGGTCAAGCCGGGGGCGCTCGGGCTGCCCTCGTGGCCCGACATTCCGCGCGGGGAGCCGTGGAAGGAGGGCGTCTGCCGGGCGCTGGGCTGGCCGGTCGACCCGCCCGCCGCCTGGCGACGCATCCTGGCCGCGGTCGACTCCTACGCCGACCTCGAGCCGAGCCTGCTGGGAAGGGTGGAGGAGCTGATCGATTTCGTCACAGCGGCCGCGGTCGCGAGGTAGCGTTGGTGTCATGGGGAGGAGACCCGTCATGAGCAACGCGCAGCCACCACCACCCCCGCCACCACCCGGCTACGGGCCGGGAACGCCGTGGACCAGTACGCCGTCCCGGCTCAGCCCGCAGGACGAGCGGATGTGGGGGATGTTCGCCCATCTGAGCGCGCTGGTCGCCGCGATGGTCGCGCTGGCCTTCCTCGGCCCGTTGATCGTCATGCTCACGATGGGCGAGCGCTCGGCGTTCGTCCGGCGCCAGGCCGTAGAGGCGCTGAACTTCCAGATCACGCTCTACATCGCCGTGGCGGTGTCGGCCCTGTCGATTCTGCTGCTCGTCGGACTGGTGCTGCTGCCGGCGGTGCTGATCGGCTGGCTGGTCCTCACGATCATCGCGGCCCTCGCGGCCAACCGCGGCGAAGACTACCGCTACCCGATCAACCTGCGCCTGGTGACGTGACCGGCTAGTCCATCAGGTCTCGGACCACGGCGTCCGCGAGCAACCGCCCGCGCAGCGTGAGCGCAGCACGACCCTGCTCGTAGGCCTCGGGGGCGAGCAGGCCGGTGTCGCGGGCCCGGTCTGCGGCCCGCCGGCCCGCTTCGTGCAGGTCGGCCAGCGGGTGACCCTCGCGCAACCGGATGCCCAACAACACCCGCTCGACCCGGCGGGACTCCCCGTCCAGGACCTCGCGGGCCAATGCTGGGCTGGCGCCGCTGGCGAGCCGGGCGGCGTAGGCCGCGGGGTGCTTGACGTTCCACCATCGGGTGCCGGCCACATGACTGTGCGCACCCGGGCCGACGCCCCACCAGTCGTCGCTGCGCCAGTAGCCCGCGTTGTGGGCGCATCGCGCGCCCGGGCCGGCGGCCCAGTTGCTGACCTCGTACCACTGCAGGCCCGCGGCGGCCAGCGTCGCGTCGGCGAGGATGTACTTGTCGGCCAGGTCGTCATCGTCCGGCGCGGGCAGCAGGCCACGGCGCACCTGCCCGCCCAGCCGGGTGCCCTCCTCCACGATGAGGGCGTAAGCGCTGAGATGGTCCGGGCCGGCCGAGAGCGCCGCCTCGACGCTGCGCCGCCAGTCGACGACGCTTTCCCCCGGGGTGCCGTAGATGAGGTCCAGGCTCACCTGCTCGAAGCCCGCCCGCCGCGCCCAGTCGACGACGAGCGGCACCCGCTCGGGGTCGTGGGTGCGTTCGAGGGTGGCGAGGACGTGTGGCACGGCCGACTGCATACCGAACGAGATGCGGGTGAAGCCGCCGCTACGCAACGCGTCGAGCGTCTGCTGGTCGACGCTGTCCGGGTTGGCTTCGGTCGTGACCTCGGCGCCGGGGGCGCGGCCGAGATAGCGGTCGATCGCCGCGAGAATGGCGATCAGATCGGCTGGCGGCAGCAGGGTCGGAGTGCCGCCGCCGACGAAGACGGTGCCGACCGGCGGGCTGTGACCGCCGAGCACCCGTGCGGCCAGCCGCAACTCGTCGGCGACCTGCCCGGCGTACGTCGTGAGGCTGGCCGTCGCCCGGCCGGTCGAGCCGCCGCCGAGCTCGCCGGCCGTGTAGGTGTTGAAGTCGCAGTAGCCGCAGCGGGTCCGACAGAACGGGACATGCACGTAGACGCCGAACGGGCGGGCGCCGAGGGTGGCCAGGGAGGCCTCGGGCAGGGCCCCGTCGGCCGGGACGGGCTCGCCGTCTTGCAGGGCGGAGGGCATGGCGCCAGTCTCGCCGACCACGGTTCGTGCCCGGGCACCACGCCGACGCGTTGTTCTTCCCGCGCACTCGCGGGGCAGGGTCCGTCCCTCCGGGCGAATATCGCTCAAAACATGAGCGGGGACATCGAAGAAGCCGAACAGGACCGAGAACCCGAGCATGCCCAACAGCCAGGATGGGAAGAGGATGGCGGGCCAGCA
>JBBRHF010000081.1:0-17142 GCA_038223055.1 Actinomycetes bacterium | reverse complement strand
GGACGCCAGCGGTATCCCCCCGTCCCGGGTGACTACCAGCCCCAGACCGACCAGACGTAGGTCCGAGCGCTTCTTTCTGGCTTTGCCGCGTTGGGCGATCGGCGCCTTGGCGTTGGCACGAAATGTGTATAGCAGAGCATGCTTGAAACCTGTGGATGGGCAAGATCGGGAATGGCGTACGTGCCCGAGTGCCCGAGTGTTCGTCTGAAGGTCAACTCAAGCGAGTCTCGCGCCGGCAGGCGCGGGTCGGGAAGGTACGCCGATGCTCACGGTAGCCAGTGCAGAGCGAGGCACGCCAGCGGCCCAGGGGTCGGGCGGGTCGGTGATGGACGAGATCGTGCGTGAGGGGGCGCGGCGGATGCTGGCGGCGGCGTTGGAGGCCGAGGTCGCCGCCTACGACGGCGAGCACGCCGAGGCGGTCGATGAGCACGGGCATCGGCTGGTGGTCCGCAACGGGCGCCACCAGGTCCGGCAGGTGCTGACCTGCGCGGGGGCCGATCGAGGTGGTCGCGCCGCGGGTCAACGACAAGCGCACCGATGAGGCCACCGGGGCGCGGCGCCGGTTCTCCTCGGCGATCCTGCCGCCGTGGTGCCGCAAGTCCCCGAAGATCAACGAGGTGTTGCCGTTGCTGCCCGACCCCGTCGATCGGTGGCGTGGTGAACGCGGGAACCATCCGGTGTCGCCCGGGTCCCGTGCAGCCAGCACGGGAACGTTCCTTCGGCGCGGCCGTGGCCTTACCCGCGACACGGCGGTGAGGGCAGCTCACGTCACTCCCCGACTCACCTCGTGAGCCAGCCCCTCGACCCCCTCGTGGGCGGCAATCGGCTCGTCGCGTGCCATCCTTACGTTTCCTGCACTTCAGGCCCCCGGGTCGCGTGTCGATGCCCTGGGTAGTGCGACCGCGTTTCGCGTCGAGTTGACCCCGAGCCGAGGGACATGATGAGACTTCCGCCACTCTTGTTTTCGGTCGCGCTGGTGCCCGGGTTGCTGGCCTTGCCCGCCGTGGACTGGCACCGCAGCCAGGCTCATCCGGTCACTCCGGGGGTAAGCAATGACAGGATTTCCGGGGTGGACGCGGTCGCGCTCAGCGGGAACTCTGCCGCCCCTGGCTCGGGGTCCGCGACCCTTCAGGGCGAATCCCCCGCCAGGCACGGTTACCTGGCGGTACTCACCGGCAAGCGGTCCGCCGCTCGGTTCACCATGGCTGGGGTGAGCTGGGCTGCAGACCCGGCCATGCCAGCATCGAAGGTCGTGGTCCATGCGCGGGTCCGCGAAGCGGGCCGTTGGACCGGGTGGGAGCAGTTGGCGAGCCCCGACAACGGACCCGACCCGGGCACCGTGGAGGCCCGCGCGGCCCGCGCGGGAACGGAGCCACTGCTGACCGCGGGCGCGGATGGTGTCCAGGTGCGGGTGGACACCCCAACCGGGGCCGCACCGCGCGACCTACGCGTGGGGCTGGTCAACCCGGGCACCTCGGGCGCCGACGACAGCCTCTCCTCCCAGGGGCCGGCGGCGTCCGCGGTCGCCGCGACTGGCGCGCCGGTCGTCATCACCCGCGGGCAGTGGGGCGCCGATGAGACGCTGCGCGGCGCCGCGACGTACAACGCCACAGTGAAGGCGGTCGTCATCCACCACACCGCCGGGACCAACGACTACACACCGGAGACCGCCGCGGCTCAGGTGCGCGCCATCTACGCCTACGACACGAAGGTGTTGGGCTGGTCGGACATCGCCTACAACTTTCTCGTCGACAAGTGGGGCCGGGTCTATGAGGGCAGGGCCGGCAGCATCACCAGCGCCGTCCGCGGCGCGCACGCGGGCGGCTTCAACGTGGACACCATGGGGGTCTCCGCGATCGGCAACTACGAGACGGTGACCCCACCGGCGGCGATGGTGGAGGCGATGGCTCAGGTCACCGGCTGGAAGCTCGGCCAGTACGGGGGGCAACCCCAGGCCACGGTGACCCTGATCTCCCAAGGCGGGGGGACCGCCAAGTTCGCCGCCGGAACGGCGGTCGCTGTGGGCGTCGTCGCCGCTCACCGCGACACCGGAAACACCGCCTGCCCGGGGCAGTACCTGTTCCCGCTGATGGCCGACATCCGGGCCAAGGCCGCCTCCTACGCGATCGGCGTCGCGCCGATCGGGCCGACGGTGCCGGCCCCTTCGGTGCCCCCGACCGTGGGCGCCACCCCGTTGCCGGGTGCCCCGCCGGCCACCACGGCGCCGCCCGCCACCACGGCGCCGCCCGCCACCACCGCGCCGCCCGCCCAGATACTGCCACGCCAGCCGGTGAGCTCGCGCTCGTTCACCGCCGCCCGGGACCTCGATGGCCGTCCCGGCGCGGACATTCTCGCGGTGAACCGCCGCGACCAGCGGATGTATCTGTTTGCCGGCAACGGGGCCGGCGGGCTGCGCCCCAGGGAGGTGGTCGGCGGCACGTGGGCGCGCCGGGACGCGGTGACCGGGGTTGGGGACCTAGACGGTGACCGGCATCCTGATGTCATCGCCCGGGACCCGCGCACCGGTCGGCTGTGGCTCTACCGGGGGACCGGCGCTGGCGGTCTGCGCCCCGCCCGCATCATTGGCACCGGCTGGGCCACGATGACCGCCCTGGCCGGGGTGGGCGACTTCACCGGCGACGCACGCAACGACGTGCTCGCCGTACAACGCGGGGGCAGGCTGTGGCTGTACCCCGGCACCGGGACCGGGAGACTGGGGCCGCGCCGGCTGCTGGCGGGTGCTGGCTGGTCCGGGCGCGACATGCTCACCGGGGTCGGCGACCTCACCGGGGACGGACACGTTGATGTGGTCGCGCGCACCGTGAGAGACGGGCGGCTGCGCCTCTACCCCGGCAACGGCAGGGGGCGCCTGGGCGCCGGCAAGGTCCTCGGCACCGGCTGGCGGGCGCTCCGGGACATCGCCGCCGCCGGCGACGTCACTGGCGACGGGCGCAACGACCTTCTCGCGGTGAGGAAGTCCACCGGCACGCTTGAGGTCTTCCCGGGCACCGGCCGGGGCGCCCTGGCTGCGCCACACCGCATCAGCAGCGGATGGGGAGCGTTTGACCTGGTCGACTGACAGCCGCCTGCCCAGGACCTGCGGCCAGCACTGAGCCCGAGACGGCTCCGCGGGGCAACGCGCCGCGCGATCCGCTGTCGCCGGGAGGGCCTCGCCGCGCTGGTCGGGCTGGCGCTCAGCACCACCGCGCTCATCGCCGCGGACCAGGCCGAGACCTGACCGCTGGGCGGTCGCCAGCCGATCTGCCCACACTCCTGTTGACCGTCATGCGGCTGCGAGGATTTGTCCGACCGCGGTCTGCCCCCGGGACCGGGCGTGCTCCGCGGCAGTGACGCCGTCGTGGTCGGCGATCTCGGGGTCGGCGCCCCGGCCAGCAGAGCGTTGGCCTGCTCGCCGCCCCCGAAGGCGTCAACACGTGCGGGGCGCCACACCACCAGAGGAATTTGATGATGACCCCGAAGACTCGGCGCCGCCCCACCAGCGCGGCTAGGCGCCCCTGATCTGGGCCACGGGAGCCCGAAATGCGCGTTATCGGTGGAATGTCTGCGACAGTTGGTGACGAAGTCGCCTTCAAGCCGCAGGGATGAGCCCCATGACGATGACGTGGTCGGCGCCGAGCGCTGCTGCGCAGGTTCGGTGGACCACCAGGTCGATGACCGCCCTGCTGGCGGGCGGGGCGCTGCTGGCCGGCGGTGCCCCGGCGGTGATCGAGGTCGCAGCGGTGGCCGGACCGGCCCTCGTTTCACCGGCGGCAGCGCCGGCCACCGTGGATGCGCTGTCGCCCTACCTGCCGCAGGTGTCCTGCGACCCGACGGTGAAGTCGGGCACGGCCGGCCTTCGTGATCTGGTGCTGAGCTCGTTCGGCGGACACGACATGGGCATCGTCCGAGCCTGCAGCGTGGGGGTACGTAGCGAGCACAAGGAGGGGCGCGGCTGGGACTGGGGAATCGGCGCGTCCGATCCGATCGGGAAGGCCACCATCGCCGCCCGGTTCTTAGACTGGCTGCTCGCCGACGGGCCGGCAGGTGAGCAGGACTACAACGCCCGGCGGCTCGGTGTGATGTATATGATCTGGGACCGCCGAATCTGGAGTTCCTACCGGGCGCAGGAGGGCTGGCGGGCTTACTCCGGCCCGGAGGCCCATACCGACCACGTTCACTTCTCGCTGTCGTGGAGCGGGGCGATGAAGCACACCTCGTGGTGGACCGGTGTTGCGGCGGCCACCGACTACGGTCCCTGCCCGACGGTGAACGGCGGGCTCGTCGCGCCCTACGACGCCGCGCGCACGACCCCGTGTCATATCGCCCCCGTCTCGCCACCCGCGGCGAGAGCCGCGAGAGCCGGAGTCAGCGCTGCGCCGGAACTGCCCTTCCGGATGACAGTGACCGTCCGGGCAGGTGACACGCTCGCCGCGATCGCGACCCGGTGGGCCTCGACGCCCGACGCGATCCGCGCGGCCAACCCAGGCACCGGGCTTCGGCTCATCCCACGGCAGGCATTGATCGTCCCGGTGAGATCAGCGTGGACAAGATACCGGTGGCGAGTCTTGTACCCGGGCCGACGCGGCCCCGCGGTGAAGGCACTGCAGGGCGCGTTGCAGATGCCCGTGAGATTGCGCTCGGGCCTTTTCGGCCCGATCACCCGCGACCTCGTCAACCGCCTGAAGGTGGACAGCGGCTGGCGTGCCGACGGCCGGGCCGGGCCGGGCGTCTGGCGCAAGCTCGGGGTCTGACCGACACGCTGTCGCGGCGCTCGTTCGTCGCGGAGCCAGTGCGACTGCCGAAGGAGCACCCGGAGTGTGACCGTTCACACTCGGTCCGGTCATCGGGGTCACTACCTGCACCGTCCGCTCCGGGCGGGTTCACGCCGGGAACCTGCTGGCTGGTGCCGATGGACGCGCGGCGCACCCGCGTGTTGGCCCGGCGGCTGGTTGACGCCGGGCCCACGCGGGTTCCGCTGCCGTGCCGATCGAACTCGCCCGGTGCAGCTGCAGCCCGCTGCCGCCAGCCCTGGGGAATAACGTGACGGTTCACAAGCCTCGGCCCGACCATGTGAGGGTTGAGGGTCGGGCCACGGCGCTGCCGACGCGCCTCGCTGACCCTCTCCACGGAATGCGCGTCTCCGCCATTTTGCGGGTGACCTTGGTTGCGCTGGCGCCAGCCGGTTCGGTTCACAGGTTCAGCGCGCTGTGACGTGGCGCCGAACTGGGGCGGTTCGAGGTTTCTGCCCCACCCCCGTGAGTTCGGGCGCTCTGCCCTCGCGGACTTCCCCTTCAGCGATCGCCTCCCTGAAGGTGTCGACTCAGGTCCGGCGATTGTGGCAGTCGGAGCAGGTGCCGAAGATCTCCAGGGTGTGGCTGACGTCGGCGAAGTTGTGGTCTGCGGCCATTTTCAGGGCCCAACGCTCGACGGTCGGACCTTCCACCTCAACCGCGCGGCCGCAGAGTCGACAGACGAGGTGGTGGTGGTGACCGCGGCTGCATCGGCGGTAGGCGATCTCGCCATCACCCGCGCGCAGGACGTCGACTTCTCCTTCGTCGGCGAGCATCTGCAGAGAGCGGTAGACCGTGGTGAGTCCGACTCGTTCACCGCTCTGCTTGAGCAGGTCATGGACCTCCTGGGCGCTCCGGAAGCCTTCGGACTCGTCGAGGATCGCTCGCACGGCTGCTCGCTGACGAGTGGATCGCACGGCCGGGCCGACGCCGGCGATCGCCATGGGTACTCCGCGAGGTCAGGGAATCGGATCGGTTTCGACGTCCGGGTGGGTCATCCTATGGTGCGTTCAATAGGGTGCAAACTCCCTCGTCGCTGCGGGTGCCGCGCACCATGTGGGCCGCCTCGAGAACGCGAAGGTACGAAGCGATCAGTGACTGCGAGGCGTCACGACGTACGAAGATCTGGTGAACGCACTGCGGACCCTGCGCGTCGAATGTGCTCACGATCGAAATCCCGAAGCGTACCCAGAGTACCTGACCAGCCCGCCGCTCACCGCTTCGGCGACGCGGTTGACTTCTGTAATGAAACCCGATTTCATTTCGGTCTAGCGGCCAACGCTGTCACCGTCACATCGTCGGAGAGGTCCTGTTTGTGGTTACGAGATCTGCTGGGCTTGTCGTTCTTGCTCTGAGCGCCGCGGTCGGGCTGGCTGGGTGCGGCGCGTCGTCAACGCCCGCGCCACGCGCTTCGGGCGCTGCCTCGAAGGTGATCCAGGTGGTTGCCGCTGAGAACTTCTGGGGCAGCATCGCCGAGCAGCTCGGCGGCAAGCAGGTCAAGGTGACCAACATCATCGACAGCCCGGACGCCGACCCACACAACTACGAGCCGACCGCCGCGGACGGTCGGGCGATCGCCTCGGCGGACCTGGTGCTGATCAACGGCGTCGGCTACGACGTGTGGGCCACCAAGCTCGCCGCCGCGAACCCGGATGCCTCGCGCACCGAACTGACCGTAGGGGACCTGGTCGGCCTGCCCGCCGGCGGGAACCCGCACCGCTGGTACGACCCGCAGGACGTGGCGAAGGTCATCGACCAGATCGTCGCAGACTACAAATCGCTCGACCCGGGCCACTCCGCGTACTTCGACACCCGCAAGACCGTATTCGAGACCACGGATCTGGCCGGCTACAAGGCCGTGATCGCCGACATCAACGCCACGTACGCCGGCACCCCGGTCGGCGCGTCGGAGAGCATCTTCGCGTTGATCGCCCCCGCGCTGGGCCTGGACCTGCTCACCCCGCCGGACTTCCTCACCGCGATCAGCGAGGGCACCGACCCGACCGCGGCGGACAAGGTCACCATCGACACCCAGATCAAGGACAAGTTGATCAAGGTGTACGTCTATAACACCCAGAACGCCACCCCCGACATCGCGACCCAGGTCGCCGCGGCCAAGGCTGCCGGGATCCCGGTGACCACGATCACCGAGACCATGACCCCCGCCACGGCGTCCTGGCAGCAGTGGCAGACCACCCAGCTGATCGCCCTGCGTGACGCCCTGGCCAAGGCCACCGGACGGTGAGCGCGGTGACCGAACCGCACCCCGCGGTCAGGCCGGGCATACCGAACGGGGTCTCGGGGGTCATCGAGGCCCGAGGCGTGGCCGTGCGGCTGGGGAACCGCACCGTGTGGTCCGGAGTCGACCTGCGCGTCCAAGCCGGCGAGTTCGTCGCGGTGCTGGGTCCCAACGGAGTCGGCAAGTCAACCTTGGTCAAGGCCTTGCTCGGACAGATCCCGTTGGCTACCGGCAGCCTGCAGGTGCTCGGCGGTCCTTCCGGGTCGACCAACGCCCGCATCGGGTACCTGCCCCAACGCCGAAGCTTCGACCCGGGCCTGCGCGTCCGCGGCGTCGACATCGTGCGGCTCGGCCTGGACGGCCACCGCTGGGGCATCCCGGTCCCGGGGGCGCGGCGCTGGAGCGCCCGGGCTCGAGGCGACCAGGCCCGCGTGAACGAGGTTTTGGGACTCGTCGACGCCCGCGGCTACGCCCACCGGCCGGTGGGCCAACTCTCCGGAGGTGAGCAGCAGCGCCTCCTTGTGGCGCAGGCGCTGGCGCCGCGGCCCGAGCTGTTGCTGCTGGACGAGCCGTTGGACAGCCTGGACCTGCCCAGCCAGAGCGCCATCGCGGCACTGATCGCCAGGATCTGCCGCGACCAGGGCGTCACCGTGGTGATGGTGGCGCACGACGTCAACCCGATCCTGGGATACCTCGACCAGGTGGTCTACCTCGCGGCCGGGAAAGCCGTCTGCGGCACGCCCGCCGAGGTCATGACCAGCGAGACCCTCACCCGCGTGTACGGTACCCCCATCGAGGTCCTGTCCACCACCGACGGCCGCCTCGTCGTGGTCGGGCAGCCCGAGGCCCCGGCGCACCACAGCGACCGCCATGCCAGCGCAAGCTGAGCTCGGATGAGGGCCTCCACCGGTGACCTGGAGCCGCGGCTGACTTGGAACATCGTTGCCGACATTCACCAGGTCCTTGAGTTTCCGTTCATGGTCAACGCGTTCCGCGCCGGGTTCATCGTCGCGGTGCTCTCCGGGCTGGTGGGCTGGTTCATGGTCCTGCGCCGCCAGAGCTTCGCGGGGCACACCCTGGCCGTGGTCGGGTTCCCCGGGGCAGCCGGGGCCGTCCTGATCGGGGTCAGCGCGACCTGGGGGCTGTTCGCCTTCGCCCTGGCCGCCGGCGTCCTGATCGGGCTGGTCCCGGCCTCGGGTACACGCGGCTACAGCGAGGAGTCCGCCGTCACCGGAACCATCCAGGCGTTCGCCCTCGCGTGCGGGTTCCTGTTCGTCAACCTCTACGGAGGGTCCCTCAACGGCGCCACCGCCCTGCTTTTCGGCAGCTTCCTGGGAATCACCGCAGACCAGGTCACCGTGCTGGCGGTCGTGGCGGTATGTGCCCTGGGCGTTCTGGCCGCCATTTGGCGGCCGTTGTATTTCGCCACCCTCGACGCCGACGTCGCCCGAGCGCGCGGAGTCCCCGTCCGGGCCCTGTCCATCGTCTTTCTCATTCTGCTGGGCTGCGCCGCAGCCGAGGTCAGCCAGATCACCGGGTCCCTGTTGGTGTTCGCCCTGCTGGTGATTCCCGCGGCCACCGCTCAAGAGCTCACTCCCCGCCCCGGGGTTAGTGCCATACTCACCGTCGTCATCGGGGTGGCGGTGACCTGGGGCTCGCTGTTCGCCGCCTACTACTCCTCGTCCTACCCGATCGGGTTCTTCCTGACCACGTTCGCGTTCGCGGCATATCTGGCCGCGAACGGCTGGCAACGCCTGACACGTCGCACCGGCGCCGGCGCCCGGGCGCTGCCGTGACCACCACCCTCGCGACCTCGGCCGCCGGAACCGGGCTGGGCGACCTTCTCGGCCACGACTTCATGCGCCACGCCTTCATCGCCGGGGTGCCCATCGCCGTCCTCGCCGGCGCCGTGGGCTACTTCATGGTGCTGCGCAGCCAGGTCTTCTCCGGCGACGCCCTGTCCCACGTGGCCTTCACCGGCGCCCTGGGAGCACTCGCCGCCGGCATCGACGCCCGGCTCGGCCTGTTCACCGCCACCGTCGCCGTGGCGGTGATCCTTGGCCTGCTGGGCAACCGCGGGCGCGCCGACGATGTGGTGATCGGCACCATCTTCGTGTGGGTCCTGGGGCTGGGGGTGCTCGCCCTGTCGGTCTACGGCTCGGGCGCCCGCGCCACCGCCAACGGCGCCGCCGGGGTGAATATCCTGTTCGGCTCCATCTTCGGGCTCAGCCGGCCCCAGGCAGCCACGGCGGCACTGATCGCTGTCATCCTGCTGCTGATCACGGTGAGCAGCGCGCGGCCGCTGCTGTTCGCCAGCCTCGACGAGAGGGTCGCCGCCGCCCGGGGAGTGCCCGTCCGCGCGCTGGGGGTCGGCTTCCTGGTCATCGTGGGGGCGACCGCGGCCGAAGCCACCCAGGCAGTCGGGGCGCTGCTCCTTCTTGGGCTGCTAAGCGCCCCCGCCGGCGCGGCACAGCGGCTCACCGACCGGCCCTACCTCGCGATGGCGCTGTCCTCGTGCCTCGCCGCCGCCTCGATGGTCATCGGCCTGACTGCCAGCTACCTGCTGCCCAAGGTCCCCCCCAGCTTCGGGATCCTCGCTGTCGCGTCGGGGCTGTACGCGCTCACCTTTCTCGCGACCCCACGGCGACACCGCGACCGTTCCCACCCCACCGACCTACCGCCGGAACCCGCCGATGAGCCTGGCGTCGTCTCCCCGCGGACCTGAGGACCCGGCGGGGCGGCGACACGACACGGACGCCGACGCCGATACCGAGGTGTACCGCCGGCTCGGGGCGGTCCCGACCCGGGGCCGCATCCTGGTCCTGAGATCACTGCGCGGACGTGACCGGCTGCTCTCCGCCCTGGACCTGCACCATCACCTGCGCGAGACACACCTGCCGGTGGGTGGGCGCTGTCTACCGGGTACTGCATCTGTTGGCCGAGTCCTCGCTCGCCGGGAGCTGGATGATCGGCCGGACCGGGACCGGGACGCCTGCCCAGTCCGAACCGGTGGGCGTCACCGTCTGACAAAGTGATGACCGGCGACTGGACTAACCCGACGCCCGGCGATCTAGGCACGGACGCTCGTGAGCCCGGGTGCCCTCGTACGACCTTGCCTGTTCAACCATTCGACCGCTCACCCTGGAGACCCATGATGGAGATACGTGGAATCACTTTCGTCGGAACCCGAACCCCTGCCCGCGAGCAAATGTCCGTCTTCGTCCGTGACGTGCTGGGCTTCGCGGTGGCTGACCCGGATGGGATGGACGCCGAGATGTTCACGCTCCCCGATGGCTCGTCCTTCGTGGTCACCTCCCACGACGAGAGCGACAACGGCGAGCGGACGGTGGGATTCTTGGTCGAAGACGTCCTCGGCGCGACCGCTGAGCTGAAGGCGGCTGGCGTCGAGACCGATGACGAGATCTCGTCCAGCACCCGACAGCGGTACGTGCACTTCCGGGCGCCTGACGGCCACCTCTACGAACTGGTCGAGGAGATCGGCTAACACGACGAACCTCACCCGTCGGCCGACAACCGCTCGACGAGCCGGGTGCGGGTGCCCACACGACCGTGCGGTCGTCGAGCGTGACGTGTGGAGCGTTAGCGGTCCAGAACTGCTCGTGCACTTCACGCCGCGACCGACTCGTTCGCTTCGCCCTCCACGCGGGCGAAGCGCAGGTCAATCTCGGCCAGGGGCACCATCGGTACCTCCGTGATCTGCGCGATTCCGACCGCGCGCAGGTCCGAATCGATCAGCAGATACCGCTGGTCAACGACCGACTGCTCGGCGCACGGCGAGCAGGCGAGCGCAGCGCGGCAACTGCGCGCCCTGCACGACGTGCTCGAGGTCCACGACGCAGTCGAGGAGCTGGCGCTCTATCCCGCCATGGCCCGACTGCACGAGTACGGCGACAAGATCGGGACACTGTTCGATGAGCACGACGACTTCGACCACGTCGTGTCGGCGGCTCTGACCGCCTCGGAAAGCGCAGGTGCCGGCGCCGCTGACTGGGTTGCCGTCCTGGTCGCGTTGGAGACGTTGGGCGAGCACATCGACCACGAGGAGCACGGGGTGTTCCCTGCGGCGGCGGTCAGCCTCGACCCGGCCGACTGGGAGCGTGCCGCGGCGGTCCGGGCCCGGCAAGCCCCCCGGCTCGGGGGGCCGGGCGAGGGCTAGCCGGATCGTGCAGCCCCTCGGCGTAGGACGATGTCTCGGTCACGACCTCGGGCGACCCCTCGGACGGGCGGTGGGCGGCAAGGAACGGCGCGATCAGGTCCATCGGCAGCGGGAACACGATCGTGGACCGCTCGCCGCCGATCTCGAGCAGGGTCTGCAGGTAGCGCAGTTGCAGCGCGGCCGGGTTGGCGCTGAGGATCTCCGCGGCCTCGAAGACCTTCTGGGCCGCCTGGAACTCACCCTCGGAGTTGATGATCTTCGCGCGGCGCTCGCGTTCGGCCTCGGCCTGGCGCGCCATCGCCCGCTGCATGGCCTCGGGGATCTCCACGTCCTTGATCTCCACCGTGGTCACCTTGATCCCCCACGGCTCGGTCTGCTCGTCGATGATGCGCCGCAGGCTGTCGTTGAGCTGGTCGCGTTCGGCAAGCAGGGTGTCCAGGTCGGCGCGGCCCAGCACGGATCGCAACGTCGTCTGCGCGATCTGGGAGGTGGCGACGGGATAGGCCTCCACTTCGGTGATCGCCCGGGCCGGGTCGGTGACCCGGAAGTAGGCCACGGCGTTGACCCGGGCCGGGACGTTGTCGCGGGTGATCACCTCCTGCGGCGGGATGGTCAGGGTGACGGTGCGCAGGTCGACCCGTTCCATCCGGTCCACGAAGGGGATCAGGAACACCAGTCCGGGCCCGGCCAGCGGGCGCAGCCGGCCCAGCCGGAACAGCACGCCCCGCTGGTACTCCCGCAGGACTCGCACGTTGAGCGCCACCAGCCCCAGCGCGAACACCGACACCAGCGTGGCGACCACAAGAACGCGTGTCACGCGTCTTCCCTCGCATCGGATCCCCAGCGGGTACGCGAGGGCCGCGTCACCCGCAGCCCGGTCGCCGGGGTCGGGGCGGGGAAGTTGGCCGGACTGGCACGGAAATGGGCGCTGAACCGATGCCCGAGCACGGCGACCAGCAGCATCGGCGCGGCCAGCACCAGCGTGGCCGGGTGGGGGTGACGGGCGGCGGCGACGAGCAGCAGCAACGCGGCCAGCCCGACCAGCGCCAGGGACACCCCGCGGTGGAACCGGCCGGCCTCCGAGTGCGGCCACGGCGCCAGCGCCCGCACGATCTCACGCCCGTGCCCCGAGCTGGTGCAGTCGGGCTTGACCGGGCACGCGTTGCACACCGAGGGCTTGGCGCGATAGCGCATCAGGTGGCGTGCCACGTCGTGCTCGACCGGCCAGAGCATCTGGTCCTGCGGGCAGGCCCACGCGTCGTGCTGGGGGTGGTAGCGGAACCCCGCCGTGCGGAACCGCTCGGACCGCCGCGCCGTGTGAGCACCCAGCCAGTCCAACGCGGCGGCCACCGCGAGCAGGACCACGGCATAGCCGCCGAGCAGCATCGTCTCCAGGTCGGGGGTCACGCGATCGGCTCGCGGACCTCGGTGAACAGCACATCCTGCGGCTCCTCCAGGGTCACCCCGCCGACCCGGTAGCGGACCCCCAGCCAGCAGATCCAGAGGAAAGGCAAGACACCCCCGACGATGAACACCACGTCACCGGGCAGCCGCATCCACTCGAACACGCTGTTGGTCGGGTTGGTGATGAACTCCAACTGCCGGGCCGCGAAATAGCCCTCGTCCACCGAGGCGTAGAGCTGCAGGACACCCAGCGGGAGCAACGTCGCAAAGCACATCCAGGCCAGCCCCAGGTTGACCGACCAGAACGAGATCTTGGCGAGGCGGTCCGGCCATCGTTCGGTCGGGATCAGGTAGCGCAGGCAGAACAACGCCAGCCCCATCGCGAGCATCCCGTAGACGCCCATCATCGCGGCGTGCGCGTGGTTGGCGGTCAGCGCCGTCCCGATCTCGTAGTAGGACACGATCGGCAGGTTGACCAGGAACCCGAAGATCCCGGCGCCGAGGAAGTTCCAGAAACCCACCGCTACCAGGAACATCACCGCCCACCGGTGCGGGAACGGGGTGGGCGACTTGGCTTCCTGGCGGGCACCGAGCTGAAGGAAGGACCACGCCTCCACGGTCAGGAACGTCAGCGGGATCACCTCCATGGCGGAGAAGAACGCCCCCAGGGCCATGCTCTCCGCGGCGCTGCCGGAGAAGTACAGGTGGTGCATGGTGCCGATCATGCCGCCGACGGAGTACAGCACGATGTCGAGGTAGATCACCGCCAGCGCCACCCGCTCCCGGACGACGCCGAGCAGGACGAACACGTAGGCCACCAGGACGGTGGTGAAGATCTCCAGGAAGTCCTCCACCCACAGGTGCACCACCATGAACCGCCAGAAATCCGCGACGGTGTAGCTGGACTCCGAACTGGTCAACAGACCCACCGCGTAGAACGCCGGGATCGCCAGCGCGGTGAAGAAGAACAGCCACGGCATGTTCCCGCGCGACTCCCCCCGCAGCCGCACCCGCAGCCCGCGGTAGAGAATCGCGACCCACACGAACAGGCCCAGCGTCAGCAGGACCTGCCAGAGCCGGCCGAGGTCGAGGTACTCCCAGCCCTGCATCCCGATCGCCCCCAGCGCGCCGGGGAGCACCCCGTGGATGTCGAGCGCCTCTCCGGCCATGCTGCCGAACACCACCAGCGCGAGGGCGCCGAGCAGGCCGTAGGCCAGCCAATGCTGGCGACGCGGCTCCCGCCCGGCCACGATCGGGGCGAGGAAGATGCCCGCGGCCAGGAACGAGGTCGCCGTCCAGAAGATCGACAGCTGCACGTGCCAGGTGCGGACCAGGTTGTAGGGCAGCCAGCGGGCCAGGTCGAAACCGAAGAAGTCGCTGACATCGGCCCGGTAGTGCTCGCTCGCGGCACCGACCATCGTCTGGATGAAGAAGAGCAGGCCGACGACGAGGAAGAAGTAGGCGCAGGCCCGCTGCGCCGGGGTGAGCAGCACGTCCCCCGGCGGGCGGAACGAGATCGAGTCGGCCTGGCGGCCCTTCCACCCCAGCCGGTCACCCCACCGGCCGAACGCCGCGAACAGCGCGCCGATCCCGGCCAGCAGCGCGATCAACGACAGCACGCTCCACACCACCACGTTGGCGGTCGGCTCGTTGGCGACCAGCGGTTCCGGCGGCCAGGAGTTGGTGTAGCTGTAGCTCTTGCCCGGACGCAACGTCGAAGCAGCCCAGGCCGTCCAGGAGAAGTACGCCGTGAGCTGGCGGATCTCGGTCTTGTCGGTGATCGCGTCGCGGCGCAGGCCCCTGTCCCCGGAGGTGGGACCGAAGTAGTTGCCGTAGTAGGCGACCAGTTCCTCGAACGCGACCGCCTGCGCCGCGGTGTAGGTCAGCGTCCGCGACGAGGCGTCGTAGCGGTTGCTCTTGAAGTCGGCGACCACCCGCCCCCTCGCGGTGCCCGACCCGCTCCCGCCGTACTCCCGGGTGACGATCAATGCCGCGCGGTGCAGGTAGTCGGCGGTGAAGTCCGGCCCCAGGTAGGCACCATGGCCGAAGATCGAGCCGTATTCCATCAGGCCGTTGCGCAGGAACGCCTGCTGCCCCTTGGTGACGTCGGCGCCGGTGAACAACGCGGCACCGTCAGCGCTCACCACCCGCACCGCGATCGGCGGGTCGGTGGTGTAAGCCCGGTAGGCCAGGAAGCCGAGCACCGCGAAACCGCACAACACCACCAGTGCAGCCACCTGAACCCAGGTGCGAGACACGAGAAGAGTGGTGCGCTCGCCCGGCGAGGGACCGACGCTGGTTGCCTGTGCCATGCCTGCCTGCCTCCCTCGCCCGAAAAAAAGGAGCAAAGCAGGTCAGCCTGGTCAGGCGCAAGCGGCGCGCCGTCGCGCGAGGAGGACGGCGCGAAGGGCCAGCGGGAGGAACGCGGCGAGCACAACGATGACCAGCGCCGCGCAGAGCGTCCGCCCGCGTTCGGTCGGGAGGAGAATCCACCCGAGCAGTCCGAGGTTGACGACGGTCACCCGGGCGGCCCCGCCCCGCTCGAGGATCGCCGTGGTGGTGCGCACGACGCTGGGACCGCCGCCGAGCACGACCGGGAGCAGATAGCTCAGGGCGCCCAGGAGTAGCTGGGCGGCGAAGCCCACCAGCAGCGGGGTGCCCAGCCGGTCCGCCCGCTCGGCCGCCTGAACCCAGTCGGCGGCGGTCGCGACGACCACCCCGAGTGCGGCCACCGAGCCGGCCAGCCAGATCCAGCCGGCCAGCACCGCCCGGGAGGCGTAGCCGGTGGGCGGCCGGCCTCTGGCCTCGGCGAGCAACGGGCGACTGGCCAGGGCCAGTCCGGCGAGGTAGCCGAGGATCCCGGCCACCACGACACCGCGGTTCCCGGCCAGGGCGGCGACGGCGATGACCGCCAGGCTGGCAGCCAGCACCGGCAACGCCTGGCGGGCCGCGCGCACCGCCCCGTCGGCGACCTGGGTGCGCAGCATCGTGGGCCACAACGTGACCAGCGTGCCGACCACGGTCAGGCCCATCCAGCCGAGCAGGTTGACCGCGACGTGCGCGAGGGCAACCCGGGCATGGACGGGTTCGGTGAGGTCCTCGCGCGCGAGGGCCACCCCGAGGGCGACCCCGACCGGGAGCAAGGCGCCGGCGGCCACGTAGAAACGCACGGTGGTTCCGAAGCGTGAGGTCAGTGCCCGACTCATCCGGCGCCGGAGTACGACCGCGTGCCAGGCCACGGCGCCGGCAACGGCAAGCGCCCCGGCCAGCACCGCTGCCCACAGGTCAGTGGCCATGCCCAGCACCACGGTGAGGGCTCCCGTGTTGAACAGGCCCAGCCGGGCCACCTCGGCTCGCCTGCTGCCCTCGGCGGGCACGCGCAGGAGGGCTGCGGCGAAGTGGGTGCTCCAGATCAGGATGGCGTTGCTGACCGCGCCGAGCAGCAGCAGGTGCACCAGCAACCACGGGCTCATCGGGTGGACGAGGTCGACCAGGGCGAACGCGGCCACGGCGACGAGCCAGGCCGCGACGACGGCACCGGCCCGCAGGTGCCAGTCGGAGCGTTTCACCTGCCGGCCGGCGAGGAGCGGGTGTGCAGGTGCAGCCGGCAGGCCCCCGCCTCGGAGAACGGTTCGAGGGCCGCGCGGTCCGGGTCCGCACCCAGCGCCGCGAGTGCGCCGCGCACGACCCCCAGGTGGACCGGGCACACGATGTCGGGATGCTCCCGGGCGGCCCGAAGCAGCGGGCAGCGCCGCAGCCGGGCCGTGGTAGCCCGCGCGTCAGCCTCGGGATCGAACCCCAGTTCGTCGAGCAGGCCCAGGACCCGGCGGCGGGCCTGCGCAGGTGTGCCGACGGGGCGGCCCACGACAAGGGACCGGCCCCAGTCCTCACCGGCGGCCAGCGCGTCGGCCTCTGGGTGGGCGCTGGCGCGGGCGATCTGCCCCGCCAGCGCGGTGGCCAGGCCCGCGTACTCGCCTGCGCGGGGGTCTGAGTCCGGTCCGGTGGCGATCGCCGTGTAGGAGCCGGCCGGCCGGCCGCGGCCCACCGGCGGCGCGAGCGCGCGGGAGACCCAGCCGCGTTGGACCAGGGCGTCCAGGTGCTCGCGGACGGTGTTGGCGTGCAGTCCCAGCGCCGCGGCGAGGGCGGCGACCGTGGCCGGGGACCCTGCGGTTCTCAACTGGTCCAGGACCCGGGTCCGTTGCCGGGACACTGGACTGTCGCCGACGTCATAGTCGGTCGGCGCCGGTCCCAGCATTTCCACGGAGCACACTGTAGTAAATTGAGTGCGGGACGGGCACTCGGGCCGGACCAAGCATCTCGACCGAGCCGGGAGCAGACCAGTGGCGACAACGAAGCAAGGTCCCGGGCCAGGCACCGCTACGGTGCCTCTGGGTGGGCGTCCCTGGCTGATGCTGGGCATGGCGACCCTCGGGTTCGCGGTCAACTTCTGGGCCTGGGCGCTGCTGAGCCCGTTGGCGCCCGGCCTGAAGGACACCCTGGGGCTGACTTCGTTCCAGCAGGCCCTGCTGGTC
>JBBRHF010000080.1:0-17326 GCA_038223055.1 Actinomycetes bacterium | reverse complement strand
GCCCGGAACGTGGTGATTTGCATTTTTTACTCCTCCAAAAAAACAGCCTCTACCCGGGGTGTAAGGCTGTTTTTTTGGAGGAGAAAAAAATGCAAACCACCACGTCTTTTCGAACGTACGAGTTGGCCGTTCAGTTCTATCGGGAAACTCGCTCGTGCCGACTGCCTGCGCACTTACGATCGCAGTTCGACCGGGCCGCAAGCTCCATTGCGCTGAACCTGAACGAGGGCTGGGGCAGGTCGGGCCGGAAAGATCGTCTCCGGTTCTTCACGATCGCGTTCGGAAGCATCCGAGAATGCCAGGCCATCTTCGCCCTTGAACCGGAAGCAGGGGACGGCGCCCCGGCGAAACGCCTTGATCACTTGGCCGCCGCAACATGGAAACTTCTCCAGGGCTCCCTTCCGTCAGGGGGCCTCTTTCTGTCCTGTTCCCCCGTTCCCCCGTTCCCCCGGTCCCCCGTTCCCCCGTTCCCCCGTGCCCCCGGTCCCCGTTCCCCGTTCGCTACGTCCGAACATCCGTAGTCCATGGCGCACGCTTGTTCGGACGTCACGGCCGGACGTGACGCCGGTCCGCCTCGCGTCTCCAGCCGCAGCGCACAATCGTTCGGGGGTACCTTCATGGCCCATGAACGACCAGAGCGGCCGGGCCGTGCTCGACGAGATCCAGCGCCGAGTGCTCTGGCTGAGCACCCGCATCGTGGACGCCGCGAACCACGACCGGGAGACCGGCGACGGGGTGAAGGTCGGCGGGCACCAGGCCTCCAGCGCGTCCCTGGTGACCGCGATGACCGCCCTGTGGTTCGCCCACCTCGACCAGGCCGACCGGGTCGCTGTCAAGCCGCACGCGTCGCCGGTGTTCCACGCGATCCAGTACCTCCTGGGCAACCTGGACCGCTCCTACCTTTCCCTCCTGCGCGCCCGCGGCGGCCTGCAGTCCTACCCGTCGCGCACCAAGGACCCCGACGAGGTCGACTTCTCCACCGGGTCGGTCGGGCTGGGGGCGGCGGCGCCGCTGTTCGCGGCGGTCACCCGGCGCTATGTCGACGCCCACTTCGGGGCCCGGCCCGCGTCCCGGTTCATCGCGATCATCGGCGACGCCGAGCTCGACGAAGGCAACATCTGGGAGGCCGTCGGGGACCCCGCGACCGGCGGGCTGGGCACCGTGATGTGGCTGGTCGACGTCAACCGCCAGTCGCTGGACCGGGTCATCCCGGGGGTCCGGATCGCGCAGTGGCGCGGCCAGTTCGAGTCGGCCGGATGGCATGTCGTGGAGGTGAAGTACGGGCGGCTGCTCCAGGCGGCGTACGCCCGGCCGGGCGGTGAGCGGCTGCGCGACTGGATCGATGCGATGCCCAACGAGCAGTATCAATCGCTGTTCGGGCTGGCCGGCGACGCCCTGCGCAAGCAGTTCCTCGACGGCGCCCCCCGCGAGGTCGAGTCCTTCATCGCCGACATCGGTGACGACGAGCTGCGGCCGCTGGTGACCGACCTGGGCGGGCACGATCTCGACGCGATGCTCGACGCCTACGCCCAGTGCGACGCCGAGACCACGCGGCCCAGCGTCGTGTTCGCCTACACCGTCAAGGGCTGGGGGCTGCCGCTGGCCGGCAACCCGCGCAACCACTCCGCGCTGCTCACCCCCGAGCAGATCGACGTCCTGCGCACCCAGCACGGCCTGGACCACGACACTGAGTGGGACCGGATCGATCCGGCGACCCCGGCCGGGATCTGGGTGGGCGTGCGGCGCGAGGCGCTGACCCGCCAGACCCGGTCCCCCTCGATGCCGGTCTCCGTGCCCGAGACCACTCACGTGCGCGCCGCCAAGCCCATCTCCACCCAGGAGGTGTTCGGCCGGGTGCTGGTCGAGCTGGCCCGTGACGAGCAGGTCGCGCCCTACCTCGTGACCACGGCCCCCGACGTCGCTACGTCGACCAACCTGGCCGGGTTCATCAACAAGCTCGGAGTGTTCTCCCCCACCAGCAAGCGTGCCTGGAACGAGGACCGGATGCTGCGCTGGGCCGAGAACCCGTCCGGGCAGCACATCGAGCTCGGCATCTCCGAGATGAACCTGTTCCTGCTGCTGGGCCAGCTCGGCCTGTCGTGGGACCTGTCGGCGCAGCCGCTGCTGCCGGTCGGCACGGTCTACGACCCGTTCGTGTTGCGCGGGCTGGACGCGTTCCTCTACGGCACCTACTCGGGGTCGCGGTTCATCGTCGCCGGCACGCCGTCGGGGGTCACCCTCGCCCCGGAGGGAGGGGCGCACCAGTCGACCATCACCGCGTCGGTCGGCCTGGAGCTGCCCGGGGTAACGTTCATCGAACCGGCGTACGCCGTGGCGCTGGACTGGCTGCTGTGCGACGCGCTCGGCCACATCGCGGCGGGTCCGAGCGGGACGAGCACCGCGGCTCCGGCCGAGGACGGGGCCTACTACTTCCGGCTCACCACCCGTCCCGTCGACCAGGCCCCGTTCGAGGCGGCGCGGGCGCGGATCGGCGACGCGGTGCTGCGCCGGTCGGTCCTCGCGGGGGCCTACCGCCTCATCGACGCCCACCATTCCCATCCGCAGCTACGAGAGGCCGGCGCCCCGACGGTCTATCTCGCGGCGTCCGGGGCGGTCCTGCCCGAGACGGCCGCCGCCGCCGACGAGCTCGCCGGTGAGGGCATCGCCGCGCACGTCGTCGACGTCACCTCGCTGGACCGGCTCTACGGCGCGTGGCAGCGCACCCTGCGCCAGGGCGTGCGTACGGCGACCGCCCCGAGCGTCCCCGGCGCCCTGCGCACGGTGTTCGGTGACCGCGCGCCGGTCGTCACCGTGCACGACGCCTCCTCGCATGCGATGGCCTGGCTCGGCTCCGCGCTCGGCACTGTCTGCGTTCCCCTCGGCGTCGACCAGTTCGGCCAGTCGGGCACGGTTCGCGATCTCTACGAGCTGCACGACCTGACGGCCGGCAGCATCGTCAACGCCGCACTGGCGGCGCTGTCACTGTCCTGATGCTGCCCTGATGCACGCGCGAGCAGCGCCGCGCAGCGGGAGGCGGGGCCAGGCGGCGGGATGGCGCTCCGGCGACCCCGCGTGTCAACCCGGCTGCCGGGCGGAGGACGATGGCGGGTGCCGTGGCCGTGACCGCATTCCGGTCCCGGGCGAAGTCGCCGAAGGGAAGCCCATGCTCGAAGACCTCGACCCGACCGAGACGCGCGAGTGGGTGGACGCGCTGGAGTCGGTGATGGCATTCGAGGGCGCCGATCGCGCCTACCACCTCCTCGACGAGCTGATCACGCAGGCGCGCCGGGACGGGGCGCCAGTCCCCTACTCGGCCACCACTCCTTACCTGAACACCATCCCGCCCAACAAGCAGGACCCGCACCCGGGCGACCGGGCCATCGAGCACCGGATCCGGTCGATGATCCGCTGGAACGCCCTGGCGATCGTCCTGCGAGCCAACAGGGAGTCCTCCGAGCTGGGTGGCCACATCGCGAGCTTCCAGTCCGCGGCGACCCTCTACGACATCGGCTTCCAGCACTTCTTTCACGGTGCAGACGAGCAACGTGAGGGCGACCTGTTGTTCATCCAGGGGCATTCCTCGCCGGGCATCTATGCCCGATCGTTCGTCGAGGGGCGGCTGACGGAGGACCAGCTGCTCAAGTTCCGGATGGAGGTCGACGGCGGCGGCCTCTCGTCCTACCCGCACCCGTGGCTGATGCCCGACTACTGGCAGCTGCCGACGGTGTCGATGGGTCTCGGCCCGATCATGGCCATCTACCAGGCACGGTTTCTCAAGTACCTCGGCTGCCGGGGGCTGGCCGACACCACGCAGCGCAAGGTATGGGCCTTCCTCGGCGACGGCGAGACCGACGAGCCAGAGTCGCTCGGGGCGATCGCGCTGGCCAGCCGCGAGAGGTTGGACAACCTCGTGTTCGTGGTCAACTGCAACCTGCAACGTCTCGACGGACCCGTCCGCGGCAACGGGAAGATCATTCAGGAGCTGGAAGGCATCTTCCGGGGCGCCGGCTGGAACGTCATCAAGGTGCTGTGGGGCAGCGGGTGGGACGCGCTGATCGCCCGCGACACGTCGGGCATGTTGCTCAAACGGATGGAGGAGTGCGTCGACGGGGAGTACCAGACCTTCAAGTCCAAGGACGGCGCCTACGCCCGCGAGCACTTCTTCGGGAAATACCCCGAGCTGGTCGCGCTGGTCGCGGACATGACCGACGACGAGATCTGGGCGCTCAACCGCGGCGGCCACGACCCCAACAAGGTCTACGCGGCCTACTCGGCGGCGATGAAGTGCATCGGCCAGCCCACGGTGATCCTGGCCAAGACGATCAAGGGCTACGGCATGGGGTCCTCGGGCGAGGGCCAGAACATCACCCACCAGCAGAAGCACATGGCCGACGCCGCCCTCGCGCTGTTCCGCGACCGGTTCGACCTCACGCTCACCGACGCACAACTGGCCGAGGTGCCCTTCCTGCGCTTCCCCGAGGACAGCCCCGAGATGGCCTACGTGCGGGAGCGGCGCGCGGCCATGGGCGCAGCCCTGCCGGCCCGCCGGACCACGTCGGCCGAGTCGCTGCAGGTCCCCCCGCTGACCGCCTTCGGCGGACAGCTCGCGGGCACGCCGGGCCGAGAGATCTCGACCACGATGGCGTTCGTGCGGATCCTCAACACCCTGTTGCGCGACAAGAAGATCGGCGATCGGGTGGTGCCGATCGTCCCGGACGAGTCGCGCACCTTCGGCATGGAGGGGATGTTCCGCCAGTTCGGAATCTTCAGCCAGGTCGGGCAGCTCTACCAGCCCGAGGACGCCAACCAGCTGATGTACTACCGCGAGGCACCCGACGGCCAGATGCTGCAGGAGGGCATCAACGAGCCCGGCGCCATGTCCTCGTGGATCGCTGCGGCGACGTCGTACAGCACCAGCAACCTGCCGATGATCCCGTTCTACATCTTCTACTCGATGTTCGGTTTCCAGCGGGTGATGGACCTGGCGTGGGCGGCGGGTGACTCGCGGGCTCGCGGGTTCCTGCTCGGCGCGACGGCCGGGCGCACGACCCTCAACGGCGAGGGCCTGCAGCACGAGGACGGGCACAGCCACCTGATGGCTGCCATGATCCCCAACTGCGTGTCCTACGACCCGACCTTCGCCTACGAGGTCGCGGTGATCATCCAGGACGGCCTGCGCCGGATGTTCACCGAGCAGGAGGACGTCTTCTACTACGTCACCTTGATGAACGAGAACTACGAGCACCCGCCGCTGCCCGAGGGCGCCGAGGCGGGCATCATCAAGGGGCTGTACCTCCTGCGCGAGGGAACCGCCGAGCCACCCAAGAAGGGCGCCGGCGCGGACGCCCGCCGGGTCCAGCTGCTCGGCAGCGGGACCATTCTGCGGGAGGTGCTGGCCGGGGCCGACCTGCTGGCCCAGGACTACGGCGTGAGCGCCGACGTCTGGAGCGCGCCCAGCTTCACCGAGTTGCGCCGCGACGGGCTCGCGACCGAGCGGTGGAACATGCTGCACCCGACCGAGCCACCCCGGCGAAGCCACGTCGAGACGTGCCTCGCGGACCGGCCGGGGCCGGTGGTGGCTGCCACCGACTACATCAAGTCGTTCCCCGACCAGATCCGCCCGTTCGTCCCCGGCAGTTACCGGGTGCTGGGCACCGATGGGTTCGGCCGCTCGGACTACCGCCGCAACCTTCGCCGGTTCTTCGAGGTCGACCGGCACTACGTCGCGGTCGCCGCGCTGGCCTCGCTGGCAGAGGCGGGCACCGTGCCCTCTACGGTGGTCGCGGACGCCATCTCCCGCTACCACATCGACCCGGACAAGCCGGACCCGTCCACCGTCTGATCTGACCCGATCGCCGACCACCCGCCGAGGGGAAACGCATGCCCGCAACCGAAGTCAAGGTTCCCGACATCGGTGACTTCGCCGACGTGCCGGTCATCGAGATCCACGTCGCCTCAGGGGACGTGGTCAACGCCGAGGACCCGCTGATCACGCTGGAGTCCGACAAGGCCACGATGGACATTCCCTCCCCCGCCGCGGGCACCGTCCGCGAGCTGCAGGTCCAGGTCGGTGACCGGGTGGCCGTGGGCGCCCTGATCCTGCTCCTCGACGAGGACGGAGCCCACTCCGAGGTGCCGTCCCTGGTGGGCCAGCAGGACTTCTCGGCCGACGCGACGGCGGCGCCGGCAGCCGCCGGGCAGGAGCAGCCGGTCGGTAGTTCGGCCGATGCGGCCCCGGCCACCCCGCCCGGGGTCAGCGCCGTCGGCGCGACACCAACCGACTTCGAGGGCGTGCACGCCGGGCCCAGCGTCCGGCGCCTGGCGCGCGAGCTCGCCGTCGACCTGACCAAGATCACCGGTAGCGGCGCGCATGGGCGCATCACCAAGGAAGACCTGCTCGACGCGGTGCGCCCGCAGGCCGCGCTGCCCGCGGGCGGCGCGACCGCGACGCCGGGCACCGGCATCCCGGAGATCCCGGCCCAGGACTTCGCCAAGTTCGGCCCGGTGCAGACGGCTCCGTTGACCCGGATCCAACGGCTGGCCGGGCCGCACCTGCACCGGTCCTGGCTGAACATCCCGCACGTCACCCACCATGACGAGGCGGACATCACCGAGATCGACGCCTACCGCAAGGAGCTCGACACCGCCACCAAGGCCGAGGGCTACCGCGTGACGCTGCTCAGTTTCCTGATGAAGGCCTCGGTCTCGGCGCTGCGCGAGTTCCCCAAGCTCAACAGCTCCCTGACGCCGGAGAAGGACGCCCTGATCCTCAAGGACTACTTCAACATCGGCGTCGCGGTCGACACCCCCGACGGACTCGTCGTGCCCGTGATCCGCGACGTCGACCGCAAGGGCATCGCCACGATCAGCCGGGAGCTCGGGGCGATGTCCGCCAAGGCCCGGGACGGCAAGCTCGGCGCGGCGGACCTGCAGGGCGGCTGCTTCACGATCTCCAGTCTCGGCGGCATCGGGGGCACCGGCTTCACCCCGATCGTCAACGCCCCCGAAGTCGCGATCCTCGGCGTCGTACGGTCAAAGATGGCGCCAGTCTGGGGCGGCACCACGTTCACGCCGCGCCTCGTGCTGCCGCTGTCGCTCTCCTACGATCACCGGGTCGTCGACGGGGCGCTGGCGGCCCGGTTCACCCGGCACCTGTGCAACCTGCTCGAAGACGTACGCCGTCTGCTGCTCTAGCCCTTTCCTCGCCGGCTCGATCCCTTCGACGTGTGGAGCTCGACGTGGACATTGTGATCCCGGACATCGGTGACTTCGACGACGTGCCCGTCATCGAGGTGCACGTCGCACCCGGCGACGTCGTCGCCATCGAGGACCCCCTGGTCACCCTGGAGTCCGACAAGGCGACGATGGACATCCCCGCGCCCGCTGCCGGGACGGTCCTCGAGGTGCTCGCCGCCGTCGGGGACCGCGTCTCTACCGGCGCCCTGGTCCTGCGGCTCGAGGCCGCGGCGAGCGATGCCGCCGCGCCTGCCGAGACGCCGTCCGCACCGGCTGCCGGGACGCCGTCCGCACCTGCCGCGGTCGCTGCCGCGCCGGGCGCAGCCGCGCCGGGCGCAGCCGCGCCGGGTGCAGCCGCGCCGGGCGACATACGCACCGAGGTGCTGGTCCTCGGCGCCGGCCCCGGCGGCTACTCGGCGGCCTTCCGCGCCGCCGATCTGGGCAAGAAGGTCGTCATGGTCGACCGTTGGCCCGCGCTCGGCGGGGTCTGCCTCAACGTGGGCTGCATCCCCTCCAAGGCGTTGCTGCACGCCGCGAAGGTCATCGCCGAGACCCGGGAGATGGGTGAGCACGGCGTCTCGTTCGGCGCTCCGGCCATCGACCTCGACGTGCTCAGATCATGGAAGGACGGCGTCGTCACCCGGCTGACCGGCGGCCTGGCCGGCCTCGCCAAACAGCGCAAGGTCACGACGGTCCGCGGCTACGCCCGCTTCACCTCACCCGGCCAGGTGCAGGTCGACCTCGCCGACGGGGGCACGACGACCATCGACTTCGAGCAGGCGATCATCGCCGCCGGCTCCGAGCCGGTGACGCTGCCGTTCATCCCGCAGGACGACCCGCGGGTCATCGACTCGACCGGCGCCTTGGAGCTCGACGACATCCCCCAGCGACTGCTGGTCCTCGGCGGGGGCATCATCGGCCTGGAGATGGCGACCGTCTACCACGAGCTCGGCGCGAAGGTCACGGTCGTGGAGCTGATGGACCAGCTGATCCCGGGCGCCGACAAGGACCTGGTGGCCCCGCTCACGAGACGGATCACCAAGGCGTACGAGAACATCTACCTGGGGACGAAGGTGACTGGCGTCGAAGCCCGGCCCGAGGGCCTCCTCGTCTCGATGACGGGCCCCAAGGCACCGGCCGCCGACACCTTCGACAAGGTGCTCGTCGCCGTCGGGCGGCGCCCCAACGGGAAACTGATCGACGCCGAGAAGGCCGGCGTCGTCGTCGACGACCGCGGTTTCGTCCCGGTGGACAAGCAGATGCGCACGAACGTGGCGCACATCTTCGCGATCGGCGACCTTGTGGGCCAGCCCATGCTCGCCCACAAGGCCGTGCACGAGGGCAAGGTGGCCGCGGAGGTGACTGCCGGCAAGAGCAGCTACTTCGACGCACGGGTGATCCCCTCGGTCGCCTACACCGATCCGGAGGTCGCCTGGGTGGGGATTACGGAGATCGAGGCGAAGGCGGCCGGCGTGACCTACGGCAAGGGGGTCTTCCCGTGGGCGGCCAGCGGCCGCTCGCTCTCGATCGGGCGCGACGAGGGCATGACCAAACTGCTGTTCGAGGACGGCACCGACCGCGTCATCGGCGCAGGCATCGTCGGCCCGTCGGCCGGCGAGCTGGTCGCCGAGGTGGCGCTGGCGATCGAGATGGGGGCCGACGCGGCCGACATCGGCTTGACCATCCATCCCCACCCGACTCTTTCGGAGACCGTCGGCATGGCGGCCGAAGCCTTCGAGGGCACCATCACCGACCTCTACCTGCCCAAACGCAAATAGGGGCGTCGGTGAGCGGGCGACTCCCGGCGACCTGCTGCATCGGGTGCCGACGCGTGGACGCCCCCCAGTTGTGCGCGGACGGTTGCGACGAGCGGACAATCGAACTCGTGTTCGGTACGGCGATGGACGCCGCCCTCACCGAGCGCGAGCGCGGTGCTCACGAGGTCCAGACCTTGCGAGAGTTGCTGCGTCGCAGCGTCTCGGCCCCGCTAGGCCAGGGCCAGCAGGAGCATCGCGCACTTCAGGCCGACGCGCGATCCGCCCTGCGAGGCAACGCGACCGGTCCGGACCGGCAGGCAGGTGATCCGGCCGACGTCGAGCGCGTCATCGCCGGGCACTGCGGCGTCTGCGGGTGGATCGAGGCGCCGCAGCCCTGCCTCGGGGTGTGCATCTTCCGAGCCGTGGAGATGGTTCCCGCCGCCGACTACGACGACGTACGGACCAGGTGCGAGGACACCGTGCGCCAGGTGACACGGCTGCGCACGGTGGTCCGCCAGCTCGCGTGGGTGACCCCGCGGGCGGGCGAGTGGGAGCGCACCGCACGTGCGCTGCATGCCCTCGCGCGACAGGCCCTCGACGGCGCTTCACGATCATGAGATCGAGGGCGGCCGGGTGGAACCCCTGACGACGAGCTCGGGGAGGGACACCACCTGCTGGTGCTCGTGCGCCGGATTCCGGACGCGGGCCTCCGGCCTCGGGCCGCCTGCGTCGCTGCCGGTGCTCGCGGTCGGGGCCCACGACACGGCCTCGGCGGTCGTCGCCGTGCCGGCGGAGCGGCTGGAATGCCGGACCGGACCGGGCTGGCCTCGGCCCGGGGCAACGTCCTCGTCCAGGCCCGCAGCCTGTGCGCGGCCCTGCGCGGCCTCGCCGCGATGCGAGCCCTCGTGCGCTCCAGCCAGAGGCTGGAGGCGTACCTGCCCCGCGGTCGCCGAGCCGACTGGGACGCGGCCGAAGCCCGCGTGTACGGCCGCTGATCCTTCAGGCCGGAAGTCCGGTCACGGGCAAACGCCCATTCTGGCGGCGGGCACCCGCACCTTCTTGCGGTCTCCTGCGTATCGTCAGCTATTGCGGCTCTCCTGGATGTGGTCGGCGCGACCGGACAGGTCCCCCAGCAGGGCGGGCAGCCGATCTTCCTCGTAGCGACCCGGCGCGTCCGGCAGCCACGGCCGCGAACCGGGCAGCCGGGCCAGCAGCTCGCGCGCGATGCTGTCGCCGGCCGAGTCGCGGTCGGCGCTCACCAGGATCTGGGCGCCACACCGGGACAGCGCGGTCAGCAGCAGCCAGGCCGCAGTTGACGGGCGACCGTAGGTGCACACCAACGCCGCGCAGTCTGCTCCCAGTCGGTCGGCCGCGGATTCGACCACCGACGGGTTCTCGCACACCCGGACCGGCAGATCCGCCAGGATCGCTTCCAGGGGCCAAGGAGCCACCAGTGACCGCGCGGTCAGCCACACCGGCTCGGCCACGGCTGCGGCGGCACGCAGCAGGACAGCCGCGGGGCCCGAACCCGGCAGCGGAAGGTTGAGCACCAGCACCGTCGACGAGAGCCGGTCGCAGGTCACCCCGGCGGCCGACCACGCCGCGCGCCACCCGGCCGCGCTCGCACAGGCGTCCGCCGCCTCGGCCGTCACCGCCGGCCCAGCCCCGGACTTGGCCGCCGCCCGCGCGGCCAGCACGCGAACGGCAGCCCGGCCGAGCATCGTGTCGCGGTCCAGGGTGTGCGGGTCGGCGAAGAGGTCGCTGGCCAGCGTCGCCAGCAACGTCCCCTCCGCAGCCGACGCGCCGCGCGGCCCCCCGGGCAGCGCGCGCAGAACGGCCGCCAGCCGTCCCGCCCGTTCCGGGAGCTCGGGCGCCGCGGCGGCACCGAGCCATCGACGGGCGATCAACAGTTCGATCACGACGTCGGGCAGGCCGGCGTCGGCGAGGGCCACCTTGGTCAGGTCGCGCCGCTGCGCCTGAGCGCCGGCGACCTGGGCGCGCTCGGTGGGTCGGTGGCGCAGCGGGCCACCCACATGCACCAGCAGATCGGTCAGATCGGCGCCCGCAGCGGCCACCGCGGCCCGAAACTGACCGAGGGATAACGGGCGTCCCGAGGTCTGCCAGGTCAGCCCGAGCAGCCGCCCGACGTCCCGTCGCGCCTGGGCATCGAAATCGGTAGACACCCGCGCCCGATTGCCGGTACGGCCGGCCTCGATCTGCAGCCGCGCGGCAGCCAACGCCTGCCGCCCGCCCCGGGTGGCCACCCAGCCGACCAGCGCAGACGGCAGCGCCGCGGCCGTGTCGCCCCTGTCGCCGACCGCCGCGGCGTCGCTCACCCGCGAAGTGCCGGCGGCCGGCGCCCCGACGATCACCCGCGGACCGGCTCGTCGGCGTCGAACAGGCCAGGCCCGTCGTCCTGCGTCAGGCGTGATCTGCGGTCCGGTGTCCCCAACCCTCCCGCGGGCAGCGGCACGGCGGTCAGGGTGCGCCCGGCCCACAGCAGCAGCGACAGATCCACGCCGGGGTGAGGGGCCGGGGCGCGCGTGACGTACCACACGGCTGCGCTGGGGACCTGCGCGGCGGCCACCAGGGTGCCCGGACCGGCGAGCAAGAAGTCGAGGTCGAAGGTCACCAGCAGGTCGAGCATCGTGGCCCGGTTGTCGTCGTCGACTCCGGTGAAGGCCTCGTCCAGCCACAACGGTCGCGGGGCGCTCGCCGACTCGTCGTAGAGGGCGACCAGCGTCGCGAGCAACGGCTGCATCAGCGTCACGACCTTGCCGCCACCCGAGTCCTTGGCATGGACCTCCTTGGTGAGCGACCGCCACGACGCGTCGCCGACGCGATAGTCGGTGACCACCTCGAACCAGCAGCGGTAGTCGAGCAGGTCGCCAAGATGGTCCTTCCACTCCCTGGCGCTCGCCCGGCCGAGCTCTTGGGCTTCCCGGATCTGCTGCTCGAGGAACGCGCGGACCTGCTGCTGGACGACCTCGCTGTCGACGAACCCGCTCTCCAGCGCGCCGAGGACCTCGAAGGCCGTCTGCTGACCCTGCGCCGGCATCCGCTTGAGCCGCAAGGTGGTGCTGTTGGCTCCGGTCGGGTGCGCGGCAAGGACCTTGTTGACATGTGCCAACAGCTCGACGACGGCGCCGAGGCGTTCACGCAGGTGCTCCACGAACGTGCTGGAGAGCAGCTCGACGAGGACCTCCTGCATCTTCTCGTCGTGGAGCTGGGCGAGCTTGTCAGTCTGCTCCCCCAGCCGCGCGATCGCCTCCACGGGGTCGACCTGGGTGCCACTCGAGTCGACGAGGACGCTGACCGCGGGCAACGCACCGGTCTCCTCGGCATCCAGCACGGTCACGCTGCGGCCACCGGATGACTCGAGAACCGCACGCAGCTCGATGAGCGCCGAACCGGACACCCTCGACCAGGCGGCGTTGACCCGAGAGTCCTTCTCGGCCGTCGCCTCGGGTGCCTCGGGCCAGTTGGTCGGACGCAGCGTGTCGCGGGCAGCACGCGCTTGGGTCAGCGCGTGGGTGATCACCCGGCTGGTCGCCTCGGGCAAACCACGGGACTGAGCGAGCCCGGCGTCGACTGGCCCCCACCAGGCCATGAGGGCGAGGTCGCGCTCGGCCTCCGCGATCTCGCGGTCGGAACCGGCCCGCTCGAGCCGTTCCTTGGCGGTGGCCACCTCGCCCTGCTGTTCCCGGCAGGCAACCTCGAGGCTCGTGAGCTGCGCCTTGAGCCCGGCGCGCTTGGTCTTGAGCGACTCGGCGGCGTCGAGGATCTCCTTCTCGCCGTGCCCGAGAGCTGCCTCGGCACCCTCGGCCTTGCGCTGGGCCGCGTCGGCCTCTCGGATCAGCGTCGCCGTGGCCTGCTCGAGCCGGACGAGCTCGCTCTGCGCCTCGCCGAGCAGGGTGAGAGCACCGGCCTGGCGGTGGGCGCCGGCCTCCAGCCTGGCCGCCGCGAGGCTGAGCGCCGCCACGGCACCTGCGGCCCGGGTGAGCGCCTCGCTGATTGCGGCCAGTCCCGGCTCGTCGTGAGCCAGCGCATGATCAGCGGTGAACGTGAGCAACTCGTGTTGGCGTCTGCGGCGGCCGCCTGGGCCACGAGAAAGCGTTCCTGAGCGCGGGCCTCGCGACCCCGGGCCACCTCGAGCTCGCGGCGCGCCGCGACGACGGCGAGCCCGGCGTGGACGACCGCGTCGTCGGTCGGCGCGCGTCCGACGGCGGCCTCCAGGTCGGCGACCCGGGAGCGCAACGTCGTGACCAGCGAGCGGTGCTCCTCGGCCCGGGCGCGCAGGGCTGTCGCCTCCGCCCGCAACTCGGCGACCTTGCGGGCGCGGGTGGAGGCGCGGGCCGCAGTGCCGATCAGCTCGGCGCCGTGCTCGGCCGGCGCCGCCCGGCCGCAGCTGCGCGGGCTGCGCCAGCGCCCGTCGGCGGCGATGGCGTAGGAGCTGGTCAGGTCGCCATCGAGGCTGAACCCCACCGCGGACAGCAGCGCGGTGATCGTGCCCGCGCACTCGCCGGCATCCTCGGCCGGCCGCAGCGGACCAGACAGCGAGTGGTCGACCGGAACCGGTCCACTTGCCACAGCATCGTCACCGGACAGGGTGACCACGGTGTCGAACCCATCGCGGGCCGGCAGGTATGCACCGTCCGGCGTCACCCAGGCGTCGAGCAGGCCGCAGGCGTCTAGTGCGGCCTCGATCCGGTCGAGGTGCTCCGGCGACAAGTCCGGCGAGGGGTCGAGCAGTCGCCACAGGGGTGCACCCGCCCGGCCATGCTCAGGTCGCCGCCGGCGGGTCCAGCGCGTCGGTGCAGCGGGGGCTGGGTCACGCTCGTCGAGCAGCGCCCGCACCTGCATGTCGAGGCCGACGGCGCGACCGGACAGCTCGAGCGCCGCCTGGTCGGCCAGTGCGGCCTGCTCGCGCAGCGGCGTCGTGGTGGGCGTCAGCCACCGGCTGCGCAGGAGGGCGCCGAGCACGGAACGCGGCGCGGCCCGGCCAGCTTGTTCGGTGACCGCGTGGACCCAGCTGGACCGCTCGGCGCCGTCCGGCGCGTCCACGCCCACGAAGGCGGCCCACTGCTCCAACCGGTCGGACAGCTCCTGCAGCCGGGACTGCAGGGTCGCCTCGGCATCCTCGCTGGTCGCCTCCCGACGCGCCAGCTCGGTCCCCGCGTCCCGGGCCAGGCGGGCCGCCTCGTCCTCGGCGACGCTCGCCCGCCCCGCCCGTCCGAGCAGCCGGCGCGCGACACCGAGATGTTCGTGGCGCGCCGCGACGGCTGCACCCAGCCGGGCCACGTCGACGTCGACGGCCCACTGACCGCACTCGGCCGGCAGGCCGCTGGCCAGGGCATCGGCCGTGACGACCCGAACCGCGTCGTCCTGTGCGTTGCGCAGACCCGTCAGAGCCTCGGTCTCGTGCGCCAGTGTCGCGTCTCGTGAACTGACCCGAAGCCGGCCCTCGCCCCGGGCCTCCCGGGCGTTCTCCGCCAGGACCCGGTGGCTGCGGGCCGCGAGCATGAGCCGCTCGACGTTGGCTGTCGCGTCATGAGCGTCGAGGTAGGCGCGGGACTGGAGCAGCTGCTCGTACGACGCGTCGTCGCGCTCGAGTTCACGGCCGCCGGCATCCAGCCTGGCAGTCAGGTCCTGGTGCCCGGCCATGGCCCCCGCGAGAGTCTGCTCGGCGTCGCGCACGCCCCGGGCAATGCTGTCCTGGCGGGTGTTGGCGGCCACCAGAACGTCCGCATGGCGGCGCAACACCGAGTCAGCCCATGGGTTCCACGCTCGGCGGACGTAGGCGCTCACGGCGTCGCGCGCGTTCTGCGCGCTGTCGCGGTCGGCGGCCAACCGGTCCAACTGCTCCCACCCCTCGGCGAGCTCGTCGATCTCGCTCTTGCTGACGGCCGGCAAGGCCTCCCTCATCCGGGCGGTAAAGAAGTCGGGGTCGAGCTTCTGCCCGAGGTGAGGGGTCCGCAACACCTTCAGCATGCGCACCACTGCGTCGAGTCTCTCGGTGTCCTCGAACCCGAACAGGCGCTGACTCACCCGCAGCTTGTATTCCTTGCCGCCGGACGCGGTGCTGTAGCCGGCCACATCGGTCAGGTCCCCGGGCTGGGCTGTGGCCGCGTTGCGGTGCAGCCGCAGGCCGTCGCCGACCCGGGCGGACCCCTCGCAGGTGGCCCACGCCTTGACGTAGTCGTTGGCCCCGCGCTTGGCCTGCGCATAGAGCAACGTCGTGAAGTAGGTCGGCTCCCCGTCGACCAGTCGAGAGTATTCCACCCATGCCCAACCTCGCGCCGTGCCGTGCTCGGTGCCCCGCCGGTCGGTCGGGTCGTCGGTCGGCTCGACGTAGTAGCGAAAGCTCTTGTGCTGCATGCCGAACGTGTCGACCAGTGCCCGGTCGAGATCACCGGCGAGCATGATCAGCGTGGTGAGCGCCATCAGGGTGCTCTTGCCGGACTGGTTCTGCCCGACGAACTGAGCGCGGCCGTCGGCGAACCAGTATTCCGCGACGTCGAACTCCCACAGGTTGACCACGCCGCACCTCAGCACCTGCCATCGGTCGCGCACCGGGGTCGGCAGGTCACCGGTGCTGGCGGCGTCACGCCACGCGGCGAGGTCAGCGTCGCTGGACGCGGGCCCGACCGAGCCGGGCACGAACGTCTCGCGCTGTTCGGGCAGAGCAGTCATGCGAGCCTCTCCTCGTCGCCCTCGACCCGGGCGCGCTCGGCGCCCGCGAAGGGGCGGCTTGTGTGGGGGCGGATTGTGTGGGGACGGGTCATTGGGGGGGTCATCTGGGGGGTGCTCAGCCGACGTCCGTTCATCTCCGAGCTGGTCATCACGAGAGCCCCGCGTCACCGCGGACGATCTCGGGATCGCGGTAGCGGCCAGCGACCGGCGAGAGCACCCAGCCGCCCTCGGGCGGCGTGCGAAGCAACCCCAGGTAACGCAGCTCGCTCTCGGCCTCCGGGCGCACCTTGGCGGGGTCCTCACGCAGCGCCTTGGTCATGTAGGCGCCCTGCCAGCGGTGCAGGTCCTCGGCGACGTCGTCGACCTCGGCGTCGCTCAGCACGACCGTGCCGTCGGGCTGGCGCGTCCCGGCGCGCCCGGCCAGGTCGGCCATGAGCAGTGCGATCCAGGCCGAGGCGGCGGCTCGCGGCCAGTCGACGGTGCCCGGGCTGGGGGGCTCGTCGGGAAGGATCAGCACCAGTCCTTCGGCCCGGGGTTCGACGATGCCCCCGGTGAGGTCCATCGCGTCCTTCGACCACAGCCCGCGGGTCGCGCGCAACGCCTCGGCGTCCTCCGGGGTCATCTCGGCGTAGAGCACGGCGGGGGTCTCGGCGAGCGCCCGCAGCGCGCGAAGCCTGCGGGTGGCAGCGAGCTGGTCGGGCTCGGGCGGGTCCGGATCCAGAGCGAGGTTCAGGACGTCGGGGCTGGTGAGCAGCATCAGGGCGTCGCGGTCGATGTCGTAGCCGGCGCCGATCCCGGCACCGCCCTCGGTCCATTCGTCGAGGAGCCGCTCGTCGCGGGTGCGCCGGCGCAGCACCCCCCAGTGCTCGAGCTCGTGCGCGGCGCGCAGCAGCGCCCGGCGATGGGCCAGCGACCCGGGGTCGTAAGCAGTCACCGTGCTGGTGGAGGCGGTGGAGTTCTGCGCCACTAGGTCGGACAGACGCGCCAGCGTCGCCCCGCCGCTGGTGTCCTCACAGGCGGCGGCCAGCACGCAGGTGAGCGCGAGCACGCGCCGGCCCGGCTGATCGAGGGGGGCCGGCGGCGCGGTGACGACTCCGGCAGCCGGGACGCGCACGAGACGGATCGCGCGACCGACGATCGCCACCCGGTAGCCCAGGCGCCGGGCCGCGTCGGCCACGGCCTTGGCGTTTCGGGTCAGCTGCCGGTGCAGCTCGGGGTCGCTGGCGGGGGTGACCAGCGGGCGGCTGAGCAGGGCGACGAAGGCTCGCTGGGAGTCGCCGGCCGCGGTGCGGTCCATCGTGGCCGCGCTCACGATGTGGTCCCCACCAGTTGGGTGACGTCGCCGGCATCGATGGCCGTGATGTGCAGCCGGAGATCGGGATGAGCGAAGCGGCCGTGCGGGGTGTGGACGACGGCGGCGGCTGCGCCGACGGGAGCCGGGTCGGCCCGCAGCCGCCACAGCCCGTCCCCCGTGCTGGTCGTGCGCATCTGGTCCGGGCGTCCAGGTGACGCGGCCACGGCAGCCAGCAGGCTCAGCAAGGTGTCCAGCTGGTCGGCGTCCAGGTGGGCCCACTCGGACAACCGCTGGCCGGACCGCCTCAGGATCGCCGCCCTCGTGCGGGCAGCGGCTTCCCGTTCGG
>JBBRHF010000079.1:0-17597 GCA_038223055.1 Actinomycetes bacterium | reverse complement strand
GATGGGAAGAGGATGGCGGGCCAGCACAGAGCCACCCACACCGCCAGCGTCGGCTTCCACTCGAGGTGGGCGAGCACTCGCCGGCTCACCACGAATGCCGCCGCCGCCGCGACGACACTCAGAGCCACGGCGGGCCACGGCGGGCCACACCGGCAGCCCGGCGCTCGCCGGGAAGTACGTCAGCAGCCCCAGCACGATCGCTCCCTGCGCGGCGTACTCCACGGGTGGGGCATCCTGGCCGACCGTAGAGACGCGCGGCTGATGGCGAAGGTCGACAGGCCCGAACTCAAGCACCTGACCTATCCCGACGAGCAGGCATGACGGGTCGCGGACCATGGCCTGCGGTCACCCGTCGCGGTGCCGGCGGTCAACCTCGGCGCAATGACCCCGGGGTCAGTGCGCGGCCGAGGGCCTGGATCAGGCTCGGCGCGAGACCGGGTTGGGCCGACAGCAGGCGCAGCCGCTCGGGGTCGGCGTCACGGGGCGCGAAGACCTCCCCGATGGTGACGCCGTGGGCGGGGCGGTCGAGGACCTCGATCGGGTCGCCGGGCGCGACTGAGCCTTCCTCGATGACGCGCAGGTAGGCGCCCGGTGCACCGTGGGCGGAGAACCGCTTGACCCACCGTGGTTCGCCCATGAAGCCCTGGAAGGTCGCACACGGAATGCGGGGCATGCTCACCTCGATGACCACACCAGCGACCACACCGGCGGGGCCGTCGCGGCCGTCGCCCGCCGGACCGATCCGCCACCGCTCCCCGATCACCGCTCCCGTGACGTCGACGCCCTCGGTGGTGAGGTTCTCGCCGAACCGGCCAGGCCCCAGCTCTCGGCCGAGCTCGCCGGCCCACCAGTCGAGGTCCTCGACCGCGTAGGCGTAGACCGCCTTGTCGGGTCCGCCGTGGTGTCGGGTGTCGTACTGGCGATCCCCCGCGACGCCGAGGCGGTGCACCGCGGCGCGTCCCGGAACCGGCCGCTTGTCGATCGCCGTGCGATCGAGGTCGCCGCGCACGTCGGGGATCAGCGCGTGGACGACGTTGACGGAGCGCAATCTGGCGACCATGGCAGCAACGCTATCGGGTGATCGACCCGGGCGCGGTGGCTATCCGGCTGCGCGGTGCCGGATCCGGGTGGGTGCTACTTCTTCGCCTTGTCGCCGGCCGAGTCGGTCGAGAGCGCCGCGATGAAGGCTTCCTGGGGGACCTCGACCCGGCCCACCATCTTCATCCGCTTCTTGCCCTCCTTCTGCTTCTCCAGCAGCTTGCGCTTGCGCGTGATGTCCCCGCCGTAACACTTGGCCAGCACGTCCTTGCGGATCGCGCGGATGCTCTCGCGGGCGATGATGCGGGCGCCGATGGCGGCCTGAATCGGCACCTCGAACTGCTGGCGCGGGATCAGCTCGCGCAGGCGCTGGGTCATCTGCACGCCGTACGCGTAGGCCTTGTCCTTGTGCACAATCGCGCTGAACGCATCGACGCCCTCGCCCTGCAGCAAAATGTCGACCTTGACCAGGTCGCCGACCTGCTCGCCCTCGATCTCGTAGTCCAGCGAGGCATAGCCTCGGGTCTTGGACTTCAGGGCGTCGAAGAAGTCGAAGATGATCTCGGCGAGCGGCAAGGTGTAGCGCAGCTCGACCCGGTCCTCGGAGAGGTAGTCCATCCCGCCCAGCGTGCCGCGCCGGCCCTGGCAGAGCTCCATGATCGGCCCGATGTAGTCGCTCGGGGACAGGACCGTGGCGCGCACGATCGGCTCGTAGATCTCGGCCACCCGGCCGCTCGGCATCTCGCTCGGATTGGTCACGGTGCGCTCGGATCCGTCGTCCATCACCACTCGATAGACGACGTTGGGGGCGGTGGCGATCAGGTCGAGGTTGAACTCGCGTTCCATTCGCTCGCGCACGATCTCCAGGTGGAGCAGTCCAAGGAAGCCGCAGCGGAACCCGAAGCCCAGCGCCGCGGAGGTCTCGGGCTCCCACACCAGGGCCGCGTCGTTGAGCTGAAGCCGCTCGAGGGCGTCGCGCAAGACGGGGTAGTCCGATCCCTCGACCGGATAGAGCCCCGAGAACACCATCGGGCGCGGCTCCTTGTAGCCGTGCAGCGCCTCGGTGGCGGGCTTGTTGGCGTTGGTGACGGTGTCCCCGACCTTGGACTGACGGACGTCCTTCACCCCGGTGATGAGGTAGCCGACCTCACCGACTCCGAGGCCCACCGAGGGCACCGGCTCGGGCGAGATCACCCCGATCTCGAGCATCTCGTGGGTGGCCCCGGTCGAGAGCATCAGGATCTTCTCCCGCGGGGACAGGTGGCCATCGATGACGCGCACGTAGGTGACGACCCCGCGGTAGACGTCGTAGACGCTGTCGAAGATCATCGCCCTGGCCGGGGCGTCGGCGTCGCCGGTCGGGCAGGGCACCAGCCGCACGATCTCGTCCAGCAGGGCACCGACACCGACCCCGGTCTTGGCGCTGACCCGCAGCACGTCGCCCGAGTCGCAGCCGATGATGCGGGCGAGTTCCGCGGCGTACTTCTCCGGCTGGGCCGCCGGCAGGTCGATCTTGTTCAGGACAGGGATGACCCGGATGTCGTTCTCCAGGGCCAGGTAGAGATTAGCCAGCGTCTGCGCCTCGATGCCCTGGGCTGCGTCGACGAGCAGGACGGCACCCTCGCAGGCGGCCAGCGAGCGCGACACCTCATATGTGAAGTCGACGTGGCCGGGGGTGTCGATCATGTTCAGGATGTACGTCGAGCGCTGCGCTTTTGACGCTCCGCCAGCGGGCGCGTCCCACGGCAGCCGCACGGCCTGGCTCTTGATGGTGATGCCGCGCTCGCGCTCGATGTCCATCCGGTCGAGGTACTGCGCCCGCATGCTGCGTGCGTCCACCACCCCGGTGATCTGGAGCATGCGGTCGGCGAGGGTCGACTTGCCGTGGTCGATGTGGGCGATGATGCAGAAGTTGCGGATCAGCGCGGGGTCGGTGCGGCTGGGCTCCGGGGCATTCGGGCGCACGAGCATCCAGGGTCGGTGGGATGTGGTCTGTCGGGTTCCATCCTCCCACAACCCCGTCCGCCACGATCATGCAAATATTGCCGGGTCGGGGGGTGTGGTGGGGGTCCGGTTCTTCGGCGGTGCGGTGTTTTGGTGCTGGTGGGCCACGGTTGCTAGTCTGGTCCGTCGCAGCGTGCCTCCGGCATGCGCGGAACGTTCCGACTGACATCACTCCACTGCATCTGAGGCTCCTTCGTGGCGAACATCAAGTCCCAGCTCAAGCGGATCAAGACCAACGAGAAGGCCCGCCAGCGCAACAAGGCGGTCAAGTCCTCGTTGCGGACCTCGATCCGTCGCTTCCGCGCGGCCGCCGACAGCGGCGACGCCGCGAAGACGACCGAAGCGCTGGTCAGCGCCTCGCGGGCGTTGGACAAGGCGACGAGCAAGGGCGTGATCCACGCCAACCAGGCCGCCAACAAGAAGTCGGCGATGGCCAAGCGCGCCGCGGCGCTATAGACGCTCACTCCACCACAGGTCACACCATGGATATGCAGCCGACGTGCTTGCAGCCCTCACATTTCTCCTCGCACTCGGCGCCATCGTGAACTTCATCGGGCAGTGTCACCACAGCGAGAATGTCACCTCGTCCCTCGGCAGTCCCTCACCGATGGCTGCGGGCCCGGGCCACGCCGACGACAGCCTGCTCGATCGCGTAGACCGGGTCGGTGCCGGCCCCCTTAATCTGCCAGTCGGCACGGGCAACGATCGTGATGGCCACAGCCACCCCGTCTTCGGTCCATCCCCCGAGCTGGCCGCGAACCTTGCGCACGATGAACGGGGCGAGACCCAGTTCTCGGGCGAGGTCGTCGGGCCGAGTCGTCCGGGACGCGCTTCCGACGCGGGCCAAGTTGCGCAGCGCCATGGCAAGCGCAGCGTTGACCGGAACGGGGTCCGCACCGGTGGCGAGGGCCTGGCGGAGCAGCCGTAGGGCGTCCTCGCAGCGCCCCTCGACCGCGGCGTCGGCCACCTTGAAACCGGTGACCTCGACCCGGCCCGCGTGGTAGCGCTCGACGACGCTCCTGTCCACGGTCCCCGTCGTGTCCGACACGAGCTGGCTGCACGCGCTGGCCAGCTCTCGCAGGTCGTTGCCGACGGCGTCGACCAGCGCAGCGGCGGCGTCGCCGGTGATCCGCCGACCCGCCTGCTTGACCTCGTTGACCGCAAACGCGACCTTGTCGCTCTCCCACTTGACCGCTTTGCACTCCACGACTGTCGCGCCGGCCTTTTTCACCGCGTCGAGCAGCGCCTTGCCCTTGACCCCTCCGCCGTGCACGAGCACGACAGCGGTGTCGGGCGCGGGGTCCGCGAGGTAGGACCGGATCTCGGCGGCCAGCTCGTCGGAGGCATCCAGGAGATCGCGCAGGACGACGACCTTGGGTTCCTCTAACTGGGAGGGGCTGGACCCGCCCGTGAACCCGCGGGGCGGGCGCCCGGCGACCGCCAGCTCGGTGACCTCGATGGTCGGGGCTGCCGCCGAGCCCACACCGGAGCCAGCATCTGCGCCAGCCCGGGCGGCTGCCTTGATGGCGGCCACGGCGCGGTCCCGGAGCAGGTCTTCGGGCCCCGTCACCAGGGTCACCGCGGCCGGACCCGACCGGGCAGTCAGCGCGGAGGCGACAGGCCGGACCGAGCGGACGCGCGGGGCGGAGCGGTCGCGCGGGCCGGAGCGGTCGCGCGGGCCGGAGGGGTCGCGCGGGGCGGAGGGGTCGCGCGGGGCGGAGGGGTCGCGCGGCGCCGCGCTCGGGGTGGTAGCCATCGGCTCGAAGGCTACCGGCTCGCGGTGACAGACCTGCGGCCACTGAAACTCGGGGGTCCAGCGAGCGCCCGGAGCGACCGGCGGGCCGTCTTGGGACCAAACCAGGCGGGTGCGGCTCTGCCCAAGGGACGTTCCCGGTTTTCCCCGCCACTGTCATCCCCGGCTGACAGCCACCCGAGCGGTCAGCCCTCGACATCGGCCACGATCCCCATCACACCTAGGAGGCTGGAGTCAAACGGCTTGATTGCCGGAAAATGCCGATTGCATACGGTAATCGATGCTGGTCAGAGTCTTGATCATTGTTACTGCACGTGATATTTTCCGAAAGACACCAGCCACCTAGAGTGCCTGGCTGCCACCCTAAATCGCCACGTGGGGGGGTTGAGGGTGCCCGTGGCCGGCACGTGCAGCCGCCGATCGGCGGGCAGTCCGGGGATGCCAGCCCTCCGACGCAACCACGGTGCCCCCATGACTTCGCCCCCGCGCCTGGACGCCATCGGGCTGGTGGCCGCCGACCTGCCTCGCACCGTGGCCTTCTACCGCGCCCTGGGCTGTGCCCTTCCCGACCCAGCCGACGCGGACACCGAACTGGAGACCCACCTGGAATGTGACCTCGGCGGTGTCCGCCTCATGATCGACAGTGAGGAGGTGATGCTCTCGTTCGCGAAAGACACCTGGTCCGGTCCGGGCGCCGGACGACTCACGCTCGCGGCCCGTTGCGAGACACCCGAGGACGTCGACCGGCGCCACGACGAGCTGGCCGCGCTCGGCGCAGGATCGTCGGTCACTCCGTTCGACGCGGTGTGGGGCATGCGCTACGCGACGGTGCTGGACCCCGACGGCGTGCGGGTCGACCTCTACGCTCCGCTGTCGACCGGCTGACTGGCGACACGAGGGCGTGGACAGTCACCGTCGGGTGACCAGTCGCAGGCCTTCGACCGACCCGACGACGGCGAGATCTCCGTCGCGGTCGGTGCGCCCGACGACGGCACCCAGACCCGTCAGTCGCCGCAGCGTGCTCGTGGCCGGGTGCCCGTAGTCGTTGCCCACCCCCACGCTGATCAACGCCAGCCGGGGGCGCAGCGCATCGAGTAGGTCAGGCGACTGGTTAGCCGACCCGTGGTGGGCAACCTTGAGAACGTCCATGGGCCCGGCGTGCCACCGGGCCAGCAGCGCCCGCTGTGCTGCCACCTCGATGTCACCGGTGAGCATCATCCGCACCCCGGCCAGCTCGACCACCATCACGATGCTGGCGTTGTTGGGCACCGAGCCATCCTCGATGACACGGGCCGGCCACAGGACCTGGAAGGTCAGCGACCCGACCGCGTCCCGCTCCCCCACGACGACCCGCTGGACAGGCACGTCTGCCGCCGCCGTCCAGCCCCGGACGCGGCGGAGCTCACCCGCCGGCTCGTCGTACGGACCGAGCAAGACCTGACCCACCCGGCGGCCGTGCAGCACGCCGGGCAGGCCCTCGACGTGGTCGGCGTGCAGGTGGGTCAGCACGACCACCGACACGCGGCGCACCCCGAGATCGCGCAGGCACCCGTCGACCGCACGCGGATCCGGGCCGGCGTCAACCACGACGGCTCCGCCGGAACCGGCCGCGAGCACCAACGCGTCGCCCTGCCCGACGTCGCAGGCCACCAGCAGCCAGCCAGGGGGTGGCCACGCAGGGCGAAGGGAGACCGCGAAAGCGGCGGCGAGGAAGATCACCGCAGCAGCAGCGAGATAGCGGGCTCGAGCAGCGACCCGACGCCCCACGACCACTGCCACAACGGTCCCCACCGCCAAGCCCGCCGCGCCGGACGGTGACGCCGTCCAACCGGTCGAGGCAAAGGAGACTCCCGCTGAGCGTCGGGCCACCGTCACGATCCACCAGGCCGGCCACCCGGCCAGATGCGCGATCGGCCGGGCCAGGCCGTCGGCGAGCGCGCTCGACAGCGTGGCGAGCACGCCGAGGATCGTCGCGGGAGCGACGGCCGGCGCTACTAGCAGGTTGGCCGGCACCGCGACGAGGCTGATCTGCCCGGACAGCATCGCGATGACGGGCGCGCACACGGTCTGCGCCGCCGCCGGAACGGCAAGGGCCTGGGCGAGGGGCATCGGCACGCCGCGGGCGTGCAGGGCGTCAGCCCACCCCGGGGCGAGCAGCAACAGGCCGGCAGTCGCCAGCACCGAGAGCACGAAGCCATAGGACCGGGCCAGCCACGGGTCGACCAGCAGCAACCCCAGCATCGCGGCCGCGAGGGCCGCGAGACCACCGCGCCGCCGGCCCGTGCCCAGCGCGACGAGCGCGACAAGTCCCATGACACCGGCGCGCAGCACCGACGGCTGCGGGCGCGCGAGGACGACAAAGCCCACCAGAGCGCCCAGGCCGACCGCGGGCAACCAGCGGCCGCGCAGACCGGCCCAGCGCCCGACGTAGAGGACGAAGCCGCACACGATGGCGAGATTGGCGCCGCTCACCGCGTTGAGGTGAGTGAGCCCTGCGGTGCGAAAGTCGTCTTCGAGCTCTGGCGGCATGGCGGTTGTGTCGCCGACGACGAGCCCCGGCACCAACCCGCGCTCGTCGCGGGGTAGGTCGGCGACGGCGCGGCGCAGCCCCGCCCGAAGGTCTCCCGCGGCGCGTTGCACCAAGCTTGGGCGACCCAGCAGCCGACCCGCACCGTGCACACTGAGCACGGCGCTGACGGGTTGGCCGGGCCGGGCCGGCCCAAGGCGCCCGGCGGTCACCACCCGCTGCCCCGGCAGCAGCCCGCTCCACCGGCCGTGGTCCGCCAGAACAAGCACGGGGCTGCGGATGCGCACCTGGCGACCGCGAGCGACGATGAGCTCGAGCCGGGCCGGTACGACGATGAGGGCTCGACCCCGGTCGATCCCGTGGGTGGCGGCGGTGACGCGTCGCGCGTCGGCCGTCAGGACCAGGGTCGCGGTCACCACCGAATGCGCTCGACCCAGCTCGGGCACCGGGCCGGCGTGCAGGGCCGCCACCCGCAGCCCGGCGACGCCGAGACCTGTCGCCAGGCAGAGCAGAACCGCGGTGGCAGCCGCCAGGCGGAACCGCCAAGCCAGCATTGCGGCGCTGACCGCCGCGGCGGCGCCGGAAGCCACCCAGCGCACGTCGGCTGCCAGCCCGACGAAGCAACCCAGCCACGCGGCCAGCGCGGGCAAGGCCAGCCGCAGGTCAACCGATGCCCGGCCGTCCTGAGGGGAATGCCCGACCTCCCCGGCGGACCCCCCGACCTCCCCGGCGGACCCCCCGACTTCCCCGGCGGACCCCCCGACCTCCCGCGGGGAACCCCCGACCGCGGCGGCGCTCACACCCGCACCCGCCCTCGGATGTCGGCGAACTTGGCCGGGCCAATGCCGGAAACCTCTTGCAGCTCGTCGACGGTGCTGAAGCGACCGGTGCGCTGGCGCCAGTCGAGGATCCGCTGAGCCAGGACGGGGCCGACGCCGGGAAGCTCCAGCAGTTGGTCGACGGTCGCGGTGTTGAGATCGAGCAGCGCACCGGGAGCCGCCGAGGGGGGCCGGCCGACCGAGGGTCCCGCTGAGCCTGCGCCGGGCATCGCGACCTGACCTCGGCGCAGGACTACGATCTGCTCACCGTCGACCACCGCCCGCGCCAGGTTGACGCTCGCGACGTCGGCGGACCTCGACGGGCCACCTGCGGCCCGCAGCGCGTCGGCCACCCGAGCGCCCGCGGCCAGGCGGACCAGACCTGCCCGACGAACGGCACCCGCGACATGCACCACGACTTGCGCCGCGGACGAGGGCGCCGGGGATCGCGGGGAGCCACCCGGCCTCGGTGGCGAGGCCGTTGATCCGCCCACGCCTGCGACCACCGACGGGATGGCACGGTGCAACGGCGCGGCTGGTCGGGTCGACGGCCGCGCCATCCACAAGTAGGTCAGACCGAGCAGGAAGCCCAGCGCCGCCAGGATCGCGATGCCGACTACGGCCTTCGGTGTGGGTGCGACCAGCAGTCGCTGGACCTGTGGCGGCAGTCGGTCGCTCACTGCGGCCGGCAACGCCCCGCGCCGTGGCGGGGATTGGGGTGGCCAAAGCGGGGATTGGGGTGGCCGAAGCGCGGACGGCGGTGGCCGAAGCGCGGGCGGCGCTGGGCCCGGCGCGGACGGAGGTGGCCGTGGCGGGGATGGGGGCTGCCGGGCCTCGAATTTCGGTGGCCCTGGCGGGGATGGGGGTGGTGGTCGCGGGACCCAGCCTGCCGCGTTTGGCCCAGACGGCCCGGCCAGCCCAGTCGCCCCGGCCGACGCAGACGGCCCGGCCAACCCAGACGGCCCGGCCAGCCCGGGGTCGACCCCGAGAGCGTTCAGCCGACGCAGGGCAAGCACCTCCGCCTCCCGGACTCGGCGTGAGCGCCGGCGCGGTGCGCTCGCTGTTCCCCGATGTGCGTCCACCAGACGACGCTAGGTGCGCGGTGGCCACCCGAGGACTGCACGGCCAAGATCTGTGGAGAGCCGACCGACCGCCAACCCTGTGGACAGCCCATGGGCACGCGGGCGACAGCCGCCGCGACGGCGGCGCGACGTACGCGCGCTACGTCAGGACGTCCCGGAGCCGCCGCCCCGCGCCCGCCACCGGGCGAGAACATTGCGCCGATGCCGGAACAGCACCACTACGGCCAGGATGACTGCCCACGACACCCGCAACCCGTCGGCCCGGGTAACGAGCGCCAGCACGACGAGGGTCAGGGCGGCCGACATTGAGGCCAGCGCGATCCATCGCGAGGTCACTGCGACGAGGACGAAGGCCACCATCACCACCCCGGCCCACGCCGGCGCCACACCGAGGACCGCCCCGAAGGCAGTCGCGACGCCCTTCCCGCCTCGGCCCTTGAGGAACGGCGAGGACACATGCCCGGCGACTGCTGCAAGGCCGGCGACGATGCCAGCCACCTCGGCGTAGCGGCCGAACAGCGCCGCGGGCAGCGCACCCTTGGCGACGTCGAGCAGCGCGACGAGGATCCCCCACCGGACACCGAGCAGCCGCGCGACGTTGGTGGCCCCCGGGTTGCCCGACCCGGACCCCCGGAGGTCGACGTGCCGGCTGCGCGCGACCAGCGAAGCAGGCGACACGGACCCCGCGAGATAGCCGCACACGAGGCCCAGCACAACGACGGCGGCGGTCACCGCGGTGAGATCACGACGGCCAGCATCCCGGGGCCGACGTGGGCGCCGACCACCGCACCCACCTCGCTCACGTGCAGGTTGCGCAAGCCCGGCAGCCGGATGCGCAGCCGCTCGGACAGCGTTTCGGCCCTCGCCAGGTTGGCCAGGTGGTGCACCGCCACGTCGACCTCCTGCTCACCGGCGCGGTCCACGCTGAGCTCCTCGAGTCGTGCGATGGCGCGAGTCGCCGTGCGCACCTTCTCCCAGGGCTCGATGTGCCCGTCGACCAGGCGCAGTAACGGCTTCACCGACAATGCCGACCCGAGGAAGGCCGCTGCCGCGCCGATCCGGCCACCTCGTCGCAGATGCTCCAAGGTGTCGACGTAGAACACGATGGTGCTCGCCGCGGCCCGCTTCTCGGCGACCCTGGCGGCATCGTCAAGGGACGCTCCGGACCGCACCGCCGCGATCGCGGACAGCACGGCGTAACCCAGGCCCATCCCGAGGGACCGCGAGTCGATGACGCGCACCGGCACCGGCGCCTCGCGGGCAGCGAGCACCGCCGAGTCATATGTGCCCGACATGTCGGCGGACAAGTGCAGGGACAACACCGCGTCGCACCCGGCGTCCACCGCCTGGTCAAAGGCATTGAGCAACGCGGCGGGCGAGGGCCGCGAGGTGCTCACCGGGACATGGCGGCGCATCGACTCGGCGACCATGGCCGCCGTGGCATGGGACCCCTCGTCGTAGGAGGCACCGCCGATCACCACTTGGAGCGGAACGACCACGATGCCGTGCTCGGCGACGACCGAGTCCGGCAGATATGCCGTGGAGTCGGTGACCACCCCGATGCGCCCGCTCATGGCGCGAGGCTATCCGCAACGTCCGAACAAGCGGGGCTCATGACCACCGCTTGTTCGGACGCAACGGCAAGGGGGACAGCCAGGACGCAACGGCAAGGAGGGCTCAGCCCGGTACGACGTTGACCAGCCGCGGTGCCCGGACGATCACGGTGCGCACGGCTCGGCCGTCGAGTGCGCGCAGCACGCCGTCGGAGGCCAGCGCCAGTTCGCGCAGCTCGTCCTCCCCGATCGACGGCGACACCGTCAGCTTGGCGCGCACCTTGCCGGCGACCTGGACGACCGCGGTCACCGAGTCCTGCACTAGCAGGGTCGGATCGACCGCGGGCCAGCCGGCGCGGGCGACACAGGGCTGATGGCCCAGCCGAGACCACATCTCCTCGGCCGTGAACGGTGCGAACAGGGAGAGCATCACAGCGACTGTTTCGGCCGCCTCGCGGACCGCAGGGTCGGCCGGACCGCAGCCGGAGTCGATCGCCTTGCGCGCGGCGTTGACCAGCTCCATCACCCGGGCCACCGCGACGTTGAACCTGAACGTCTCCACCGCCCGCCCCACCTCGTCGAGGGCACGGTGAGTCGCCTTGCGCAGCACAGGGTCACCGGCCGTCACGTCGGCTCCCGGTGGGCTATCGACGTCGCCGGACAGCCGCCAGGCGCGGGCCAGGAACCGAGCGGACCCGTGCGCGGACAGGTCCGCCCAGTCGACGTCGTCCTCGGGCGGCCCGGCGAAGACCATCGTTAGGCGCACCGCGTCGACACCGTGGATCGCCAGCTCGTCCGACAGCCGCACCACGTTGCCGCGCGACTTGGACATGGCCGATCCGCCCATGATCACCATGCCCTGGTTCAGCAGCCGGCGGAACGGCTCGGTGAACCCGACCAGCCCGAGGTCGTGCAGGACCTTGGTGACGAACCGCGCGTAGAGCAGGTGCAGGATCGCATGGGTGACGCCGCCGACGTACTGCTCGACCGGCAGCCACTGATCCACCAGCGCCCGGTCGAAGGCCACGTCGTCGCGGCGGGGGGAGACGAACCGAAGGAAGTACCACGACGAATCGACGAACGTGTCCATCGTGTCGGTGTCACGCCGGGCGGCGCCGCCGCAGCGGGGACAGGCCACGTTGACCCAGTCTTCGGCGGCGCCCAGCGGCGAGCTGCCCTTGGGCCGCAGGTCCAGGCCCTCGGCCGGCGGCAGCTCCACGGGCAGCTGCTCGGCGGGCACCGCCACCTCGCCGCACGCCGGGCAGTGGATGATCGGGATCGGCGTCCCCCAGTAGCGTTGACGCGAGATCAGCCAGTCCCGCAGCCGGTAGTTGACCGCCGCCCGTCCCAGCCCGCGATCCTCGAGGTCCCCGGTGATGCGCTCGATGGCCGCCGCCTTGCCCAGCCCGTCCAACGATCCCGAGTTGACCATCGCCCCGTCTCCGGTCGTCGCCACCCCGCTCGTCGCGGGATCCTCGGCTCCGGTGTCGACCACGGTGACCACCGGCAACCCGAAGGTGCGGGCGAAGTCGAGGTCGCGCTGGTCGTGCGCCGGCACCGCCATGATCGCGCCGTGGCCGTAGTCGGCCAGGACGTAGTCGGCGGCCCAGATCTGCAGCCGCTGCCCGTTGACCGGGTTGACGGCGTAGCGGTGCAAGAAGACCCCGGTCTTGTCCCGGTCCGAGGACAGGCGGTCGATGTCGCTCTCACCGCGAACCTTCTCGACGTACGTCGTGAACTCGGCCTGCGCCGGGCCCCCGGCCGCGAGCTCGGCGGCCAGATCGCTGTCGGCAGCCACCACGAAGAACGTGGCGCCGTACAAGGTGTCCGGCCGCGTCGTGTAGACCGTGACCGGCTTGTCGCGGCCCTCGATCACGAACGTCACGTCGGCCCCGACCGAACGCCCGATCCAGTTGCGCTGCATGGTCAGGACCTTCTGCGGCCACTGCCCTTCCAGTTGCGCCATGTCGTCCAGCAGTCGGTCGGCGTAATCGGTGATCTTGAAGTACCACTGGGTGAGCTTCTTCTTGGTGACCGGTGTGTCGCACCGCTCGCACAGACCGCCCACGACCTGCTCGTTGGCCAGCACCGTCTGGTCGTGCGGGCACCAGTTGACCAACGAGGGCTTGCGGTAGGCCAGGCCCCGCTCGAACAGCAGCAGGAACAGCCACTGGTTCCAGCGGTAGTATTCCGGGTCGGAGGTGTGCAGCACGCGGTCCCAGTCGAACGAGCAGGCGTAGCGGCGCATCGACTCGCGCTGCACCGCGATGTTCTCGTAGGTCCAGGTTCTCGGGTCGACACCGCGCGCGATGGCCGCGTTCTCGGCCGGCAGACCGAAGGAGTCCCACCCGATCGGGTGCATGACGTCGAACCCCTGCTGTACGCCATAGCGCGCCACGACGTCGCCCAGCGCGTAGGCCTCGGCGTGACCCATATGCAGGTCCCCGGAGGGGTAGGGGAACATGTCCAGGATGTAGCGCTTGGGCCGATCGTCGCCCTGCTCACCGGAGCGGAACGGCGCCATCTCGTCCCACACCGGCAGCCACTTGTCCTGCACGGCCACTACGTCGTAGGTCGCCGCGTCGTGGGTCGCCGCGTCGTGGGTCGCCGCGTCGTAGGTCGCCGCGTCGTGGGTCGCCGCCTCGCGGGTCGCCGCCTCGCGGGTCGCCGCCTCGCGGGCCTGGGCGTCGTGGGTCAGCGCGTCGCGGGGAGAAGGATCGTGGGGGTGCGCGCCGTCTGTCATCGCCAGGCTCCTCGGATTCGTCCGGACATGAAGGAACCCCTCAGCCAAGGAGGGGTCGCCGCGCCGACATCGGGTCGATGGTCAGCGCGGCCCGGGAAGGAGCAGTCGGGCTTTCATGGTCGTCACCCTACTCGGCGCTGGCTGTGCGCGGGGACGGCGTGTGCCCTTCGCGCCGCAGCGAACGGCGCAGGGTCATCTCCTGGTCGGCCCGCCCTAGCAGGGTGTCCAGCGTGCCCGCGTCCCACGGCGCGAGCATGGCGCCACCCGCGCTGACGTGGGGGCTCCAGATCGCCTCGGGGACCGGTGCGTCGACCAGCATGAGCTCACGTAGCCGGCGTTCGAGCTCAAGGGCCGCCATGCCCGGCCCGGGACCAACGACGCAGAACTGGTCCCCGCCCCAGCGGGCGGCGACGTCGGTGGCGCGGGTCACCGACGTCAAGGCCGCGCCGATCGCCCGGATCACCGCATCGCCTGCAGAGTGGCCAAGCCTGTCGTTGACCCGGGTGAGGTCATCGATATTGAGGAAAATGCAGTGGACGGCATCGCCTTGGCGCCGGGCCGCTTCCACGATCTGGGCGCCGACCATGGCGAGCCCACGCCGGTTGGCCAAGCCGCTGAGCGGATCGCGGACGGACGCCGCCCGGGCCTGATGCTCGAGTTCGGCGACCCGGCTGACCAGCGCACGGAGCAGCGCATTGACGACCAGGGCGAGCACTGTCGCGCCGGCGAGCCCGGGGCCGACCCACCGCCACTGCGCCGATGAGCCGAGGTAGACCGCCCCGACGACCCAGGCTCCCCAGCTGAGATAGAGCAAGGCGGCAACCCAGCGCAGGGACAGCAGAGCCACGCCGGAGCCGGCCACCGCCAGCACGACGAGCACTGCTGGGAAGGGCGACCGGGTCAGGCACATCACGGCCACCGCGTGCGCCACCGGCGCCAGGATCACCCCGAGCATCAGCGGGTGAGCCGCCGCGCAGTCGACCCGACCGCGGCGGGCGACCCACCAGACAACGGCGATCAGCACCGCAAGCGTGACCCCCATGCCCGCCAGCACGAGGCGTTGCTCACCGATCAGCACGACCGACTCGACCAGGGCGAGACCGAGGAGCAGCAACGCCACACCGGCGGCGACCGGCCCGAGCGCGCGGCCGACCGCGGCGTCGTAGACCGCCTCGGGCGCGGGAGAGAGGTCGCCGCGGCGCTCACCATCGTCGAGGTTACTGTGATCGTGGTGATCACCGAGTCGACGAAGCCGCATGCCACCACGGTAAGGCCCAACCCGCCGATCGGGCAGCCACACTGGAGGCATCGGGACAAAATTCACCCGACAGGCCCACCCTGCTCGCCCGCCCGCCGGACTAGCGCGACCGCCCGCGCCCGGCGACCCGGCGCGCCCCGGCGACCCAGCCAGCCCGCCCGCTCCCGGCGACCCAGCACCATGATCGAGCGTGTCACGCACGAGGGATACCGCTGCGGCGACGAACTTCCCGAGCGCCGAAGTGGACCGGGCGCGCGCGGCGATTCGCGCCACCCGGCCGGTCCGCTCTCCCGACGATGGCCGGCGTGGTTCGGCACGACGCCCGGGAAGCAGGTCGCATCCCCGGTCTGTCGCGGCCAGGAACACCCGACCCCCGTGCCCAAGGTGAGCCCGACATCGCCCGGCGGACGGGGCTGGGTGAACCTAGACACAAGCCTGGTCGATCGAGACGCGGCCGGAGCGCCCGAATTCTGCTGCCCTCTGGACCCAACCGCCAACCCGTCAGCCGTCGGCCAGCGCCCGGGGCTCCAACCGGTAGCCCAACCCCGGCTCGGTACGCAGGTAGCGGGGCCGGGCCGGGTCCGGCTCCAGCTTGCGCCGCAGCTGGGCCATGTAGACCCGCACAGGTTGCCTCCGGCATTGTCATAGCCAGGTTCCCACACCTCGCTCAGCATCTGGCGTTGGCTGAGCAGCTTGCCCGGGTGCTGGACCAGCACCTCCAGCAGGTGCCACTCCGTCGGGGTGAGTCGCACGGCCACAGATCGGTCGCCGTCGCGCAGCGTCACTCGACGGGCCGCCAGGTCGACCGTGGTGCGTCCGAACGTCACGATCAGGATGTCCTCGGATGCGGTCACCCGCCGCGCCACGGCCCGCATCCGAGCAAGCAGTTCGACGACGGAGAACGGCGTGGTGACGTAGTCATCGGCCCCCGCGTCGAGGGCTTCGACCTTGTCGAAGCTCTCGGAGCGCCCCGAGAGCACGACGATCGGTGCCGCGCACCACCCCCGCAGCCCGCGGATCACCTCCACACCGTCGATGTCGGGCACCCCCAGGTCGAGGATGACCAGATCCGGCGGATGCGCCGCGGCAGCGGCCAGGGCCTCTGCCCCCGTGGCGGCGGTGATCACCTCGAAATGACGGGCGCGCAGGTTGATCTTGAGTGCGCGCAGGATCTGCGGCTCGTCGTCAACCACCAGCACCCGGGTCACGTGGTCTCGGCCTCGGTCGGTCGATCCCGCAGGTCCGCTGCCGGCCCGTCGACCCGCTCGGCCACCATCCCCCCGGCAGCCGCTCGCGCCGGCCGGGCTCGCCCACCGCGTCGGCCGCCCGCTCGCGCCGTCCGGGCTCGCCGACAGCCACGCCCGCCCGGGGCGGGGGGCGCGACCAGGAGGGACGCCACCATGGTCAGGTCGCCACCAAGTGTCTCCTCAGTGCTCAGCTGGCCACCCATCGCCTCGGTCAAGCCTCGCAACAAGGCGAGCCCGAGCCCGACGCCGGTCGTGTTGTCGGTGTCGCCGAGTCGCTGGAACGGAGCGAACTCCCTTTCCAGGTCGTCCACGGGGATGCCGGTGCCCCGGTCGACCACCCGCAGCTCGACGCGGCCACCCAGGGCGCTTCCGGACAGCATCGGCGGCGAGCCGGGCGGGGAGTAGCGGATCGGGTTGGCGACAAGGTTGACGATCACCCGCTCCAGCAGGCCCGGGTCGGCGAAGACCTCGGGCAAGTCGTCAGGCACGTCCACGACGACTCGTCGACCGGCCGGGCCCAGGTCGTCCAGGGCCAGAGGCACGACCTCGTCCACGGCGACGGGGCGGCTCATCACCGACAGCGCGCCCGCCTGCAACCGGCTCATGTCCAGCAGGTTGTCGACGAGGCGGGCCAACCGGTCCAACGACTCGTCCGCGGTCAGCAGCAGCTCGTCGCGGTCCCGGTCGGACCACTCGATGTCGCGGCCCGCAAGCTGGTCACCGCAGCCTTCGCCGAGGCCAGCGGGCTGCGCAGGTCGTGCCCGACAGCGGCGAGCAGTGCCGTGCGCATCCGGTCGGCCGCGGCCAGCGGCACGGCGGCGGCCGCTGCCTCGCTGAGCCGGGATCGCTCCAGAACCACCGCGGCCTGGCCGGCGAACGCCCCCAGGATGCGTTGATCCTCGGCATGGAGCGGGCGACCGGGCAACGCGAGCGTAAGCCTGTCCCCGGCCGGCACCTCGGTGTCGGCGTCGTGCGGGTGCTTGCACCTGCCGGTGCCCGCGCTGGTGACCACGGTCCACTCGTCCCGTGGACCACGCAGGCTGGCGCCCGTCCCGGTCGGCACCCTCTCCGGCAAGGTGACCGAAGTGAGCCCGAATGCTTCCCGGACGCGCTCCAGCAAGGCGGGCAGCGCCGCCTGCCGGGTGCGCCGCGCGGCCAGCGGCCTCGACGGCGCGCCCGGACATCGCGAGCACGTTGTGCTGCACCAACCGGTCCATCCCGGCGATCCCGATCGCGGACAGCAGCGCGCCGATGGTGGTGGGGATCAAGCAGACCAGCAACGCGACCAGCATGAGCAGGGACTGTCTTTGCGCCAGTCCTCGCCCGACGATGCGGGGGTCGCAGCACAACGGCCCAGGGTGAAACGTTCGGAAACGTGCCCCGGGGCTCGATCTTGCAGGCGTCGTCGCCTCGATCGGGTCCGGCAGCCCAGGGCCTTAGCCTGAATCCGTGGACGGGCGGGGTGGGTGTCGGCGTGGGAACGAGGAAAGTGCCTTCTGTACCGGGAGAATCTGGATTGTTGAGACCCGATCCGGACCGGTCCTGGAAGGCACTTTCAGTGAAACTATCTCACG
>JBBRHF010000078.1:0-17713 GCA_038223055.1 Actinomycetes bacterium | reverse complement strand
ACCTGGTAGACCACAGCGCTCTGCCACCACGTCCCGAACACGACGGACTCCTTACGTCACCAACATTGGTCAGTCACTGATACAGCGATGATCGGCGCTACTCTGCCGGGGCGCGGTGACAGCGGGCACGCAGGGTCCGAGAAGGCAGCACCCCACCTGACGTACGGAAGGAGCTTGCCTCCATGCACGAGGTGGACCGGACAACCGACGCGATGGTGCGCAGCGTCCTCGCCTACGCCGAGAACCGGCTGCGGATGGACCCAGTCCCCCTGGACCGGGCCACGCTGCCGGCACCCGATCTGCACAGTCGCCTCCGCGGCGTCATCCGGGACCGCGGTCGCAGCCCTGACGAGGTGCTGGCTATCTATGCCTCGGTGATCGCGCCGAGTGTCATCTCCGCCGACAGCCCCCGGTTCCTCGGCTTCATCCCTGCGGCGCCGACCAAAGCCAGCCTGCTCTTCGACATGCTCGTCTCCTGCGCCTCGATCCAGGGCATCTCCTGGCTCGAGGCCTCGGGAGCGATCGCCGCGGAGAACTCCGTGCTGCGACTCATCGCCGACGAGGCCGCGCTGCCCGGTGGGGCCGGCGGCTGCTTCGTGTCCGGGGGGTCCGCGGGCAACCTGTCCGCCCTCGCCGTCGCCCGGGAGACCGCGAAGGAACGCCTCGGCGCGGCCGCGGCCGGTCGGCGCCTGCGCGTCGTGGTCGGCACCGACGCGCACTCCTCGATCGTGAACACCCTGCGGTTGCTGGAGATGGACGCGCTGGTCGTGGACACCCCCGATCACCGGCTGACCGCGCGGACGGTGCAGGCCGCCATCGATGCCGCGGGCGGAGACCTCGGTGACGTCGCGGCGATCGTGTGCACCTCCGGCACGACCAATGCGGGCATCATCGACGACCTCGCCGGTGTCGGGGCCATCGCCAGGAAGCGGGGCTGGTGGTTCCACGTCGACGGAGCCTATGGCGGGGCCGGCATCTTCGCCCCGTCGCTGAAGGCCCGCTTCGACGGTCTCGGCCAGGCCGACTCGTTTATCCTCGACCCGCACAAGTGGCTGTTCACCCCGTTCGACTGCTGCGCGCTGATCTACCGTGACCCCGAGCTGGCCCGGGCGACGCACACCCAGGACGCCTCCTACCTGGACGTCATCCACGGGGACGTCAGCCACCGACCCGAGGGCGAGTGGAACCCCACCGACTACGCCCACCACCTCACCCGCCGGGCTCGCGGCCTGCCGCTGTGGTTCTCGTTGGCGGTCAACGGCGTGGACGCCTACCGGGAAGCCATCGAGGTGGCGGCCCGGCTGGCCCGCGAGACGGCGGCACTGATCGAGTCCATCCCGCACCTCGACCTGATCCGCGAGCCGGACCTCGGCATCGTGCTGTTCCGGCGCCGCGGCTGGGCACCCGGGGACTACGACGCCTGGGCCCGTGCCCTGCACGACGGGGAGATCGCCTTCATCCCGCCGACCAAGTGGGAGGGCGAGACGGTGGGTCGGTTCGCCTTCCTGCACCCGCACACCACGATGGGGCTTGTCCGCGAAATCCTCGATCGCACCGCCTGACCCGGTGCCGACTACACGGAGACCCATGGCTGCGCACCCCCTCGAGCCGCTGACCGCCGACGAGATCCGCCAGGCGGCGGCCCTGGTGCGACGGGACCAGGGGGTGACCGGGTCGTGGCGGTTCGCGTCGATCGAGCTCAAGGAACCGCCCAAGCCGACCGTCCGGGCCTGGCGGGCCGGGGACCCAGTGCCCCGGACCGCGTTCATAGTGCTGTGGAACTGCGCCGACAACACGACGTGGGAGGCCACCGTCGACCTCACCGGGGACGCGGTGCGGAGCTGGGTGCACGTCCCCGGCGCCTGCCCCAACTTCACCATCGACGAGACCCACGACGTCGACGAGGCGATGCGCGCACACCCGGACGTCATCGCAGCGCTCGCGGCGCGAGGCATCACTGACCTGTCCCTGGTGCTGATCGAGGTGTGGACCTACGGCAAGGCGCTGATGCCCGAGCGGTGGCGCGACCGCCGCCTGGGCTGGTGCGACGTATGGTATCGCGCCACACCGGAAGGAAACCCTTACGCCCACCCGGTTTCCGGGCTCAAGGTCGTCGTCGACCTGAACACCTTAGAGCTGCTCGAGTTGGAGAACGACCACGACCACGGACAGCCCGAGGTCAACGCCGAGTACGCCGGGGAAGCCTGGACCGGCCAGGCCCGCACGGACCTCCAGCCCCTGCAGATCACCCAGCCCGACGGCGTCTCCTTCACCCTCGAGGGCACCGAGCTGCGCTGGCAGAGATGGCGGATGCGCCTCGGCTTCAACTACCGCGAGGGCCCGGTCATCTACCAGGTCTCCTACGACGACCACGGGACCGAACGCGAGATCGCGTACCGGCTGTCCTTCGCCGAGATGGTGGTCCCCTACCGGGACGCCTCATTCGACCACTATCGGCGTACGGCGTTCGACATCGGCGAGTGGGGCCTCGGCTTCATGACCACCTCGCTCGCCCTCGGCTGCGACTGCCTGGGCGAGATCGTCTACCTCGACGCCACCCTGCACGACAGCTCGGGCGAGCCCTACCTGATCAGCAACGCGATCTGCCTGCACGAGGAGGACAACGCGGTGCTGTGGAAGCACGTCGACCCCAGCACGGGGGCAGCCGTGCGCCGGATGCGCCGCATGGTCGTGTCCTGCCACGCGACGGTCGCCAACTACGAGTACCTCGTCTACTGGCGTTTCTACCAGGACGGGAACATCGAGTGCGAGGTCCGCGCGACCGGGCTGATGGTCACCACCCCCTTCGCCGACGGCGAGCCGGCCCCGGACACCGGGACCGTCGTCGACCGGCGCACCTACGCCCCGTTCCACCAACACTTCCTGGTCGCGCGGCTCGACCTCGACGTCGACGGACCGGCCAACACGGTCATGGAGGTCGACTCCCGGGCGCTGCCGGTCTCCCCGGAGAACCCCTACGGCCTGGCGGTGGTCACCGAGGCGACACCAATCCGGTCCGAGGCCGAGGCGGGGCGCGACGTGAGCTGGGAAACCCAGCGCAGCTGGAAGGTCGTGAACCCGGGCCGGACCAACGCCTGGGGTGCCCACCCGGCGTACAAGCTGGTCCCCAGCGCCTCGATCCCGGCGATGATGGCGCCGGACACGCCACAGTTCCTGCGGGCGCCGGTCATCGGTCACGCCCTGTGGGTGACCCGCCAGCACGAGGACGAGCGGTGGCCGTGCGGCGCCTATCCCACCCAGTCCACGGCGGACACCGGCATGACCGAGTGGATCCGCGACGACGAGCCGTTGGAAGACACCGACGTGGTGCTGTGGTACGTGTTCGGCATTCACCACATCACCCGGGTGGAGGACTGGCCGGTCATGCCCGCCGACACCGTGTCGTTCTGGCTCAAGCCGTTCGGCTTCTTCGACCAGAACCCGTCGACCGACGTGGCTGCCTCGCCGTGCCAGTGACCCGCCGTGCGAGTGACCCGCTGCGACCAGATCACGTGTCGTCGAGCTGCTCCTCAGCCTCCTCAACGGTGAGCTCACCGCGGGCCAGGGCAACCAACGTCTCGAGCTCGGACGGCTGCCCCAGGCCGGGAAGGAGCTTCTCGACCAGAGCGTCGACGCGACTTCGGGCGGTCGGGTAGGAAACGCCGAGCTGGCGCTCCACGGCCTTCATGTTGCCGCGGGAGGCGATGAACATATCGAGCAGCTCGCGGTCCACCCCGCCGATCGAGCAGTAAGGGCAGGGGCGGAACTGGCCGGACAGCTCCGTGCCGCAGCCCTGGCAGGACAGCCGGGTGACCCGAAGGGGCTCCGCGCACACGGGGCAGGCAGTGGGAATCACGTGTTCGGCCATGGCTTTCAGAATACGGGCATGCAGACTTACGGGGCGATCACACGACGTGGAGGTCGCTGAAGGCGACGTCGATGGCGACCGCATGGGTTCCCTTTCCTAAGGTCACCGAACCTGATTGGCCGTGCACGTCGAGGTTGCTGTGCCGGCCCGCGGGGGTGATGGTCGCATCGGCGTCGGCGCCCAGCCGCAGGACGACCGACGCGCTCTCCGCGTCGATCCGCCATGGTGCCGACGGTGTCCCGGCCACCGTGACCGAGCCGCCGAGCACCTCCAGCCGCAGCCGCCCGCTGATCCCGACCAGCGTTGCGCTGCCGGCCTTGACCGTGACCTGGAGATCCGCACTGAAGTTCTCGAGCACCAGGCGGCCACCGATGATGTCGACCTCGACGTCGAGCCGGGGGTTGACCCGCACCATCAGGTCCGCGGTCGGTGCGGCCGCGAACGCCAACGCGGCGGGGACGGGCAGGTCGGTCAAGCGCAGGACGCCGCCCTGGCGGGTGATCCCGTGCTGACCCGACACGACGGCAACGTGGTCCACCGACTCATCACCGACCAGCCGGACATAGCGGTAGGCCGACTGCACCGACAGCCGCTGCAGGCGGGCGGGCGCCCCGGCCGGCTCGCCGGGCCGGGAGAGCAGAGCCGCTGCCTCGGCAGGCGGAAGCGTCCCCGCCGCCACGGCGTTCAGGATCTCGCGGCGGGTCACGAGGTCGCCGGCGCCCATCGGGTCTGCCAGGGTCGCGCGTCGGTGCCTCGTTCGGTCCAGGCGTACGTCGACTCGTCCGTCCACGCGTACGTCGACTGGCGCGTCCACGCGTGGGTCAACTCGTGCGACGCGGAACCGGACATGCGTTCGGGAACGTCGACGACGTGTCGGCCGACCCGGAAGTCGTCCAGCGACAGGGCCCAGACCGACCCGGGCCAGTGGTATTCCACCGTCCCTGCCCCCGGGAGCAGCACGGCGGTGTAGAGGGTGCCGAAGCCCTCGTCGTAGCTCTCGGCACGCATCGGGGCCGTCAGCATGCACTGCACCGCGGTCGCACGGTCGACACCGTCCGGGTCGGCCTGCCGGCGCACCAGTTCGGTGAGCGTGGCCAGTCGGGTCTCACTGCCGAACCGGGTGCTGTGCTCGGGCCAGTCGACGGTCTCCTGGTGGTTGGTGGTGACCGGGGACCGGGTGACCGACGCCGAGCGGTCCGGTCCCACGTAGACGGTGGCCCGGTCACCGCCGGCGTCGAGCACGGTCACGTTGTAGGGCAGGTGCACGGGCACCCGGCGCAGCACGACGACGGCCTCGGCCACCGTCTCGCAGGTCTCCAGCAGGTAGCGGATGACCAGCGGGATGCCGAAGCCGGGCCCGGTCACCGCGCGCCCGCCGAAGGTGAACGAGGCGGCCAGGCCGGCGTCGTTGACCCCGTCGAGCAGGCCCCAGACCTGGTCGCTGGTGCCGACGACGCGCCGCAGGAAGTGGGTCCTTGTCACCAGCCCGTCGAACAGGGTCGGGTCGAAGTCGTAGTTGCGAATCAGTCCCGGGTTGCCGGCCCCGCGCGGACCGCCCTCGACGCCCCCGGCGCCGACGACGATGTGGGAACAGGCGCTGATGAACGCGGGCGGGTCGAACTGACTCAGGAAGCGCGCGGCGACCGGATCCGAGGGCGCCAGTTCGGAAACCAGCCGCTCCCAGACCGGTTCCAGCTCCGGCAGGTGCCGCGCCATCTCCTCCCGGCATCGCGCGAGGGTCGGCCGGGACCGATCGCCGGCCCGAAGCCACCACCGCCGCCAGGCCGGCCAGCCGGCGGTGAAGATCGACCGCAGCGCGGCTCGGTCCTCGACCAGGTCCACCGCGTCGAACTCCAGCCGGCGCACGCGCGCGGTTCCGGCTGGCAACGGCGGCGCTGGCGCTGGCGCTGGGGACGCCCCGACGCATCCGGCAAGACGCAGCTGGGCCAGAACCTCCGCACGGACCGAGTCGGGCACGAACCGCTGGACGGCATCAACGACGATTTCTCTCCAGGACATGCCAGAAGTGAAACACCTATCTATCAGATTGACAAGCTCTGATCCAATAATGCACGCAATGGAGCAGGGCGACAGGTCTTGGCCGAACTGCCGACCGCACCGATCGTCGCCCGACGAGGGCGCCGATCGCTCAGGTGAGGCCGCGATCGCGCAACGCCAGCCACGTGGTGCTTGCGACGTCGGGGTCCTCGAGGTCGGCGTCCAGGACGCGCATCGCGATCCCGATCCGGTGGCGCAGCGTGTTGCGGTGCACGCCCAGTTCCTGCGCCGCCGGCTCCCAGCGCCCGCGGTGACGCAGGTAGGTGACCACGGCACCGACGAGATCGCCGCGCCGGTAGTCGAACAGCGGATCGAGAAGGGGCCGGCCCGCGCCGGCTTTCTGCGGCGGGCAGGCCAGGTCGCGCACCGAGCCTGGCACCATCTCCCGCAATTGGCGACGGAGCGACGGCCGATGGGCGGAGATCTCGGCCACCTCGAGCTCGGTCGAGACGAGCAGCCGGGCCTGCGGTGCCCGCTGCTCGCGGACCTGGGCCAGCGCGGGCAGGGCCAGCGCCGCCCCGGCTGCGGGGACGACCGCCCAGATCTCGTCCACGTCGACCGCGACGACCAGCTGCTGGAGAGCTCGCGGCAGGTCCGCGTCGATGGCGTCGAGGACCTCGTCGGCGGTGGCGCCGGCGAGCCCCGAGAACGCGACGAGCCGGACCCGAGCGCTCAGCGGGGGCATCCCCAGATCCGCACCCAGTGCCCTGGCTGCGTCGAGGTAGCCGGCGAGGACGAGCCGGGCCAGGCAGTCGCGCGCCGCTCGGGGTCCTGCCGTGCCCCGTCGGTGCTGGTGGGTCTGCAACGCCAGCAAAGCGCAAGCGGTCAGCACGAGCGACCGGTCGGGAGCTCGCATCGGCCGTGGGCAGCCCATGGCGATGAAGCCGGTGAGGCGACCACGGCTGCTCAGGGGCTGGACGACGACGTCGTCGTCCCCGATGGGCAGGCTCGCCGACGAGTGCGCGCCGGCACCGAGCCGGGTGAGCTCCCCGGCCAGGTGGCCGGCGACGCGGCGGCTGGCGCGTGGCCACACCTCGAGCACGTCGCCGTGGGGGCTCAGCTGGGCGGCCCAGCCGTGCACGGCGCCGGCCAAGGTCCGCACGAGCGCCGGCACGGGTTGCGGGCCGGCCGCCGCGCGGACCAGGTCCCGCTGCGCGCCGAGGGAGGCACTGAGCTCCTCCTGTCCGGACGTGGCGACGAGCGTCCAGTAGGTCCGCGCCACGGTGAGGAACGGGGTCGGCGCCGGCACCACGAACAGCGGCAGGCCGGCCGTCGCGCAGGCCCGGACCAGCGATGCGGGCACCGTGTCGTGGACGGGTCCGAGGCCGAATCCGAGACCCGCGACACCGAAGCGGGCCAGGCGGGTGGCGTAGGCCCGGGCCTGGGAGCTGTGGCCGGTCACGGCCATCCCGACGGTCAGCAGCAGCTCGCCGCCCTCGAGGTAGGGGGTGGGGTCGAGCATCTCGCTGATGTGGACGCCGGAGACCTCGCGGTCGGGCCGCAGGTCGGTCGCGAGGGTGGTGACGGGCGCCAGGTCGTCGCCGAGCGCCCGACGCAATTCCCCCAGCGTGGGCACCGCACCCCCCCCCTCGACCGGATCAACGAGATGCTCAGCCAGTGCAACCTGCACCGACGTACGACATGGTTGGTCGAATCATCCTCAGTCTGGGGCTGCGGCACCAACTACCGTTGCAAGGGTCGCCGGGGTCCTGCTCGGCCGGACCCTGAGGATGGTTCGCAAACGATGGACACTGTGCTCGAGAACCAGGCCGAGACCGAGATCCAGACCCCGGCCGCCCCCCTAGCCGATCCGCCCGACGGAGGCGCCGACCAGCCCGAGCAGCGCCGGATCCTGCACACCGAGGTCCCCGGCCCGCTTTCGCGGGAGCGCCAGCAGCGCCGCGAGCAGGTCCTCCCGGTCGGGCTCGGCACCACCCTGCCGGTGTTCGTGGACCGGGCCGGCGGCGGGATCCTGGTCGACGTCGACGGCAACCACCTGATCGACCTCGCCTCGGGCATCGCCGTGACCAGCGTCGGTGCCAGCGCCCCGGCCGTCGTGCGCCGGGTCCAGGAGCAGGCGGCCCGGTTCACCCACACCTGCTTCCTGGTCACCGAGTACGACGGCTACCTCGACGTCGCCGAGCGGCTTAACACCCTGACCCCGGGCCAGTTCGCCAAGCGGACCGTGCTGTTCAGCACCGGCGCCGAGGCCGTGGAGAACGCCGTGAAGATCGCGCGGGCCGCCACGGGTCGCCCCGGGGTGGTCGTGTTCGACCACGCCTATCACGGGCGCACCCTGCTCACGCTGGCGATGACCGCGAAGGACGTGCCCTACAAGGCCGGCTTCGGCCCGTTCACCAGCGACGTCCACCGGGCGCCGTTTGCCTACCCGCTGCGCTGGCCCACCGGGCCGGAGCACGCCGCCGCCGAGGCGCTGGCCGCGCTCGAAGACCTGCTGGCGCGGGTCGGGGCCGACACCGTCGCCGCGATCGTCGTGGAGCCGGTGCAGGGTGAGGGTGGCTTCGTCGTCCCCGCGCCGGGCTTCCTGCCCGGCGTCCAGGAGGTCGCCCGTCGGCACGGCATCGTCTTCGTCGTCGACGAGGTCCAAGCCGGGATCGGGCGCACCGGCACCCTGTTCGCCAGCGAACACGAGGGCCTGGAACCGGATCTGCTGTGCACCGCCAAGGCGCTCGCTGGCGGCCTACCCCTGGCCGCCGTCACCGGGCGGGCCGAGATCATGAACACGGTAAAGCCAGGCGGGCTCGGCGGCACCTACTCCGGCAACCCGCTCGCCTGCGCGGCTGCCCTCGGCGTCTTCGAGATGTTCGCGGACGGGTCGCTGCTGCGCCGCGCGCAGGCGATCGAGCGGCTCGTCCGGGGGCGGCTCGAACCACTCGTCGCCGAGTGCCCCGCTGTCGCCGAGCTGCGCGGCCGGGGAGCCATGCTGGCGCTGGAGTTCGTGCGGCCCGGCACCCTGGACCCCGCCCCGGAGGTGGCGCGCGAGGTCGCCGCGCGATGCCACCTCGAGGGTGTGGTCATCCTCGTGTGCGGCACCTACGGCAACGTGATCAGGTTGCTGCCTCCGCTGGTCATCCCCCAGGACCTGCTCGAGGACGCCCTGGACGTGCTCGTCGAGGCCGTCCGGGCGGCGTGTTGAGCAGCAGGGCGCACGGTTCATGAGCCAGCCGCTGGACGGGCTGCTCGTCGCCGACTTCAGCCGGGTGCTGGCCGGCCCCCTGGCCACGATGACCCTGGCCGACCTCGGCGCCACGGTCATCAAGGTCGAACGGCCCGGGGTCGGCGACGACACGCGGGCCTGGGGGCCGCCCTGGTCGGGGGACTCGGCGACGTACTTCCAGTCGGTCAACCGGTCCAAGCGCAGCATCACCCTCGATCTGTTCGACCCCGACGACCGCGAGGCGGCCGTGGAGCTGGCCCGGCGCGCCGACGTCCTGGTCGAGAACTTCAAGCCGGGCGGGCTCGATCGCCACGGGCTCGGCTACGACCACGTCAGTGCAGGCAACCCCAGGGTCGTCTACTGCTCCATCACCGGCTTCGGCCGAGGGGCCGGTGCCGACCGGATGGGCTACGACTTCGTCGTCCAGGCCCTCGGCGGCCTGATGAGCATCACCGGCGACCCGGGCGGCGACCCGACCAAGGCAGGCGTCGCGGTCGTCGACGTGCTCACCGGCAAGGACGCCACCATCGGCATCCTCGCGGCGCTGGCCGACCGGGAGCGCACGGGCAGGGGCTGCCGGGTCGAGGTCAACCTGCTCTCCAGCCTGCTGGGCTCGCTGGTCAACCAGGCGCAGGGTTTCCTCGAGACCGGGGTGGCACCCGGGCGGATGGGCAACCAGCACCCGTCGATCGCGCCCTACGAAACACTGCGCTGCCGCGACGGGCTGATCGCGGTCGCCTGCGGCAACGACGGCCAGTTCGCGCGCCTTGCCACCGAGCTGGGCCGACCCGACCTCGCCCGCGACGAGCGGTTCCGCAGCAACAGCAGCAGAGTCGCCAACCGCGCGGCGCTCGTCGTCGTCCTCGAAGGGCTGCTGGCCGGGGACGACTCGGCCTGTTGGGAGGACCGGCTCAACTCCGCGGGCGTCCCGGCCGGGAAGGTCGGCGACATCGCCGACGCCTTCGCGCTGGCCGAACGGCTCGGCCTGGACCCCACCTGGCCAGGACCGCCGGGGGGCGCGGCACTGGTCCGTCACCCCATCACCTACTCCCCCGACCTCACCCGTGCCCCCGTCGCGCCGCCTACCCTGGGCGCGGACCAGGCTCCGGTCCGGGCCTGGCTGGCCGGACCCAACACCGCCGCACTGCCACCTGACCCCATCCGGCCCGCTGAGAAGGTTCTGCCATGACAAAGGTTCTGCTATGACGAAGGTTCTGCCATGACCAAGACGCAAACCACCCCGCGCGCGAAGGTCGACCCGATGGACCTGGCCGGCATCGATGACCTGCTCAGCGACGAGGAGAAGGCCATTCGGGCGGCCGTCCGGCAGGTCTGCGCCAGCGCGATCGACCCCCATGTCGCTGAGTGGTTCGAGGCGGGCGAGCTGCCGGACATCCGCGCGCTCGCGAAGGAGCTGGGCGCGCTCGGGCTGCTCGGCATGCACCTGGAGGGCTACGGCTGCGCGGGGATGAGCGCCGTGGACTACGGCCTGGCCTGCCTCGAGCTCGAGGCCAGCGACTCCGGCGTCCGCTCGCTGGTGAGCGTGCAGGGCTCGTTGGCGATGTTCGCGATCTGGCGGCACGGCAGCGAGGAGCACAAGCAGCAGTGGCTGCCGCAGCTGGCCGCGGGCGAGGCGATCGGCTGCTTCGGGCTGACCGAGCCAGACGCCGGGTCGGATCCCGCGTCGATGCGCACGCGGGCCCGGCGCGACGGCGCCGGCGAGCACGCCGACTGGATCCTGGACGGCTCCATGATGTGGATCACCAACGGATCCGTGGCCGACGTCGCCATCGTCTGGGCGCAGACCGAGCAGGACATCAGGGGCTTCGTCGTGCCGACCGCGACCCCGGGCTTCTCCGCTCCCCTCATCCACCACAAGATGTCGTTGCGGGCCTCGGTCACCAGCGAGCTGGTGCTCGACGGCGTCCGGCTGCCCTACGACGCGGTGCTGCCCGACGTGCACGGGCTCAAGGGGCCGTTGTCGTGCCTCAACGAGGCGCGCTACGGCATCGTCTGGGGGGCGATGGGCGCAGCACGGAGCTGCTTCCAGGCGGCGTTGGACTACTCCACCCAGCGGACCCAGTTCGGCAAGCCGATCGGCGGGTTCCAGCTGACCCAGGCCAAGCTGGCGACCATGTCCGTCGAGCTCACGACGGGCACGCTGCTCGCGCTGCACCTGGGCCGGCGCAAGGATCTGGTCGGCCTGCGCCCAGAGCAGGTGAGCATGGGCAAGCTCAACAACGTGACCAAGGCGCTGGAGATCGCCCGGTCCGCCCGCACGATCCTGGGCGCCAACGGGATCTCGCTGGAGTTCCCGGTGATCCGGCACATGGCCAACCTCGAGTCGGTCCTCACCTACGAGGGGACCCCGGAGATGCACGCGCTGACGATCGGCCAGGCCCTCACCGGGCTGCAGGCGTTCCGCTGACCGGTCGCCCGCCGCGGCCGCACCGGTAGGATCGCGGTCAAGCCCGCTGGATCGGCGAAGCGCCGGTCGGTGCGCCGGATCGCAGTGGCGGCACCCACGGAGGCTCGATGACCAGACCGAAGCTCAACGGCATCCCCGAGATCCGGACGTTCTTTCGCACCAACGAGACGCCGGTCTACTTCTTCGGACCGACGGCCTTCAACCTACTGGGCATCGACCGGTGGGTGCGCAACTTCCAGTACGTCGTCTACTACGACTCCTGGGACGGCGCCCACCCGCGGGTCTTCGTGCCGACCATCCGACCTGCTATCGGGTTCGAGTCGAGCGAGCAGATCGTCAACTACTTGCTGCGCGACGGGGAGGTTCAGGCCCACCTGGCACGTCGAGGCGGCACGCCGATGGTGGCCATGGTGTTCTTCGACGAGGAGACCGAAGAGATCTGCCGCGACCTGGGCTACACGCTGATCCTGCCGCCGGACTCGCTGCGGCGCCGGCTCGACTCCAAGATCGTGACGACCCAGCTCGGCAACGAGGCAGGCGCCGCGTCGGTGCCCAACGTGCTGGGCCGGGCGCAGACCTGGGCCGAGCTCGAGGCGCTCTCCACGAGCCACGGCCTCGGCACCGACCTGGTTGTGCAGACGCCGTACGGCGACTCGGGAAAGACCACCTTCTTCATCAGCTCCGAGGCCGACTGGGAGGCACATGCGTCCGACATCATCGGGCAGGAGGCCAAGGTGATGACGCGGATCAACAACAAGGCCGTCGCCGTGGAGGCCTGCATCACCAGGCACGGGACGATCGTCGGCCCCTTCATGACGGACCTGACCGGCTATCCCGAGCTCACGCCCTACCAGGGCGGTTGGTGTGGCAACGACCTGTTTCCGGAGGCGCTGACCACGACCCAGCGCTCGCGGGCAATCAGCCACGTCAGCCAGCTCGGTGACCGGCTCGCCCAAGAGGGCTACAAGGGTTTCCTCGAGATCGATGTCCTCGTCGACCTGGACAACGACGAGGTCTACCTCGGCGAGCTCAACCCGCGGATCTCCGGAGCGTCGTCGATGACGAACGTCACCGCGGGGGCCTACGCCGACGTGCCCCTGTTCCTGTTCCACCTGCTCGAGTTCATGGACGTCGACTACAGCATCGACGTCGACGAGATCAACGAGCGGTGGCTGCAGCTCGCCGCGGTCGACGTCTGGGCCCAGCTGATCATGAAGGAGCCGGTGGATTCCGTCGAGCGCATCCTGGCCGCCCCGCGCACCGGCACCTACATGTTGGACGTAGACGGCACCCTGACCTACCGGCACATCTCGCACGACTGGCACCAGATCAGCCAAGTGGACGAGGCGTTCTTCCTGCGGGTCTATGCCCCCGGCGACTATCGGTTCAAGGGTGCCGACCTCGGGATCCTCGTCACCAAGGGCCGCATGCAGACCGCCGACGGGCTGACCCAGCGGTGCCGGCGCTATATCGACGGGATCCGAGCGCTCTACGTCTCCGAGCCGCTGCCGGAGCCGCCGACCCAGGTCCCCATCGCCTACCTCAAGTAAGGGGGCCTCCGCATGCGCCAGGACAAGAGCAGCCCGCCGGCAGAGGAACGCCCGGCAGACCAACTCCCGGAACAGCAACTCTCGGCCGAGCCGCCGGCGACCATGGCCAACTGGCAGGACCCGCCGCACAGCCGGTGGGCGTTCCGGCACATGCGCGAGGTGCTGCCCAGCCACCTGATCGAGGCCGACCCGGCCACCACACTGGCCCTGTCCGAGGCGCCGAAACCGATGGGTCAGGTCGAGCTGACCCGGCTCGACGGCTCCAGCGGCACGCTCGACGAGGTGCTCGCCGACACCCACACCGACGCGTTCCTGATGCTGCACCGCGGCCAGATCATCGAGGAGCGCTACGCCGACGGGATGACTCCGAGCACCCGGCACCTGGTGATGTCGGTGTCCAAGTCGCTGGTCGGCTGCGTGGCGGGGTGCCTCGCCGACGAGGGGCGCCTCGACGACGGCGCCGAGGTCACGACGTACGTCCCGGAGGTGAAGGGGTCCGGCTACGACGGGGCAACGGTTCGCAACCTGCTGGACATGCGCACCGGGGTGGCGTTCCGCGAGACCTACACCAACCCCGACGCCGAGGTGCGGGTCATGGAGCGCTCGATGGGCTGGCGACCGATCGAGCCGGGCGACCCGGTCGGCGCCTACGCCTACCTGGCCACTCTCGGCACGGCCGGCCCGCACGGCGGCCGGTTCACCTATCGCTCCGCGGACACCGACGTGCTGGGCTGGGTGTGCGAGCGCGCCGCCGGGCGGCGGATGGCGGACCTCATCTCCGCCAAGATCTGGGCGCCGATGGGCGCGCAGTACGACGCGGAGGTCACCTGCGACGCGGTCGGAACCGCGATCCACGACGGCGGAGTCTCCGCCACGGCGCGAGACCTCGCGCGGTTCGGGCAGATGCTGCTCGAGGGCGGGCAGGCCGGTGGGCGGCGGGTGGTGCCCACCGCCTGGCTGGCCGCGTCGCACAAGCCCGGCAGCGACGTCCGGGATGCGTTCGCCGCGTCCCCGGACGACACCGTCCTGCCCGGCGGGTGGTACCGCAACCAGTTCTGGTTCATCCCCGGCCACAACGGGGTCAACCTGGTCTGCCTCGGCATTCACGGCCAGATGGTGCACGTCAACCCGGCCACCCGGACCGTAACGGTCAAGCTCAGCGCCTGGCCGGACGCCCAGCACCTGGCCCACCTGGTCGACACCCTGCGGGCCGTCGGCGCGGCCGGCGCGCACCTGGCCAGGCTGCGCTAGCGACTCCGTTCCGTGCTGGCCCGCACACCTTGAGGTAGTGCCCATATCGATGTATATTGGGACATTACGGAGGAACACTAATGACAACTCGTCCACCGCAGGAGAGTCCCTCGCACCTGCACGCGGGCCTCAAGCAGCGTCACCTCACCATGATCGCGATTGGCGGGGTCATCGGCGCGGGACTGTTCGTCGGGTCGGGCGTGGTCATCAGGCAGACCGGTCCTCCCGCCTTCCTGAGCTATGCCCTCGCCGGGCTGCTCATCGTGATGGTGATGCGGATGCTGGGCGAGATGGCGGCGGCCGACCCGGCGACGGGCTCGTTCACCCGCTACGCCCGCAAGGCGCTCGGCGGGTGGGCGGGCTTCTCGGCGGCGTGGTTGTACTGGTACTTCTGGGTGATCGTCGTCGGCTTCGAGGCGGTCGCCGGTGCCACGGTCATCACGTTCTGGTTCGACGCGCCGCTGTGGCTGCTGGCCCTGGGCCTGATGATCCTGATGACGGCGACCAACCTGTTCTCGGTGTCCTCGTTCGGGGAGTTCGAGTTCTGGTTCGCCGGGATCAAGGTGGCCGCGATCGTGGCTTTCTTGGTCCTCGGCAGCGTGTTCGCGCTGGGCCTGTGGCCGGGCCGGTCGATGGACTTCAGCAACCTGAGCGCACACGGCGGGTTCCTGCCCAACGGCGTCAGCTCGGTGTTCGTCGCCATCGTGGTGGTGATCTTCTCCATGGTCGGGGCCGAGATCGCGACAATCGCGGCGGCGGAGTCCGATGATCCCAAGCGGGCCATCAAGAGGGCAACGAACTCCGTGGTCGCCCGGATCCTGATCTTCTTCGTCGGCTCGGCGTTCCTGCTCTCGGTGATCGTGCCCTGGAACACGATCAAGAAGGGGTCCTCCCCGTTCGTCACCGCGTTCACCGAGATGGGCCTGCCCTACGCCGACCACATCATGAACGCGGTGGTCCTCACCGCCGTCCTGTCCTGCCTGAACTCCGGTCTCTACACCGCATCCCGGATGCTGTTCGTCCTGGCCGCGCGCCGCGAGGCGCCGCTCGTGCTGACCCGGGTGAGCAAGAAGGGCGTGCCGGCCGCCGCGATCCTGACCTCCACTGTCGTCGGTTTCCTGTGCGTAATCGCCGCTGCGGTGTCCCCGGACACCGTGTTCTCGTTCTTGCTGAACTCTTCGGGCGCCATCATCTTGTTCGTCTACTTGCTGATCGCGATCTCGCAGCTGGTCCTGCGCCGGCGCACGCCGCCGGATCAGCTGATCGTGAAGATGTGGCTGCACCCGGTGCTCTCGATCGCCACGATCCTCGGCATCGTCGCGGTGCTGGTGCAGATGTACGTCGACGAGAAGGTCAGACCGCAGCTGCTCTTGAGCCTGCTTGTGTGGGGTGTCACGCTTGGGCTGTACTTCGTCACCCGCTGGCGCGGCGGCTCGGTGGACCCGAGCGAGGAGCGGTCGACGCAGGGAGCGGCACACCGCGTTCTCGTTCTGGCCAACTGGACCGTCGGGGCGCCCGAGCTGCTCGACGAACTGCGGCGCATCGACGCCGAAGGCCACGCGAACTACTTCGTGTGCGTCGCGGCCAACCCGGTGCTGCTGGGCCAGGCCGAGGTCACCGGCGCGGTGTGGGTCCAGGCGGCCACCGTGGCGGCCGCGCGGGAGCGCCTGGCGGACACCCTGGCGACGCTGCGCGCCGACGGGCTGCGCGCCGAGGGAGCGCTCGGCGACTTCCTGCCGATGCGGGCCCTGGACCACGCCGTCGAGACGTACGCCCCCGACCGGATCGTGATCAGCACCCACCCGGAGGAGTTCTCCACCTGGCTGCACCACGACTTCGTCAGCCGGGCGCGCCGGCGCTACTCCGCGATCCCGCTGACCCACGTCGTCGCGAACAGCGTCCCGGTCGTGGCGCCCACGTCCTGACCCCCACAGCCATCCTGACCCCCACAGCCATCAAAGACCCAGCAGGCTGCGCAGGTGGCGCGGCGGCGGGGAGCCGTGGGCGAGCATCGCGTCGTGGCGGGTGCGGTCGGACCAGGAGGGATGCGCCGCGGCCAGGTCCGCCGCGATGTCGGCCATCTCGACGTAGCCCACGTAGTAGGTCGAGAGCTGCCCGCTGGTAAGCAGCGCACGGCGCCACTTGCCGGCGGCCTCGCCCTCCTCCTGGTGGCCGCGTCGGGTCATCAGCCGCATCGCCTCGTCCTCGGTCATGCCGTGGGCGTGGACCCTGGCGTCGAGGATCGCGTTGATCGTCATCCGCAGCGCCATCTTGAGCTGCTGCATCCGCAGTGCGTCACCGTCCCCGTCCCTGGCCCAGTCCCGGGCCCCGGCGGCGGATCGGTAGCCCCGGGCCACCATCAGCTGCTCGGCGTAGACCGCCCAGCCCTCGACCATCGACCCGCTCCAGAGCGCCTTACGGACCGGCACGTCCGCCGCATAGCGGCTGTTGTGCCCGAGTTGGAGGACATGTCCCGGCATCGCCTCGTGCACCGCGAGGTTGTGCAGCATATGGGTGTTGTACTCCCGGAAGAACGAGTCGACCCGCTGCGGCGACCAGCCCTCCGGCGTCGGCGAGACCGCGAAGTAGGTGGGCAGCGGGACGGTCTCCAGGGGCCCCGGTGGGTCGCAGTAGGCCACTGCGACACCGCGGTGGATCTCGGGCATGACGATGATCTCGACCGGGTCGTCGTAGAGGGTGACCAGGTCCTCGTCGCGGACGAACTCGGCCGCCTCCCACAACGCGTGCTCGCACTGGGCGACGATCGTCGTGTTGTCGACGTGGCCCTCGCCGGCCAACCGGTCGAGCACCCGGCGGACCTGCCCCTCGCGGGCGCCGCCCGGCTCGAGGCGCGCGGCGGTCTGCGCGATCAGGTCCTCGACGCGGGCCAGGTCGGACTCGGCGCGGGCGAGCACGGCGTCGGCGTCGGCCGCGGTGTCGAGGGTCAGCGCCAGCTTCCGGGAGAACATCTCGGCTCCCAGCCGGGGGTCGCCGTGGGCACCCTCGAGCTGCGAGCGCAGCCAGTCCACGTGGACGTCGATCGCCGCGATGGCCCGCTCCTTCGGGGGCTCGACCTCGCCGCGCATCGCCGGCGCCTGACCGAGGGCGCTCTCGAGCTCGGTGGCCAGCAGCGTGCGGGTGCCGGTGAACTGGCCGATCGCGGTCTCCACGTGCACGCCTGGCATCCGTTGGAGCGACGCGCGGGCAGTCGCCAGTGAGTCCGGTACGGCGGTGAGCCGGGCAGCCACAGCGCGCAGCCGGTCCTCGATCGGCGCGAAGTCACGAGCCAACAGGGTGTAGATCGCGGTGCCGGGGTTGGCCACCAGCGGGTCCCAGGTGTGCTCGCGCAGCTCGCCGAGCTCGAGCTGCAGGGAGGACAG
>JBBRHF010000077.1:0-17801 GCA_038223055.1 Actinomycetes bacterium | reverse complement strand
GGGGCTGAGGTAACGGGCGGGCTGAGGGGGCGGTTTCGCCACCCGCTCAGCCGCCAGGTCGGGCCTTCCCGCGAATTTCAGACCGGCACCCCCACGCGGCGGGGGGTGAGCACGAATGCACAGAGGTAGAGCGCGCCGGCCAGGATGAGCAGGTAGCGGTAGCCGCTGAGCAGCGCGAGGTATTCCAGACAGCCGCCGACCATCGCGCCGAGGATGTTGACCGCGAACGCCGCGCGGGAGTCCTCGCTGGTGGCGAACCGCTTGGCGAAGGCCACGTTGGCGAGGTAGATCGGGGCGAAGGCCAGCGCGACGGCGGCGATCAGCCGGGCCACCAGCGGCAGCCCGAGCAGCGCGGAGTTCGGCACGGCATAGGCCAGGGCCAGCGCGCCGGCGATGCCGGCATAGACCACGGGCAGGGTCGGCGTGGGGACCCGCCGAGTCGTCTCCACCGCCAGCAGCACAGCCACCAGAACACCGGCGAACACGATCGCATTGACTACCCACGTGGTCCCGAACAGGAGTGCGAATGAGGTGATGTTCTTGGTCTCGAGCAACAGGAAGGCCGCGCCCATGAAGAAAAGGTCGCGGTAGGGCGCCATGGTGCGGAACGGGCCCGCCAGGGCGCGCACGCAGACCAGGCTGACCAGCAGGATGCCGCCGAGCGCGAGCAGGTAGAGGGCGGGCAACGTCGAGCCGAAGAAGTAGACGAACGGTCGGTCGTCGGTGGCCGGCGCGGTGCGCTGAGTGGTGAGCGGTGGCTGCCCCGGCGCGCACGCCTGGTCTGCGGGGGTCAATCCGGCGGCGACTACGGCCTGCCCTCCGCCGGTGCCGACCCGGTCGAGGCACGGGTCGTGGCCGAAGACGTCGGCGACGGTGCCCGCGAGCCGGTCGATCAACCGGTCCTCGCGGTAGTAGTTGTACATCGCGAAACTGCCGCCCGGCGCCAGGTGGTCGCGGGCCGCCGCGACGGCCTGCTTGGTAAATAGGTAGGACTCGAGCCGGATCGCGCTCGCGCCGCTCACCAGCACCAGCGAGTCGGGCAGGGCGAAAAGGATCATGTCGTACGTCGAGTGCGACTGTTCGAGGAAAGCCCGCCCATCGTTGACGAAAGTCGACACGCGCGGGTCGTCATAGGGATGGTCGGGGTGACGCTGCTTGCCGATCTGCAGGATCCGCGGGTCGATCTCGACCGCATCGACGTGCCGGGCACCCTTGGACAGGGCGATTGCGACGTCGCTGCCGGAGCCGGCGCCGACGATGAGCACGCGCCGCAGCCGGTTGCCGGCGAACCGCTCGTAGGGGATGCCGTACTGCGGCTCCTCGCGCAGCCGGAGCGCGGCCGAGCGCATCGCCTGGTGCGGGACGCCGTTGACCGAGATCCGCAGCTGGTCGGCCGCGTTGGCGCCAGGGATTTGGTCGGTCTTCACCTTGTAGTAGGGCGACCAGCTGATGCCCGCGCCCGAACTCTCGAACAGCAGCAGCCCGACGATCGTGAGGGCGGCCGCGGAGGCAGGCAACGGGATCCTCGGTCGCAGCAGAACCAAGTAGGCCGTGGCGGCGATCGTTCCCCACACGAACGAAGGTGCCCGCAGGAAGGACAGAGCCGTGAACGCCGCGATGCCGGCGAGGCTGCCGAGCAGGTCCAGGCGATAGGCCTCCAGTGGTTCCAGCCGGGCGAAGCACCTCCCGACCGCCTCGGCCGGCCCCAGCAGGACCGCCGCGACGGCTGCGAAGATGAGCGGCAGCGTCACCCATGCTGGTGGGCCGGTGGGGTCGGTCGCCGTGAAGTAGATGATCTCGTCGCTGGACCGGTTGATCTTCACCGGGGCGAACAGGACCACCGCGACCAGGGCGGCCAGCACGACCGGGGACCACGGCAGCGCGCGGTGGCGGGTCCGCGCGAGCAGGAACCCCAACCCGATGCCGAGGAACGAACCGAGCAGCACGAAGTTGGTGAAGTAGGACAGGTGCACCACGTTGGCCCCGAGCCAACGGATCAGGGCCAGCTCGAGAAAGAGCATCAACGAACTTGCCAGCACCAGCCGTCGAGCAGTTCCCACGCATGGCCTCCGTCGCTCGTGCCGGACACTCGACGGTAACGGATCGAGGCGACAGGCCCGTCATCGTGGCGTCAGGTCACCAGCACGCTCACCAGTCCAGCACCCCGAGGAGTCCAGCACCCCGAGGAGTACAGCGCCCTCAGGAGTACAGCGCCCTCAGGAGTACAGCGCGTCGACGTCCCCGGCGTACTGCTTCATCACGACGTCCCGCTTGAGCTTGAGAGTGGGGGTGAGGGCGCCGTTCTCCTCGGTGAAGTCGACGTCGAGCACCGCGAACTTCTTGATCGCCTCGGCCCTGGACACCGCCTTGTTGGCGTCATCGACCGCCCGTTGCACCTCGGCGAGCACATCGGCGTCGGCGGCGGCGGCCGACAGGATCATCGGCTCCTTGCCGTGCTGGGGGAGCCAGCGGGTCAGCGCCTCCTCGTCGAGGGTGACCAGGCAAGCGATGAAGGGCTGAGCGTCCCCGACGACCATGCACTGGCTCACCAGCAGGTGGGCGCGCAGCCGGTCCTCTAGCACGGCGGGGGCGACGTTCTTGCCCGAGGCGGTGACGATGATCTCCTTCTTGCGCCCGGTGATGCGCAGGAAGCCGTCGGAGTCGATCTCGCCGATGTCGCCGGTGTGGAACCAGCCACCGGTCTTGGACACTATGCTCGCGGCGTCGTTGCCGAAATAGCCCAGGAAGACCTGGCCACCCTTGACCAGCACCTCGCCGTCCTCAGCGATGCGCAGCGTGGTGCCGGGCAGCGGCTGACCCACTGTGCCGATCTTGAGGTGGCTGGGCGTGTTCAGCGTCGTGCCCGCCGCCGTCTCGGTTAGGCCATAGCCCTCTAGCACCGTCATGCCGACGCCTCGGTAGAAGTGTCCCAACCGCTCGCCCAGGGGCGCGCCCCCGGACACGACCCACTGGATGTTCCCGCCCAGGACGGCACGCACCTTGGCGTAGACCAGCCGGTCGAACACGCGGTGTTTGACCCGTAGGCCGACGCTCACCCTGCCCTGCTGGAGCGCCTCGCTGTAGGCGATCGCGGTGTCAACCGCGGCCTGGAAGATCTTCCCCTTGCCGGCTGCCTCGGCCCGGAGGGCCGCCGAGTTGTAGATCTTCTCGAACACGCGCGGCACCGAGAGGATGAACGTCGGCTTGAACTCCGCGAGGTCGTCCATCAGGTTCTTGACGTCGGCCGTGTGCGCCAGTCGGCCCCGCGCCATGACGACGCCGATCTGGATGGAGCGGGCGAACACGTGTGCCAGCGGGAGGAACAGCAAGGTCGAGGCGTCCCCGTCGGCGAACACCGCCGCCAGCATCCGGCTGGGATCGTCGAGGCTGACGATGTTGCCGACCTCGAACAGGAAGTTGCTGTGGCTGAGCTCACAACCCTTCGGGCGTCCCGTGGTGCCTGACGTGTAGATGATCGTGGCGATGTCTCCGGGCGCCGCCGAGGTCCGACGCTGCTCGATCGCGTCGTCGGTGATCTCGCCGCCGGAGGCGACCAGCGCGTCGACGGCGCCGTCGTCGAACACCCAGGTCAGGTCGAGGCCGGGCAGGTAGTCACGCACCTCGGCCAGGATCTCGACGTGCTTGGCGGTCTCGAGGAACACGCCGACCGCGGCGGAGTCGTTGAGGATCCACTGCACTTGCTCGGCGGAGGAGGTCTCATAGATCGGCACGGTGATCGCGCCTGCGAACCAGATGGCGAAGTCGACCAGCGTCCACTCATAGCGCGTCCGGGACATGAGGCCGACCCGGTCACCGGGCTGGATCCCTGCTGCCACCAGGCCCTTGGCTACGGCTTGGACCTCGCCCAGGAACTGCCGGCACGTGACGTCGCGCCATTCGCCCTCGATGCGGCGGCTGAACACGACCTTGTCCGGCGCCTCCTCCGCGTTGGTGACGATGATGTCGGTCAGGTTGCCGGCCGTTTGCGGCGGCACCAATTCGGGAGAGGTGTACTCGTTCACTAGTGGTTTTGCTCCTTGCCATGGATCGATCGGTCTCAACCCCCGATAATTGTATCGGCCGGCACCGGTCCTCGGTGCGTGTTTGGGTCAGCCGCCGTCGGCCCCGGGCTGCGATCCTGGGCGCATGAGCCGGCTCGACCTCGTCGACGACACCTTCGTGAGGGCCTCCGGCCGTCGTTGCGGCGACCGTGGCCGACCCGGCGAACTGGCTGCTGTGGCGACGTGCTCAAGGACCGCCACGAGTCAGGCCGCGGGGTCGGGCTGGCCCGGATCGGGCCACCCGCCGCCGACGCCAGGCGGATCGCCCCCGGGATCCCGGGGTCAAGGAAACCGGCAGTCGTGCCGATTGCCCCTGATGTGAACCCGATTTCCCCTGCCGTGAACGAGGTCGACCATCGCTGCCCCGCCTGCGGCGCCGCCGCACGGGGCGAGGTCGACTGGTGCTCCCTGTGCTTCGCGCCGCTGCGCCCCGAGGTCGAGCCCCCTGGGGAGCCAGAGGGCGTACGCCGACCAGCGGGGGACGCTGTGACGCCGCCGAGGCAAGTTCGGGGCAAGCATGCTCGGCCGACGTCGCCCGGTCCGCCCGAGCCGGTCGGCGTCGCGCCGGGCGGTAACGCTGCGGGCGGTAACGCTCTGGTGGGTGGCGTGCCTGAGGGTGGCGTGCCTGAGGGTGGCGCTCTGGTGGGTGGCGTGTCTGAGGGTGGCATGTCTGAGGGTGGCGCTCTGGTGGGTGGCGCGTCTGAGGGCAAGGCGTTGGACGGCAGCGCGGATGCGATGCTGGCCCGCCTCGCGGCCGACTCGGCTGACCCGCTCGGCGGGCTCGCCGGGCGCCTGGACACGGCCGGCGCGAAGGCCGTCGCGATCAGCGCAGGCGTGCTCGTCGTACTCGCCGTATGCGTCGGCGCGATGTTCGTGCTGGGCGCGCTGATCTGACGGACGCCCGTCACCCGGTAGCCTCCCCGGCATGGCCGAGCGTACCGAGTCGAAGATCACCATCAGCGCACCACCCGCGGAGGTCATGGCCGTCATCGCCGATTTCGCGGCCTACCCCGAATGGACGGGGGCGGTGAAGGAGGTCGAGGTCCGGTCGTCGACCAAGCAGGGCCGTGCCGAGCAGGTGTGGTTCAACCTCGACGCGGGGGCGATCAAGGATAAATACACCCTTGCCTACGTCTGGAAGGGCGACGAGGAGGTGCGCTGGAGCCTGGTGAACGCCGAGCAGATCCTCACGTCGATGGACGGTGCCTACCTGCTCACCCCTGACGGGCCGGCCGCGACTTTGGTGACCTACCAGCTGGCCGTCGACATCAAGATTCCCATGCTGGGGATGATCAAGCGCAAGGCGGAGAAGGTCATCATCGATACGGCGTTGAAAGAGCTGAAGAAGCGGGTGGAGGGATGAGCGACTGCGCAGCGAAGCAAGCGGGAGCTCAGAGCGACAAGGGGGCCAGAGGGATGAGCGACTGCGCAGCGAAGCAAGCGGGAGCTCAGAGCGACCCAAAGGGCAGGGGGATGTCATGAGCGCCCCACCCCCACCGCGCGACGAGAGGGCGGCAGGTTCCGGTCGGGCGGACCAGCCGGTCGGGTCGCTGGCGAGCGAGGCGAGCCAACTGGTGGACGCGGTTCAGGACTGGGTCAAGGGTGCGGCGTTCAGCCGCCTGGCGGGCGGTGGGACCCGACCCGACTCGGCTCCGGACGGCGTGTGGGCGCGGGCGACCGCCGATCCGACCGAGGCCCCACCCCGACCGGCCCACGCCGATTGCCCCGGCTGCTCGAAGTGCCCGATCTGCCGGTCCGTGCGGCTGGTTCAGGCGGCCAAGCCCGAAGTGGTCGAGCACCTCACCGACGCGCTGACCTCGATCGGGGCTGCGTTGCGCACCTTGCTGGCCGAGGAGCGCCGCCAACGCGAGGAGCGCCATACCGCCGAGGAGTCGCCATGGCACTGACCATCGGCGTGGACATCGGCGGCACGAAGGTTGCGGGCGGGGTCATCGACGACGACGGCTCCATCGTGGCCCGCGCACGGGTCGACACCCCGGCGCGCGACGCTGCCGCCGCTGAGGACGCGATCGTCGGCGTGGTCGAGCAGCTGCGCGCAGACCACGAGGTGGAGGCGGTTGGCCTGGCAGTCGCCGGGTTCGTCGACGCGGCCCGGGAACGGGTCTACTTCTCGCCGAACCTGCCCGAGTGGCACGACGAGCCGCTGCGCCAGGTCGTGGCCGACCGGGTGGGGCTGCCGGTGGTTGTCGAGAACGACGCCAATGCCGCTGCCTGGGGCGAGCACCGGTTCGGTGCGGGCCGCACCAGTTCGCACGTGGTGTGCGTGACCATCGGCACCGGAATCGGCGGCGGCGTCGTCAGCGACGGCCACCTGCTCCGCGGTCATTTCGGCGTCGGCGCCGAGATCGGGCACATCCAGATGGTCGCCGAAGGTCGCCTGTGCGGCTGCGGGCAGCGGGGCTGCTGGGAGCAGTACGGCAGCGGCAACGCTCTTGTGCGCGAGGCACGGGAGCGGGCGGCGGAGTCGCGCTCGCAGGCGGCCGTGCTGCTGCGACTGGGCGATGGGACCCCGGAGGGCATTACCGGCAAGGATGTGACGGAGGCCGCGCTGAAGGGTGACGAGGTCGCCCTGGCTGCCTTCGCGGTCATCGGGACCTGGATCGGGCAGGGCCTCGCGGACCTCGCGGCCGTGCTCGACCCGGCCTGCTTCATCCTCGGGGGCGGCGTGTCCGAGGCCGGCGATCTGGTGCTGGCGCCCACGAAAGCGGCGTTCCAGGAGCGGCTGACCGGCGGCACCCACCGTCCTCTCGCCGAGATCCGCCTCGCCGAGCTCGGAAACGATGCCGGCATCGCGGGTGCCGGCGACCTGGCCCGCGTGCGGTGAGCACCCTTCGTCTGCTGAGCTACAACGTCCGGGCGCTCAAGGACGACGCGGCGGCCGTCGCTGCCGTCGTACGCGCGTGTGATCCCGACGTCGTGTGCATTCAGGAAGCGCCACGGTTCTTTCGCTGGCGGACTCGCTGCGCCACGCTCGCGAGTGACTGCGGGCTGTTCTATGTCACAGGTAGCCGGCGTACCGGGGGGGCGGTGCTGATGGCGCACCTGCGGGTGGACGTGGGCGAGGCACGGGAGGGAATGCTCACCAAGCACCGTGGTCTGCATCAGCGCGGCATTGCGGGCGCGCTGGTCACTAAGGGCGGCGTCGAGGTGCTGGTCGTGAGTGCCCATCTCGGCCTGGACGCCGCGGAGCGAGTGCAGCACGCCGGCGAGGTGCTCGACCTGCTGGGCCAGTCGGAGTCGCGCCACGTCGTACTCGCAGGTGACCTCAATTCCCGGCCGGGCAGCGAACCGTGGCGCGTTCTGCACGCTGGGGGCCTGCGCGACGGGGGCCCGGACAGCGGACCGACGTTCTCGGCGACCGACCCCCGCAAACGCATCGACGCGGTGCTGGTCTCGCCCGACGTGGGGGTGCTGGACTACCGCGTCGTCCATGAACCCGGGGTCGAGCGCGCCACGGACCACTTGCCGGTGCTGGCGGTGCTCGACCTGCCGGAGGCGTAGGCGCCCCGCCTTGTCGCAGCCGTAGGCGACCCGCCACGTCGGCCTGACCGTGGCGGTTGAGGCGGGTCAGTGCGGGGTGGCCAGGGTGACGTCGCCGGGGCGCTGACCGGCCCGGTAGTCCGGCGCCAACTCGAGGGCCAACTGTTCCATGAACAGCCCGATGTCGGTGACGATGCCGCGGGCCTGGGCGGAGCCACGGTCGGCGAGCTTGGTCACGGTCGCAGGGTTGATGTCCACGCAGACCAGCGGGATCGAGGCTGGCAGGATGTTGCCGGTTGCCACCGAGTGCAGCATCGTCGCCACCATGATGGAATAGCCGACGTTCTTGAGCCCGGCTCGCATCGCCCGCTGGCCTTCGATGACATCGGTGTAGACGTCCGGCAGCGGGCCGTCGTCGCGGACGGAGCCGACGAGCACGAACAGCTTGTCGTGGACGACCAGGGCGTGCATCACGCCACTGGTGAGCACGCCGGAGGCCACCGCCTCGCCGATCGAGCCGGCCTTGCGGATCTGGTTGATCGCCCGGATGTGGTGCTCGTGTCCGTGCTCCACGCCACGGCCCTGGGTGAGATCGACACCGAGTGAGGTGCCGTAGAGCGCTGACTCGATGTCATGGGTGGCGAGCGCGTTGCCGGCGAACAGTACGTCGACGTAGCCGGCCTCGACGAGGGCGACCATGGCGGGGGCGGCTCCGGTGTGTACGACGGCCGGGCCGCCGACCCAGAGGATCTTCTTGCCGTCGGCCTTGACATCGCGCATCTGTTGGGCGATCTGGCGAACGAGCAGGGCCTGTGGCTTCTCCGAGGAGACCTCGGAGTTCATGAACTCGAAGCCACCGGAACTGCGATCGATCGCCGGAAGCGGCACCACCTTGACGCCGCTCGCGCCGCAGACGAGGCGGTCCCCGCTGCGCACGTCGCTCACGGCGACGGTGCGTGCCCGCTCGCCGTGTACGACGATGCCGCAGTCCATCTCGGGGTTCTCGACCGGCACCCAGTGCCCGCCGAGGCGCACGACGGTCTCGAGGTTGGTCGTGGAGTAGAAGTCGTCGGGGAACACCCCGTCCTTCTCGACCTCGCGCAACAATGCCTCGCCCGGGTCGGTCAGGTTGGCGCCGTGGGTCTGCAGGCGCATGACGAGGCGGGACACCTCGTCGTTGTCCCCGGCTCGCACTGTGACCCGGGCGTAGGACTCATCGAGCGGGGTCTTGCCGACCTCGAACCGGTCGATCGTGTAGTCCCCGCCGTATTCCAAGATGTCGTTGAGAACCCGGGACAGGACGCCGGAGTCGATCAGGTGCCCGCGGACCTCGACGGTCTCGTTGACCTGCACGGAGGGCCCCTTTCAGACGACGGCTCCGTCGTCACCACCGAGGTCGGCCGGCGGCCGGTCCTTCATCCTGGCGACGAGCGTGACGAACCCTCCCACGAAGGCCCCCAGGCCGAGCAGGCCGGGCCAGCCGCCGAGGTCGAGGCGCAGCACGGTGCCGATGATCAGGAGCAGCGGACCGCCGAGGACCGCCGCCCACGCGAAGCGGCTGATCGTGTCGATCGTCGGGAGCGGCGGGGGAGGGGGCGGCTCGAAGTGGCCCTCCGCGTCGCGCACCGCTCCGCGCAACTCCTCGAAACCGATCGTCGTGTCGGCCGCCCTGCGCTGCGGGTTCCGCGACGAGCCGGCGTGGTCGGCGTCCGGGTCTCCCCTGTCGGGGTCGGCATGGTCGGGGTCGGCATGGTCGGGGTCGGCGCTTTGCGGATCCAGGGCGCGGAGATTCAGCGCAATGGCGTCCGGGGCGCCGGGCACCTCACCGACCGGCAGGATGTCCTCGCTGGCCGGCCACGGCGCCACGGCTGCGGTGCTCTCGCGGTCGAAGCCGGCGACGATGCCCGCCCACGCGAGTTCGTCGCGCACGTCGGCGAGGTAGCGGTCCACCAGGTCGCGGGCGGTGTCACGGCGCGCGTTGTCGACGTAGACGCTGTCGCTGGGAGAGACCGGCAGCACGGTGTCGCCGTAGGGGCCGCGTCGGCCGTCGGCTGGCGCGACATAGGCCGCGATCTCGTGGCTGCGCAGGTGCTCGAGGACCCCGTCGACGACGTGGCTCTCGACGTCGACGAGGAGGGAGTAGGTCGAGGCGTGCAGGCCGTTGTCCTTCCGGGGCATGGGTCAGCCGGCCCTACGGGACATGGGTCAGGGTGCGCACGAAGTCGACGCTGCCCGCAAAGATCGTCGGGGCGTCGTTGTCAAGGGTGGCCACGTGATAGCTGTCGGCCAGGACGATCTCGTGGACCTCGCCGCTCACCTTGGCCCGCAACATGGCGCTGCTGTCGGGTTCCACCACGTGGTCCTCGGTGCTGCGGAACAGCAGAACGGGCTGGGTGACCTGATCCAGTCGGCCCCGGGTCTCGAGCCACAGACGGCTTAACGAGTAGGCCGCCTTGAGCGGGATGCGGTCATAGGCGAGCTCGCTGACGCCGGGCTTCTTGATGTCGCTCCCGATGCCCGGCCGCGACGGAAGGAGGTGGCGCAGCACCGGCAGCAGATGGCGGTCGAGGCGGCGGGTCAGCAGGCTCGGGTTCACCAGCACGAGGCCGGCGATCTGGTCGCCGTGCTGCTCGGCGAGCCGCAGCGCGAGGGTGCCGCCCATGGACAGGCCCATCACAAAGACCTGGTCGCACCGGCTCCGCAGGCCGGTGAAGGCCCGGTCGAGCGTGGCCAGCCAGTCTTCCCAGGTGGTCATGTTCATCTCCTGCCACGACGTGCCGTGGCCGGGCAGGCGAGGCAGCTCCACGGTCATCCCCGCGGCGGCCAGATGCTCGGCCCACGGGCGCAACGACTGCGGCGACCCGGTGAAACCGTGGCACAGCAGCACACCAACCGGTCCGCCCTCGGCGGTGAAGGGCTCGGCCCCAGGCAACACTGGCATGCTCGCATCGTCGCACGCCAGGCTGGTCATCCCCTAGTGTTTGCCCATGATCAGGGTTTGGTCCTGATCGGAAGGAGATCGCGGGTGTTCTACTGGTTCCTCAAGACGCTGGTCTTGGGACCGGTGCTGAGGTTGTTCTTCCGTCCGTACGTCGTGGGACTGGAGAACGTCCCCGACTCCGGCCCGGTGATCTTCGCAAGCAATCATCTGTCCTTCTCGGACTCGATCTTCTTTCCCCTCGTCGTGCCGCGGCGGATCACCTTCCTGGCCAAGGCCGACTACTTCACCGGCACCGGGTTCAAGGGTCGCCTCACCGCCGGTTTCTTCCGCCGCGCGGGTCAGCTGCCGGTCGACCGCTCCGGCGGCGCAGCTTCGACGGCGGCGCTGCGCACTGGGCTAAGGGTGCTCGCGCGAGGGGACGCGCTCGGCATCTACCCCGAGGGGACGCGCTCGCCGGACGGCCGGCTCTACCGCGGCAAGACCGGGATGGCCCGGATGGCGCTTGAGGCTCACTGCACGGTGATCCCCGTTGCGATGATCGACACCGAGAAGATTCAGCCGCCCGGCAAGGTGATCCCCAATATCGGCCGGGTCGGCGTCAAGATCGGCGTACCGCTGGACTTTTCCCGCTACGAGGGCATGGAAGGCGACCGGTTCGTCCTGCGCTCGATCACCGACGAGGTGATGTACGAGTTGATGGAGCTCTCCGGCCAAGAATACGTCGACATCTACGCCGCCATCGCCAAGGCCAAGAAGCCCACGCCGGGCCCCCAACCGGGCCCCCAACCGGGCCCCCAACCGGGCCCCCCTCCGGCCGGCGAGTCGATCCCAGCCGCCTGAGCCAGGGCACTGGTGTCGGACCTCGATGCGGGTGACACTGGGGATCCTCGCTACGTTGGGTCCATGCGAATCGGTGTCTTGACAGGAGGCGGGGACTGCCCTGGCCTCAACGCGGTGATCCGGGCTGTGGTCCGCAAGGGCGTGCAGAACTACAGCCACGAGTTTGTCGGCTTCCGCGACGGCTGGCGGGGCCCGCTCGAGGGCCTGACCACGACGCTCGACGTCCAGGCGGTGCGCGGCATCCTGCCCCGGGGTGGCACGATCCTCGGTTCCTCGCGGACCAACCCGTTCAAGATCGAGGGTGGCGTCGAGCAGATCGAGGCGAACCTCGGCGAGATGGGCGTCGACGCTCTGATCGCCATCGGTGGCGAGGACACCCTGGGGGTCGCGACCAAACTGCACGAGCGCGGCGTCCACGTGGTGGGAGTGCCCAAGACGATCGACAACGACCTCAGCGCCACCGACTTCACCTTCGGCTTTGACACCGCGGTCAACGTCGCGATGGAGGGCATCGACCGGCTGCACACGACGGCGGAGTCGCACCACCGCGCGCTGATCGTCGAGGTCATGGGGCGCCACGCCGGATGGATCGCGCTGCATGCCGGCATCGCGGGCGGCGCGAACGTGATCCTCATCCCCGAGCTGCCCTTCGACATCGAGAAGGTCTGCGCCTACGTCGAGGCCCGCTTCGAGAGCCACTACTCCCCGATCATCGTCGTGTCGGAGGGCGCGACCCCGGCCGCCGGGACGATGGCGGTGCAGAGTGGCGAGCTCGACTCGTTCGGGCATGTCCGCCTCGGCGGCATCGGCACGCAACTCGAGCACGAGATCGAGAAGCGCACCGGCGCGGAGGCTCGCACCACGGTGCTCGGCCACATCCAGCGCGGCGGGACGCCGACCGCGTTCGACCGCTGGCTGGCCACCCGGTTCGGGCTGCACGCGATCGATGCGGTCACCGAGGGCGAGTGGGGCGTGATGGTCGCCCTGCGCGGAACCGACATCGTGCGGGTCCCACTCGGGGACGCCACGTCCGTCCTCAAGCTGGTTGACGCCTCTCTCTACGCCGAAGCCGAGGTCTTCTTCGGCTGAGTTTCGGCGACGATCTGCAGAACAACAAACAGAAGAGGCCTCCACGGCCGGTTTCGGGCGCCAGAAACCGGCCTTCTGAGCGTTCGTCTGCAGATCTCTCCGTGGCGGCGGGAACCTCTGCCCGCGCCGTACCCTGTCGAGGGTGACCAACCCGACCGAAGCAGCGCCGACCCGACCAGCGGAGCAGCAGCCGCAGTGGCCCGATGCCGGGGCGCTGGCCGATGCCGTCGGGACGCTGCGCGCGCTCCCGCCGCTGGTGTTCGCGGGCGAATGCGACGTGCTCACCGCGCGGCTGGCCGCGGTCGCTCGTGGCGAGGCGTTCCTGCTCCAAGGAGGCGACTGTGCCGAGACCTTCGCCGACGCCACCGCCGACGCGATCCGCAACAAGATCAAGACGTTGCTGCAGATGGCGGTCGTGCTGACCTACGGCGCGCAGGTGCCGGTGGTCAAGATCGGCCGGTTGGCTGGGCAGTTCGCGAAACCGCGCAGCCGGTTGACGGAGACGATCGGGGGGGTGACCCTGCCGGTCTACCGGGGCGACGCGGTCAACGGCGCGGAGTTCACCCTGGCCGCGCGCACGCCGGATCCCCGGCGACTGGTGCAGGTCTACAACACCTCCGCCGCGACGCTCAACCTGGTGCGGGCGTTCACCCAGGGCGGGTTCGCCGACCTGCGCCAGGTGCACGCGTGGAACGAGGGTTTCGTCCGGGACAACACCGCCCACCAGCGCTACGAGGTGATGGCTCGCGACATCGCCCGGGCGCTGACCTTCATGCACGCATGCGGCGTCGATCCGGAGGAGTTCCGCAGCGTCGATCTCTACTCCAGCCACGAGGCGCTGCTGCTGGACTACGAGCGGGCGATGACCCGCATCGACTCGCGCACCGGCACGCCGTATGACGTGTCGGGCCATTTCCTCTGGATCGGCGAGCGCACCAGGGCGCTCGGTGGCGCGCACATCGAGTTCGTTGCCGGCATCCGCAACCCGATCGGGGTCAAGCTCGGGCCGACGACCTCGCCGGACGACGCGCTGGACCTGATCGACCGGCTCGACCCGCAGCGCCAGCCGGGGCGGCTGACCTTCGTCACGCGCATGGGGGCGGGCGTCGTGCGCGAGGTGCTGCCCGATCTCGTGGAGAAGGTGACCGCCAGTGGAGCCCAGGTGGTGTGGGTCTGCGATCCGATGCACGGCAACACATTCGAGGCGCCGGGCGGGCGCAAGACACGCCGGTTCGACGACGTGATCGAGGAGGTTCGCGGCTTCTTCGAGGTGCACCGGGCGCTCGGCACTCATCCCGGTGGGGTGCACATCGAACTGACCGGCGACGACGTCACCGAGTGCCTCGGCGGGGCGGGCGGCATCGTGGAACTGGACTTGCCGACGCGATACGAGACGGCGTGCGACCCGCGGCTCAACCACCAGCAGTCCCTCGAGCTGGCCTTTCTCGTCGCGGAGATGCTCAGCGACTGACTGGCGGGCGCGCGGGCACCGGCAAGACTTTGACCGTGGGTGGTCGTTCCTTCACGTGCGGTAAATTCGTCTCGTTCGGGTGTGGGATTGTCGCTTTTCGCGCATGATCTGGGGATCGCGCCGGTGTGGAGCGGCGGGTCGGTCGGATGAGGGGTCAGGATGCGCCTGCTACGTCGGAGTAAGGCGGAGACGGAGCACGCGCTCGACGCAGCGCGCCCTGTGCCAGGCGTCCGAGGCGGCGAGCGGGCAGCGAGCGGCCCAACCCCTGCCGCGTCTACCCGTGCGGTGCGCACCCCTTCGTCGTCCGCCCAGCGCCGCCTGCTACCCGAGCCAGACCAGGACAGCGCACTGGCCGACGTCGATCCGGATGAGATCGTGCGCGCTCTCGGCGCGCGCCAGACCACAGGGCGCCAGGCCATGGGGCTCCAGGCCACTGCCGCTTCTGCTGAGGCACGGCCTGCGCCGCAGAGCGCTCCCGACCTGGTGAAGCGACGCGATCCGCGGGTGCTGGCGGAGTCAGCGAGGCCACCCTTCGCCGAGCCCGCAAAGCCGCCGCTGTCCGAGCCGGCGACGCGCCCGCAGGAGTCGGCGACGCCACGATCTGCCGAGGTGCGGGCTGAGCCGGCGAACCCGCCCGCGGATCTGGCGATGCGTGAGGCTCCGTCACGAGCGTCCGCGCCGCCGCCCGCCCGGCCTCTCGACGAGGCGCACGACCCGGCGAGGTCGGCGGAAGGCTGGGGCGCCCTGGTTGCCTCAATCGTGGCGGTCCTGGCGCTGCTCGGCGTGGCGGCCTACCTCTTCCTGGGGCCGGGGTCCGCCAGCGGTGGCGGTGGCTCCGCCCCGCCCGACGGCCGCGCCGGAGCCAGCGTCGGTCCGACGCCCGCCCCAACCGGCCAAACCCGGGAGCAGGCGCAGCAGAACCTGCTGCGCTGGATGTCGGTGAACCTGCCGGTCGGCGGGCGCATCCTCGCGCCACCGGCCCTGATCGAGGCGCTCCAGAGCGAGTTGTCGGGGCGCTCGATCACGTCGTACGACGCCTCGACCGGCACGGATGTCGGTTTCGTGGTGACGGCCGGCGGAACTGAGGGGGCGCGCACCGGCCCGGCGGCCGGACTGGTCCGGGACGGGCTGCCGCTCGCGACGTTCGGCCGCGGCGCGTTCGCGGTGACTCAGCTGCGGGCGAGCACCGAGCCGAGCGTCGCGGCCGATGCGCAGGCGCGCCGCGACGCTGGCCGGCAGCTGGCCGAGAACCCCGAGCTGACCGTCGGCGCGGACGAGCTCGGCGCGCTGCGGGCCGGTCAGGTCGACGCTCGTGTCCTCACGCTGCTCACCGGTTTGCTCACCGCGCACTCGGTCAGGGCCTCCTTCCCGGTGGATCCCGAAGCCGCCGTCAACGCGCCGCTGCGCACCCTGCAGATCGAGGAGCTCGACGGTTCCCCGGTGCCGCGGGGAAGCGCCGAAGCCGGCACGGTCACGGCCTTTCTGGATGCCCAGCAAGGGCTTCTCAAGCCGGGCCGCAGCGGTGTCGGTGCGACCGTGGACGGTAAGGCGTTTGCCGTGCGCTATCCACTTCCCGTCCCGCTCGGCCTGCTCGACAACGCTGCGATACCCACCATCTCACCGACCCCGGGGGCAACGTGATCACCTCATTCCGTCCGACCGCTACGACTGCCCAGCCATCCCCGCCACGCCCACGAATGGGTTCTGGCTGGCTACGCCGGGCGCTGGCCGCGACCGCGGCGCTCATGCTGCCGGGGGCCATCGTTCTGGTCGGTGCCGCGCCGGCGAGCGCGGTCGCGACGAGCTACGTGCGTCTGGCCCACCTCTCGCCGGACACTCCCCAGGTGGACGTGTGGCTCACGTCGTTTCGCGGCGACAGCTTTTCCAAGGTCCTCCGCGGCGTGGGATACGGCGCGCTGTCGCCGTACGAGCGCGTGACCCCCGGGCGCTACACGATCAGCATGCGCAAGCCGGGCGCGGCGTCCGACAGCCCGCCGCTGCTGTCGACCAACGTGTCGGTTCGGGCCGGCCACTCCTACACCGTGGCCGGGGTCGGACCCAACGCGTCGGTCCGCCTGCGGGTGCTCGACGATGACCTCAGCCGCCCGAGCGCCGGGAGGGCGAGGCTTCGGGTCGTCCAGGCGTCGTCGGCGTCTCCCCGCGTCGACGTCAGCACCTCCACCGGGGTGAGCATCGCCAAGGCCGCGCAGTTCCCCTCCACCACTGCCTACGTCGAGGTGCCCGCGCAACGCTGGACTTTGCGGGCTGCACCAACGAGCGGCGGCGGTGCGGCCACAACGGTCTCGGTCGACGTGACGGCGGGCTCCATCTTCACCGCACTGGTTCTCGACGCCAAGTCCGGCAAGGGACTGCAGCTCGTGGTGCGCCGGGACGCTGCCGGCGCCAACCGGATGCCAGCGGGCTCCGTGGCGGCGGGGTTGGGTGGCGGCACGTCGGCCGGGCCGGGCGGCGCCTCCGCCGCGGCCCCTTCGCTGATGCGCTCCTCGGGCGGCGTTGTCGGATGGCCGCTCGCCGCGCTTGTGCTCGCGCTCGGGCTAGCGGGTGCCGCGATGACCACTGTGCGGCTCGCGTCGCGCGACTGTGACGCCGGGTAGGCGGCGGACGGGCGGCGCCGGGCGCACGCCCGCCGTGCGGTTCGCGGCGGCCGTCGGGTTCGCATTGGCCGCGGTGTTTCTGGCTGCGACCGCCGTCGCCGCCGTGGCCGGTCACGGTCCGCTCAGGTCATCGACCGGGCAGCCAATCCCCGCTCGGCCGGCGGCGACCGGCGAAGCGATCACGGGCGGCGATCACCGGTCCGCGGTGACCGATGAACCCCCAGCGACGGCCGGGCGACCCTCGGCGGCCCGGCCGGTGCAGGTGCGCATCCCCGCGCTCGGGATCCGTTCGAGTCTGGAGCGGCTCGGAATCGGCGCCGACGGTGCGCTGTCGGCGCCCCGGGACCCCGCCCAGGCCGGGTGGTACGCCGACGGGCCCACCCCCGGCGATCTCGGTGCCGCCGTCATCGCCGGCCACGTCGACTCGACGTCGGGGCACGCAGTGTTCTGGCGACTGGCCCAGCTGCACCGAAGCGACCGGGTCGAGGTCACGCGTTCGGACGGGACGACGGTCCGGTTCGCCGTACAGGAGGTACGTCGGGTGCGCCGGGACCGCTTTCCCACGGTGGAGGTCTACGGCCCGTTGCCGGACCGCGGTCTGCGGCTGATCACCTGCGGCGGGCTCTATGACCACCAGCGCGGCCGTTACCGCGACAACATCGTCGTGTTCGCGCTGGCCACCTGAACCCGAGACGGACGACGTATGGCTGGGCGCTCGTGGCTGTCGGACGCTGGCCCTACGGTGGGCCAATGATCATCGACCTGCGCAGCGACACGTTGACCAAGCCGTCGCCCGGGATGCGGGCCGCGATGGCGGCGGCCGTCGTCGGCGACGACGTCTACGGCGAGGATCCCACGGTCAACGAGCTCGAGCGGCGGGTGGCGGCGCTGCTGGGCCACGAGTCTGCGCTGTTCACGCCCACCGGGTCGATGGCCAACCAGCTCGGGCTACGGCTGCTGGTGGCCCCCGGCCAGGAGCTGCTGTGCGACGAGGACGCCCACGTCGTGCGTGCCGAGCTCGGCTCCGCGGCGGCGATCTCGGGCATCACGACCCGAACCTGGGCGGCTGACCGCGGCCGGCTCGACGCCGTCCGGGTCGCCGCCATGATGCGTCCGGACGGCGGTCCCCATTTCGTGTCGACGGCTGCGGTGGTGGTCGAGAACACCCACAACTTCGGCGGCGGGACCGTGCAGCCGCTGGAGCAGCTCCAGGCGCTGCGGGCCGGGACCGCGGAGGCCGGGGTCGCGGTGCACCTGGACGGGGCGCGGCTCTGGAACGCCCA
>JBBRHF010000076.1:0-18051 GCA_038223055.1 Actinomycetes bacterium | reverse complement strand
GCAGGCCCCCTCGCCGGCCGCTGCCGTCGAGGACCCTCGACCGCCTACGTCGACAAGCGGAGCCGGGTCCCCGCCGGGTGCTCCTCGCGACCCGACCCGGTGAGCACCCAGACCGATCGCGACCCGACGACCTCCCATTCGTCCGGTCCCCCGACGAGCGCGGTCTCCTCGTCGATCCCCACCGTGCTGACACCGGAGCCCGGCCGGGTCAGTCGACCCAGGACAAGGTCGGGCAGGTGGGCGGCGAATCGGTCGAAGTGCGGCACGACGACCAGCGACGGCACGACACCGAGCCCCGGCGTCGGGCCGCGCAACGGATGCCGCAGGTCGGGCACCGAAGCCGCGAGCGCCATGGCCCCGGCGCTGCAGCCGGCCAGCGCCGCGCCGGAGCGCCAGGCCGCCTCGATCGCCGCCCAGACGAGCGTGCCCCGCAGGGTGGCGGCAAGGAACACCGGATTCCCGCCGGAGAGATAGACCAGGCCGGCGCCCTCGATCAGACTCGCGAGCCCCGGGTCATCGGCGCTGACCCGGTTCACGACGGGCAGCACGACCTGTTGCGCGCCAAGCCGCTCTGCCGCGGCGAGACCGAGGGCGTGCCAGCGGGCCAGCGAGTCGACCCCCTCGTGTGCCGCCGCGGTCGCCAACTGCACGAACCGGTCCGGCCGACCGGCCAGCAACCGGCGCTCCAGCGGGTCCATGACGGGCAGGTACTCCCCGCTGCCCACCAGCGCCACCGGACCGGGGACATCCTCCATCTGCAACCTCCCGCGACCCGGTCGGCGTCGACGTGTCCCGCGACCGGTCGACCGGCCACCACCGTCCGCGAAACCGGCACGCTACCCGGCCGCGGTTGCCGCAGGCTCACCGCACAGCAGGCTTATTGCCTGGGAGGCGAGGATGGCGGCGGCCGGTTCGCTGGACCCGCTGGGACCATCGACGTTGCGTTCGCTGCGGGCGGTCGCCGAGGGCCGGCGCCCGGGCGGTCCTCGACACCACCGGCGCCGGCGATGTCCATGTCGGCGCCTTCGTCGCGGCCCTGGCCCGCGGGCTGACGCCGGTCGCGGCCGCCCACGCGGCCAACGCCGAGGCCGCCCCATGGGTGACCCTGTTCGGGCCGGCACCGGGCTGACGGACGCAGGCGCCGGTCATGCTGCTGTGCGGAATCCGAGCGCCAAGTACGAAGCCCGAGGAGGGGCAACGAATAGACATTCTTGGGAAGTCACCCGTTGTGCCCTGCCGCCGAACGGTCTAGCGTCACCTCAGCACGGGGGGAAGACCGCAGCCGGTCATCGCTTCGTGGACCCAGCGACGCTGCGACCCGGTGGAGTGATCACGAATGCCCAGAAGGACTTCTCGACCCCTGGTGGCCATGGGGTTGTTCGCGCTGCTCGGCTCCGTCGTGGGCACGGTGCAGACCGCCGACGCGGCCACAGCCCCCGTGCCTGGCCGGAGCTTCACGGCCAGGCCCCTGACCGGCACCCTCGTCCACGGCGCCAAGTCGCCCAGCGGTCAGCTCGCCCAGAGCGACGCCACGCTGCTCAAGACCCGGTCCAGCGCGCCGGTGCAGGTGACCGTCAAGCTCGACTACGACGCACTCGCGACCTACCGCGGCGGCCTGGCCGGATTGCCGGCCACCAGTCCGTCGACCACCGGCAAGAAGCTCGACGTCAGCAGCGATGCGGCCCGGCGCTACAACCGCCACGCCGCCGCCGTCGAGCGCACGTTCACCACGGCGCTGCACTCCTCGCTACCCCAGGCCACGGTCGGGCGCCGCCTCCGGGTCGTCTACGGCGGGGTCGCCCTGACCCTGCCCGGCAACAAGATCTCTTCGCTGTTGCGCCTGCCCGGGGTGGCCGCCGTCCAGCGCGACCGGCTCGAAAAGCCGCTGACCGACTCCAGCCCCGCCTTCATCGGGGCACCAACGGTCTACAACCAACTGGGTGGGTCCGACAACGCCGGCAAGGGCGTCATCGTGGGCGTGCTCGACACCGGCGCGTGGCCCGAGCACCCGTCCTACACCGACCATGGGAACCTCCCGGCACCGCCGGCCAAGGCCGACGGCACGCCGCGGGTCTGCGACTTCGGCGACAACCCGCTGACCCCCGCGCCGGACCCGTTCGTGTGCACCAACAAGCTCATCTCCGGTCAGGGGTTCCTCGACACCTACGACGCGGTCGCCGGCCACGAGGTCTACGGAAAGACCGCCCGCGACTCCGACGGGCACGGCACGCACACCTCAACCACCTCGGCCGGCGGCCCGGTCGCCAAGGCCGACCCGCTGGGCAACGACCTCGGCGCCATCCACGGCATCGCATCGGGTGCCTCAGTTGCGGTCTACAAGGTCTGTGGAAAGACCGGCTGCTTCTCCTCCGACTCGGCGGCCGCCGTGGCGCAGGCGATCCTCGACGGCGTACGGGTGATCAACTTCTCGATCAGCGGCGGTTCCGACCCGTTCGGAGACCCCGTCGAGCTCGCCTTCCTGGACGCCTACAACGCCGGCATCCTGGTGTCCGCCTCGGCCGGCAACAGCGGTCCCGGCGCAGGCACCACCGATCACCACGGCCCCTGGGTCACCACGGTCGCCGCGTCGACACAGACCCGCGCCTTCCAGTCGACGGTGACCCTCACCGGCGTCGCCGGCGTGTCGATGACCCTCGTCGGTTCGTCCATCACGCAGGGCATCGCCACCCCGGCCCCGGTCGTGCTTGCCTCCGCCGCGCCGTACGCCGACGCGCGCTGCCAGAAGCCAGCAGTAGCGGGCGACGGTTTCGCCGGCAAGATCGTGGCCTGCGCCCGCGGCGGCAACGCCCGGGTCAACAAGGGCTTCAATGTCAAGGCAGGTGACGGGGCGGGCATGCTGCTCTACAACACCACCCTGTCCGACACCGAGACCGACAACCACTGGCTGCCGGCGGTGCACCTGGAGAAGCCGGCCGGCGACGCCCTGCTCGCGTTCCTCGCCGCCAACCCCGCCACCGCCGCCAGCTTCACCGGCGGCGCCAAGGCCACCGGCCAGGGCGACGTGATGGCCGGGTTCTCCTCCCGCGGCCCGGGCGGCGACTGGCTCAAGCCCGACATCACCGCTCCTGGCGTGCAGATCCTGGCCGGCAACACCCCGACCCCGGACGACCCGAACCTCGGTCCCCCCGGAAACCTGTTCCAGGCGATTGCCGGTACGTCGATGTCGGCCCCGCACGTCACCGGGTCGGCCGCGCTGCTGTTCGCGCTGCACCCGACCTGGACCCCGGGGCAGGTCAAGTCCGCGCTGGAGACCACCGGCGTCCAGCAGGTCGTCAAGGAGGACGGTGTCACCCCCGCCGACCCGTTCGATTTCGGCGGCGGCCGGGTCAACCTGAACCAGGCCGGCGACCCCGGGCTGACCTTCGACGAGACGGCCGCCAACTTCGCCGCCTCCGGTGCCGACCCGGTGCACCGCATCGACCTGAACCTGCCCTCGGTCAACGCCCCCACCATGCCGGGTGTCGTCACGACCCAGCGGGTCGCGACCAACGTCACCGGCCAGACCGTGACCTACACAGCGTCGACAACGGCTCCCGCAGGCTCTCGCATCACCGTGTCGCCGAGCCGGTTCAGCCTCCGGCCCGGCCGCAGCGTCCGGCTGGCGGTGCGCATCTCGGCACCCAAGCTCGCCGCGGGCCAGTACTTCGGCCAGATCTCCCTCGATGAGCGACGGGGCACCCGTGACCTGCACCTGCCGGTCGCGTTCTTCCGCCAGCAAGGCGTCGTGACCCTCGACCAGTCCTGCGACCCGACCACGATCGGCCGGCGCGCCGGCACCTCGACGTGCGCGGTGACCGTGACGAACAACTCGCCCCAGGACGCCGTCGTCGCCGCCCGCAGCCGCCTGGACGACGGCCTCTCGCTGACCTCGGTGACCGGCGCCACCCAGGTCGGCCGGCGCAACACCGTGGCCGCCGCCACGCTGGTGGGCCGCAAGCTCGCCACGCCGACGATCGCAGCGGGCGCCGGCCCGGGCGGCTACCTGCCGCTGGACACGCTGACCGGAGCCACTCCCACGGTCGTCGGCGACGAGGACGCGATCAACATCACCGGCTTGCCGCCGTTCACCTTCGCCGGCGACACCTACACCAGCCTCGGTGTCACCTCCAACGGCTACACCGTGGCCGGGGGAGCCGAGCCGGCCGACATCTCGTTCGTCCCGCAGACCCTGCCCGACCCGACCAGGCCCAACAACGTGATGGCGCCGTTCTGGACCGACCTCACCGGAACCGGCGCACCAGGCATTCTGGCCGACCTGGTCACCGACTCAACCAGCGGGAACAGCTGGATCGTCGTCGAGTGGCGGCTGAACCTCTTCGGCGGCGGGCTCCGGACGTTCGAGCAGTGGATCGGTGTCAACGGCGTCGAGGACGTCGCGTTCGCCTACGACCCCACGAACTTGCCGGCGGACCCAACCGACCCGGCCGCCGGGCTGACCGTCGGGGCGGAGAACGCCGACGGCAGCGGCGGCGCCCAGATCCCGACCGCCCCGAACCCCCCAGGAGGGCAGACCGTCACCGGGGACCTCGTCGTGACCAGCACGCCGGGGACGCCGGGCGGCGCACTGGCCTACAGCTTCGGCGTGCGCGGCAACGACCCGGGCACGCATGACGTCACGACCGAGCTGATCACCCCGCTCGTCTCGGGGGTCACCACCGAGGTCGACCCAGTGACCGTCACGCGTTAGGGCGACCGATCCGGGGTGGCGGCGACCGGTCGCCACCCCGGTCCGGCGACCGGCCCGGGACACCTTGGTCCGGCGCCCGGCCACCGCGCTGCGGCTGCTCCAGCCGGTCCGGTCGGACCGAGACCACACCGTCCAGCCCCGAGATCTCGGCCAGCGCGGTGACCCGGCGGGCCGGGTCGATGACCACGACCACGCGCCGGGGCGGCAGGTCACGGACGACCCGGACGCCGTCCATCGCCCCCAGCCGGTCGCGCGGCCCCGGCTCGTCGCCCGCGAAAGCCACCAGATAGACCGCCGGCGGCATCAATCGCCCCTCAACACAGTCGCCCCTCAACTCAGTCGCCCCTCAACTCAGTCGCCCCTCAACACAGTCGCCCCTCAACTCAGTCGCCCCTCAACCGGGCGTAGAGCACCAGGTCGTGCCACTGTCCGTGGCGGAACTGCGCACCCCGCAGCACGCCCTCGCGGGTGAAGCCGGCCCGCTCGAGCGCCTTCTGCTCGATGACGTTCTCCACATCGGTGGAGGCCTCGACCCGGTTCACCGTCGAGGCCGCGAACAGGTAGGTGGCCAGTAGTCGCTGCGCCGCCGGGCCGTAACCCTTCCCGCGGCCGGCCGGGACCAGCGCGATGCCGATCTGGAAGGTGCGCGACATCGCGTTGGGCCCGTGGCGCACCGCACGCCAGCCGACCGTGCCCACCGCCTGGCCGCCGACGTCGACCACGAGCAGGCCGAGGTCGGCGTCGGCTACCACGCCGGCGCCCACGGCCCGCCGCAGGCTCGCCGCCGTGGCGGGTTCGCCGAAGTCGTTGTAGCGCCCCTCGAACTCCGGGTCGCCGTGGGCGTCGAGCCGGGACACGTCGTCGTCAGTGATGGCGCGCAGCTTGACCACGGGGCGCTTGACCATCGACGCATCATGCCCGACGAGGCGGCGCGGGTGCGGCGGTGGCATCGCGAGGTGACCACGACCGCAGCCCACCCGGCCCGCGGACCGCTGCCACCGGGCGACCTCTCCTCGGCCGCGTCCTCGGCCTCCTCGCTGCGGCGCTTCCTGCACGGCCTGCCCGGCGTCGACCAGGTCGGCGCAGAAGCCCGGGCCGCCGCCCTGGCCAGCCGGTCGATCACGACCACGGCCATGGCCTGGGCGATCGACACCGTCACCTCGATGATCCGTGACGATGGTGATGCTGGAGGCAGTGCGCGACTTCCGCGACGCAACGGGCCGCCAGATCGGCGTCAAACCGGCCGGCGGCATGCGCACGACCAAGGACGCGATCAAGCACCTGGTCGTCGTCAACGAAACAGCGGGCGAGGACTGGCCGCGCCCCGAGTGGTTCCGCATGCTGTGGGCGATGGAGACCAAGACGGTGTGGCACCCGATCGACATCTGAGGCGCCAGATCACCTCGGGCCGCCGACGCGATCGGCGCCGGGCGCTCCCAGACCGGTCAGCAACCAACGAGGCTGAGGCCGGGATCAAGGCGACTCAGGTCGTCGACGTCGCTGGTGACGGTGACCCCGTTGACGACGCGTGCCACGAGCACGATCGACGCGTCGACGACGTCCGAGGTGGCGGTTGCCGCGCACAGCTGACCCGCCGCGCGGGCGCTGTCCGCGTCGAGAGGGTGGATCACCACACCGTCCGAGGACATCACCCGCACAAGCCGCACCTGGCGTGCGGGGTTTCGCCACGCTTGGGCGAGCGCGCCCGCCGGGACATGGATCTCCGTCGCCAATTCCAGCAGCCTGATCACGCGCCGATCGGCCCGATCAACGGCGATCAGCGCGCCCGCGTCGAGGACTATTGGCCGAGGACGCTTCGTGCCCATGCGGTCTCCTCATCGGTGGCTGGTCCGAGCTCGGCACGGATCTCGGCGAGGACAGCCGCCAGACTTTCGCGTTGAGCCCGTTCGGTCATCGCCGCGCCCACCCAAGCGCTCACCGACGGCGCGCGGCCCGCGGCGACGGCTGACTCGGCGGCATGGACTGCCTTCTCATCGACGGTGACGGTGACACGCTTGCGCATATCGTGAGCGTACTAGAGCATCGGATTGTATGCACCATTCTGCTCGGCTGCCTACGCCTGGGTGGCCATCAAGGCCGCGTAGCCCGGCTTGATCACGTCATTGATCAACGCCAGGCGCTCGTCGAACGGGATGAACGCAGACTTCATGGCGTTGACCGTGAACCACTGGAGGTCCTTGAGGCCGTAGCCGAAGGCCTGTTCGAGCTGCTCGAACTCCCGGGTCATCGACGTACCGCTCATCAGGCGGTTGTCGGTGTTGATGGTGACCCGGAAATAGAGCCGGCGCAGCAGCCCGATCGGGTGCTCGGCGATGGACCCGACCGCGCCGGTCATCACGTTGGAGGTCGGGCACAACTCCAGCGGGATGCGCGTGTCGCGGACGTAGGCGGCCAGCCGCCCGAGGGTCGCCGAGTCGGCGGCTTCCTCGACGCTCATTGCGCCATCCGGTACGTCGATGTCGTCGATGATGCGGACCCCGTGGCCGAGCCGGTCGGCGCCGCACCACTGGATGGCCTGCCAGATCGAGGGCAGCCCGAAGCCCTCGCCCGCATGGATCGTGAAGTGCGCGTTCTCCCGTTGGAGATATTCGAACGCGTCCAGGTGGCGGGTCGGCGGGTAGCCGTCTTCGGCGCCGGCGATGTCGAACCCGACGACCCCCTGCTCGCGGTAGGCGATGGCCAGCTCGGCGATCTCCATCGAGCGAGCCGCGTGGCGCATCGCGGTGAGCAGGGCCCCGACCCGGATCGGGTGACCGGCCTGCGCCGCGAGCCGCTCACCGTCGCGGAAGCCCTCGTTGACCGCCTCGGCCACGTCCACGAGGGACAGTCCCCCCTCCAGATGCAGCTCGGGGGCGTAGCGCACCTCCGCATAGATCACGCCGTCGGCCGCAAGGTCCTGCGCGCACTCGGCGGCGATGCGGCGCAGCGCGTCCGCGTCCTGCATCACGGCGACGGTGTGCACGAAGGTCTCGAGGTAGTCCGGCAGCGACCCGGAGCCGGCCGTCTGCACGAACCACCGGGACAGCTCGTCGACGTCGGTGCTGGGCAGCGCGTCGTAGCCGATCTGCGCGGCGAGGTCGATCACCGTGCCCGGCCGCAGCCCACCATCGAGGTGGTCGTGCAACAGCACCTTGGGGGCGCGCCGCAGCAGGTCGAGGCCGACCGGCTGGGGCGGCGGGCTCGGGTCGGGCGGGGCGGTGGGGGCGAGCGCGCTGCGGTCGGGCGGGGCACTCTGGGCACTGCCGGGCACGGAGTTGGTCACGACCGCACGTTACCGTCTGCTCGGGGCTCAACCTCGGGCCTGTGCGGCACGATGAGAAGGGCATGACGGTGGCAGCACGCGAGGCGGTCCGGATCATCCGACCCGCCGCGATCCTCGACGAGCGCGCAGCCGCCCTGGTGCTGCAGCAACTACGGCGCCTCGACGTCTCCGCGGGCGGTGTCTGGAACGCCACCTCCTCGCTCTGGCAGCGCTACGACGTGGCCTGGGACGGCGTCGGCGGCACCCGAGGGTCTTCCCGCCTTCTCGGCTCGATCGCAGTGATGTACGACAGCCCGCATCGGCACGAGATCACGGTCTACAAGGTCAGCGTCAACGAGACCGGGCTCGACCTGGGCTGGACGGTGGAGTCGATGTGCGATGACGCACTCATCTGGGCCGGCCTGACGATCGCCACCTGCCCCCGGGCCGAGCTGGGAAACCCACCCGAGTCGGACCCGTTCTTCGGCCCACGGCGCTGACGCGCCCGTCAGACCACGGCGCTGACGCGCCCGTCAGACCACGGCGCTGACGCGCCCGTCAGACCACGGCGCTGACGCGCCCGTCAGACCACGGCGCTGACCCGCCGGCTCACTCGTCCCGGTTCGCCAGCTCGGGAGCGAAGGCCGGGACGCAGACCGCCACGAACGTCGCGCCGTTCGAGCCCACGCTGTAGCGCACCCGCTCTCCGGCCCGGGTCAGCACCGCCTGACCCGCCGCGACCTCGAACGTGCCGGCGTCGTGCTCGACTCGCACCAGACCGGCGAGCACGAGGGTCACCTCGTCGAACTCCGGGGTCTGCGCGGGCTCTTCCCAGCCGGCCGGGGCCGTCATGTGTGCCACCGACACTTCCGGCGTGGCGGACGTCACCCGCCCGACGTACTCCTCGATGACCTTCCCGCCGGGAACCGGGATGCGGATGGGCGCAGCGATCAGCTCAGGCACGGGGTCAGCCTCCTACGCGCTCGATGATCAGGGGGGTCAGGTCGGGGCGCGAGCTGGCCGGCGCGATCGTCACGGCGTCCACGAGGGCCGCGACGGCCCGGTCGAACCGCTCCGGCGTGTCGGTGTGCAACGTGAGCAGTGGCTCACCGCCGCGGACCTCGGCGCCCGGCTTGGCGTGCAGCTCGACTCCCGCACCAGCCTGAACCGGGTCCTCCTTGCGGGCCCGACCAGCCCCGAGCCGCCACGCCGCCACGCCGACGGCGTAGGCGTCGAGCCGCAGCAGCACACCGTCGGCTGGCGCGGGTACGACGTGTGTCTCCCGAGCCGTCGGCAGCGCCGCGTCGGGGTCGCCGCCCTGCGCCGCCACCATCGCCCGCCACACGTCCATCGCCGAGCCGTCACGCAGCCGGTCCGCCGGGTCGACGCCATCGAGGCCCGCCCCGACGAGCATCTCGCGGGCCAGCGCGAGCGTGAGCTCCACGACATCGGGCGGCCCGCCGCCGGCCAGCACTTCCACCGACTCGCGCACCTCGAGGGCGTTGCCCGCCGTCAACCCGAGCGGGGTCCCCATGTCGGTCAGCAGCGCCACTGTGCGCACCCCGTGGTCGGTGCCGAGCGCGACCATCGTCTGCGCCAACTCCCGAGCCCGGTCGGCGTCCTTCATGAACGCCCCCGACCCGACCTTGACGTCGAGCACCAGCGCGCCGGTGCCCTCGGCGATCTTCTTGCTCATGATCGAGCTGGCGATGAGCGGGATCGACTCGACCGTGCCGGTGACGTCGCGCAGGCCGTAGAGCAGCTTGTCGGCCGGGGCGAGATCGTCGCCGGCTGCGCAGATGACCGCCCCGACGTCGCGCAACTGAGACATGAACTGCTCGGGCGAAACGGTCGCCCGCCAGCCGGGGATCGACTCGAGCTTGTCCAGGGTGCCGCCGGTGTGCCCGAGCCCGCGCCCGGACAGCAGGGGCCCGGCCGCGCCGCAGGCCGCGACGAGCGGCGCCAGCGGCAGGGTGATCTTGTCGCCGACGCCGCCGGTCGAGTGCTTGTCGGTCGTCGGGCGGCCGAGGCCAGCGAAGCTCATCCGCTCACCCGAGGCGATCATCGCCTCGGTCCACCGGGAGATCTCGCGGCGGTCCATGCCGTTGAGCAGGATGGCCATCGCCAGCGCCGACATCTGCTCGTGGGCGACGTCGCCGCGGGTGTAAGCGGCGATCACCCAGTCGATCTGAGCGTCGGACAGCGCCCCCCTGTCACGCTTGGTCACGATGACGTCGACAGCGTCGAAGGTGTCGATCCCGCCCCTGTCGATCCCTTCGCTGTCGCTCACGTCGATGTCGCTCACGTGCGCGTCTCCAGGTCCTCGGGCCCGAACGCGTCGGGCAACACCTCGCTCATCGGGCGGATCCCGCTGACCGTCTCGAGCAGCAGGCCCGCACCGCCGTGCTCCCACAGCAGCTGCCGGCAACGCCCGCACGGCATCAGCGTGGCGCCGTGCCCGTCCACGCAGACCACCGCGACCAGCCTCCCGCCGCCGGTGGCGTGCAGGCTGGACACCAGTCCGCACTCGGCGCACAGGCCCACGCCGTAGGACGCGTTCTCGACGTTGCAGCCGACGACCACGCGTCCGTCGTCGACCAGGCCGGCCACACCAACCTTGAACCGCGAGTACGGCGCGTAGGCGCGGGTCATCGCCTCGCGCGCCGCCGCCCGCAGGGCCGCCCAGTCCAACCGCTCCGCCGACCCGTCGACCGCGGTCACAGCCCCTGCCCGCGCCGGTAGGGCTGACCATCGGCCGCGGGCATGCGCAATCGCTGGGAGGCCAGCGCGAGCACCAGCAGGGTCGCAACATAGGGCGTCATGGTGGTGAAGTCCTCCGGCACCTGGTCGGTCGTGGCGTACCACGCCAGGAACCCCGCTCCGGCGACCACGCAGGCGACCGCGCCGAGCGCGCGACGGCGCACTGCCAGCCAGACAGCCGCGACCACCAGGCCGACGCCCACGAGCAGCAGGAGCGCGTGCACCGACTCGCCACCGCGGCGCAGTTGCAGCGCGTCCGTATAGCCGAACAGGCCGGACCCGATGGCCAGACCGCCGGGCCGCCAGTTGCCGAAGATCATGGCGGCGAGACCGATGAAACCGCGTCCTCCGGTCTGTCCCTCGCGGTAGCCGTTGCCGCCGACGATGGCAAGGAACGCCCCACCGAGGCCGGCGAAGGCACCCGAGGCGAACACCGCGTAGTACTTCATCAGGTAGACGTTGACCCCGAGTGACTCCGCCGCGACCGGGCTCTCGCCGCACGAGCGCAGGCGCAGGCCGAACGGCGTGCGCCACAGCACGTAGAAGCTCGCCACGAGCACGACGCCCGTCACGATGGTCAGCAGAGACACTCCGACGGTGAGCCCTCGGAGGATGCCTGCGACATCGGACAGCAAGAACCATTCCTTGCGTTGCAGATCGAGCAGGGGCGCCCCGATGCCCGGGATCGAGACCGTGGCGATGTCACCGACGGGTGGCGACTGCGACTCGCCGCCTCCACGAACGCCGTCGAACGCGATGACCGAGAGGTACTGCGTCACGCCGAGGCCCAGGATGTTGATCGCCACACCGGACACGATGTGGTCGACGCCGAAGGTGACCGTAGCCAGGGCGTGCAGCAGACCGCCCGCTGCCCCCATCGCCGTTCCGACCAGGACCCCTGTCCACGGACCCCATTGGTAGCCGGCCCAACCCGCGCCCCACGCGCCCAGAATCATCATGCCCTCGAGCCCGATGTTCACGACGCCGGAGCGTTCGGCCCACAGCCCGCCGAGACCGGCCATGCCGATCGGCACGGCGAGGGCGAGCGCGGCGCCGACCGTCCCGCTCGAGGTGATGTCGTCGGCACCGGAGACGAGGTGCACGATGCTGAGCAGCACGATGAGGCCGGCGACCGCGAGCAACAGCATCGGCCCGGTGATCTTGGCCGTACGTCGGGCGGCGGGGGACTTGGCCACGACGGCCGAGGTGCCTGCGTTGCTCATGACGCCACCACGTCCGGCTCACTGGTGGGGATCTGGGTCAGCTCGCGACTCACCCGGCGTTGCTCGGCGACGATGCCGTAGCGGCGGACCAACTCGTAGACGACGACCACCGACAGCACGATGGTGCCCTGCATGATGAGCACGATCTCCTTGGAGATGTCGTTGATGTCGAGGATCACCGACGACACGTCGAGGAACGAGAACAGCAGCGCCGCGAAGACCATGCCCACCGCGTTGTTGCGGCCCACGAGTGCGATAGCGATGCCAGTGAAGCCGAGGCCGGCCGGGAAGTCGAGGCTGTAGCTGTACGACGAGCCGAGCAGCTGCGGCATGCCGACGAGCCCCGCCACCGCACCCGAGAGCAGCATCGAGACGACCACCATCCGCTTGACGTTCACCCCACTCGCGATCGCGGCGGACTCCGAGCGGCCGGTAGCGCGCAGGTCGAAGCCGAACCTGGTGCGCCCGAGCAGGACGGAATAGCCGACGCCGGCCAACACCGCAACGATCACGAAACCATAGACGTCGAGAGAGCTTCCCGGGATGAGGGACAGGCCGGGGAAGTGCGCAGAGTCGGGCAACGGCTTGGTGCCGATGTTGTTGCTGCCGGCCACGTCGACCTTGACCTTGCGGAGCAGGAAGGCGATCAGCGCGGTGGCGATCGCGTTCAGCATGATGGTCGAGATGACCTCGCTGACTCCTCGGGTCACCTTGAGCACGGCCGCGATGCTCGCCCACATGGCGCCTACGGCGATTGCGACCAGGACGATGAGCAGCAGGTGCAGCGGCTTGGGCAGCGACACCTCAGCGCCGACCACGGCCGCGGCGAAGGCCGCGGCGCGGTATTGCCCGTCGACGCCGATGTTGAACAGGTTCATCCGGAAGCCGACGGCGACGGCCAGGGCGGACAGGTAGTAGGTCGTCGCCTGGTTGATCGTGAGGGCGAGGGTGCGGGTCTTGGTGCCGTAGTCCCACAGCGTCTGCACCGTGGAGATCACCGGGTCGCCCGCCGCAGCCAGCACCATCGCGGTGACCAGCGAGGCGAACACGATGGCCAGCAGTGGTGCCCCGATCGCGAGACCGAGGCGGCGCAGATCCAGCCGGGCACTCATGCCGTCTCCCCCGCACCGGTCATGGCCGACCCGAGCTGCTCGGGCGTGACGTGGGCCGGGTCCACGTTGGCCACCAGCCGCCCCCGCAGGATCACCGTGATCGTGTCGGACAGCCCGATGAGCTCGTCGAGGTCGGCCGAGATGAGCAGGACAGCAAGGCCGTCGCGTCGGGCCTGGCGGATGTGGTCCCAGATGGCGGCCTGCGCCCCGACGTCGACACCACGGGTCGGGTGCGAGGCGATGAGCACGGTCGGGTGGCCGCTCATCTCGCGGCCGACGATCAGCTTCTGCTGGTTGCCGCCCGACAGCGAGGACGCGAGGACGTCGATCCCGGGCGTGCGCACGTCGTACTGATCGATGATGCGCTGGGTGTCGCGCCGCGCGCCGGCCCGGTCGATCCAGGGGCCTTTGACGTTGGGCGCCTCGGTCTGGTGGCCGAGCATCCGGTTCTCCCACAGCGGGGCGTCGAGCAGCATCCCGTGCCGGTGGCGGTCCTCGGGGATGTAGCCGATCCCTGCCTCGCGCCGCTCCCTCGTGTGCCAGGCGGACACGTCGCGGTCCCCGAGGCGCAGGCGACCGGACGAGAGGGGCAACATGCCCATGACCGCCTGGACGAGTTCGGCCTGGCCGTTGCCCTCGACGCCGGCGATGCCGAGGACCTCGCCGCGGTGGATGACGAACGAGACGTCGTCGAGCACCGCGCGGCCCTCAGCGTTGTGCAGGGTGAAACCCTCGACCGCGAGCTCGACCGTCTCGGTCACCGTCGACTCGCGGGTCTCCGGAGTCGGCAGCTCCGAGCCGACCATGAGCTCGGCGAGCTGGCGGGCGGTCACGTCGCGGGGCAGCACGGTGGCGACCGTGGTGCCACGGCGGATCACCGTGATCTCATCGGCGACCCTGAGCACCTCGTCGAGCTTGTGCGAGATGAAGATCAAGGTCAGGCCCTCGCGGGTGAGCTCGCGCAGGTTGTCGAACAGCTCGTCGACCTCCTGGGGGACGAGCACCGCGGTCGGCTCGTCCAGGATGAGGATCTTGGCTCCGCGGTAGAGCACCTTGAGGATCTCGACCCGCTGCCGGTCCCCGACGCCGAGTTCCTCGACCCGCCGGTCGGCCTCCACCCCCAGTCCGTAGGTGTCCGAGATCTCCTTGATGCGTGACCGCGCCGCCGTGAAATCGAGGAACCCCCGGCGGGACGGCTCGCTGCCCAGGACGACGTTCTCCAGCACGGTCAGGTTGTCGGCGAGCATGAAGTGCTGGTGCACCATGCCGACCCCGGCGGCTATGGCGTCGCTCGGAGACCGGAAGCTCACGTCCTGGCCGTCGATGACGATGACGCCCTCGTCCGGGCGCTGCATGCCATAGAGGGTGTTCATCAGGGTGGACTTGCCGGCCCCGTTCTCGCCCACGATCGCGTGCACGTGGCCTCGGCGCACAGAGATGTTGACGTCCTTGTTGGCGACGACGCCAGGAAACCGCTTGGTGATGCCCCTCAGCTCGACAGCGATGCCCGGGACGTCAGCAGGGGCGGAACCGGCGCTCGACGACGCGCTCGAGGTGGAGATGTAGGCACCTCCTCGGTGTGAACGGCCCCGACTGTGATCGGCCCCGACTGTGATCGGCCCCGACATGGGATCGGGCCCGGGAGACGTTACCGTCCCCTCGGACCCGGTCAAGCAACCTGCTGCAAACCTCGGGCGACTACTTCGCCGGAACCTTGATCTCGCCGGAGATGATCTTCGTCTTGAAGGCGTCGATCTTCGTCTTGATGTCGTCGATCTGACCGCCGGTGGTGGAGTAGTCCACGCCGTTGGCCTTCAGGTCGTAGGTCCTCGCGCCGGCGGTGTAGATGCCGGCGGCGCCGAGCTTGAGGAAGTCGAACACGGCGACGTCGACCTTCTTCAGCATCGAGGTCATGATGACGCTCTGCACCGTGGGGTCAGCGGTCTTGTACTGGTCGGAGTCGACACCGATGGCCTTGGCATTGGCCGCCTTGGCTGCCTCGAACACACCCGCGCCCGAGCCGCCCGCAGCCGCGAAGACCACGTCGGCGCCGGCGTCGAACATGCCTGCGGCAGCGGTCTTGCCCTTGTCGGGAGCACCGAACCCGGAGAAGTCCGGCGGCTGGCTGAGGTATTTGACGGCAACCTTGATGCCGGGCTTCGCGGCCAACGCTCCAGCCGTGAAGCCGGCCTCGAACTTGTGGATCAGCGGGACGTCGACGCCGCCGACAAAGCCGACGCTGTCCTTGGTGTCCTTGAGGGCCGCGGCGACACCGACGAGGAATGAGCCCTCGTTCTCGGCGAACAGCAGGTTGGTGATGTTGGCGCCGGCGACCGGGTCGTCGATGATCGCGAAGTGAATGTCGGGGCTCTCCTTGGCCACCTTGGCGACGGCAGCGGAGTAGGCGAAGCCGACCGCGATGACGGGGTTGTAGCCGGCGCCCGCCAGGGCGCGCAGGCGCTCCTCCTTGGCCGAGTCGGACTCACCGGCACTCGCCTCGGCCTCCTTGGCGGTGATGCCGAGGTCGGCCTTGGCCTTGTCCAGGCCCGCAGCAGCGGCGTCGTTGAAGGACTGGTCCCCTCGGCCGCCGATGTCGTAGGCCAGGCCGACCTTCATGTCGCTCTTCTTGGGGCTGCTGCTCGGCGACGCCTTGGTAGTGCTCTTCGCGGTGTCGCTGCTGCTGCTACCGCCGCAGGCGGTCAGGACGAGGGCGCCGGCGAGAAGGGCCGAGCCGAATGTGGTCACCCGTCGCAAGGGGTGTCTCCTTCCGGATGCACCCGGCCTTCACTGGTGTCCGGCCGAGGGCCGACAGGCGCCGGCGTTCGAACTCTAGCCGCCGGGAAGGGGTAAACCGCACTAAACACCCGGGGTCGTGACCCAAACGAGAGTCAACTCACGAAAGCGTTATCCGAACGAGTTATCCGAACGAGAACAGGGCGGCCGCCACCAGCACCCGCACCCCGACCGCGATGGCCGACTCGTCGGCGTCGAAGCGCCCCTGGTGCAGGTCGAGCTCGGCGGTTGCGCCCGGCCGGCGTACGCCGAGGCGGGCCAGCGCCCCCGGCAGCCCCAGCGCCGGGTCGAGGTACCAGGAGAAGTCCTCACCGCCCAGGCTCTGCTCGGTGCCGGTCACCGCGTCGGGACCCTCGGTGGCAGAGACGGCCGCGGACAGGATCGCGACGCTGGTCGCCTCGTTGTCGACCGGGGGCACGTTGCGCACGTAGTCGACCTCGACCGCCACGCCGTAGGGGGCGGCGATCTGGCGCACGAGGTCATCGACCAGCACCGGGGCGTCCTGCCACGCGGTGTGCGACAGGCACCGCAGGGTGCCCTCGACCTCGCCGCTCTCGGGGATGGCGTTGGCGGCCCGGCCGGCGGCGATGCGCCCCCACACAACCGACAGCGACGAGCGCGGATCGACCCGCCGCGACAGCGCGCCCGGCAGCTCGGTGACCACCCGGCCGAGGGCGTAGACGAGGTCCTCGGTCAGGTGGGGGCGTGCCGTATGCCCGCCGCGACCGGTGAGCCGCACCCGCACCTGGTCCGCGGACGCGGTGATCGGCCCGGTGCGCAGGCCCACCAGGCCGGCGTCGGTGCGCGGGTCGCAGTGCAGCGCGAAGATGCGCTCGACGTCCTTGAGGCCCCCGGCCTCGATGACGGCAAGGGCGCCGCTGCGGGCGGACTCCTCGGCGGGCTGCAGGATCAGTCGGGCCCGCGCCGGCAGGGCCCCGGTGCGGGCCAGGTCCGCAAGCACCAGCCCCGCCCCCAGGACGACGGCGGTGTGCACGTCGTGACCACAGGCGTGGCAGACCCCCGCGTTGGTGGAGGCGTAGGGGACGTCCTTGGCGTCCTGAATGGGCAGCGCGTCGATGTCGGCGCGTAGCGCCACGACCCGATCTCCGGTCCCGACGTCGCAGGTGAGCCCGGTGCCGGTCGGCAGGACCGTGGGCGAGAGCCCCGCCGCGGTCAGCCGTTCCCGCAGGATCCGGGTGGTGCGTACCTCGGCCCAGGACAGCTCGGGATGGGCGTGCAGGTCGCGCCGCAGGGCGCGCAGTTCGTCGTCGTGGGCTGCTGCCGCGGCAGCGATGGCGGACGGCAGGCTCACCGCGCGACTCTATCTGCCCCGCTCGCCGCGTTCTCTCTGACCCGTCGCGGCCTTGGACCGGCCGGTCGTGCACGTGGACCGGCTGGGTGGCGCAAGTCGCCGCGCGCAGCCGGTCCACTCCAGCATCTGGTCGGGCCGTAGTCGTCGGTCAGTAGGCGTCAGCCGGGACGTACTTTCCCCACACGTCGCGCAGGGTGTTGCACACCTCGCCGACGGTGGCCCTCGCCCGCAGGGCGTCGCGCATCGGATAGAGCACGTTGTCGGTGCCTTCCGCAGCCGCCCGGAGCCGGTCCAGGTGACCCTTCACCTCCGCGCTGTCGCGATCGGCCCGCAGCGACGCGAGCCGCTCGCACTGCTGCGCCTCGATGGTCGGGTCCCCGCGCAGCGGCTCGAAGATCTCGTCGTCGGTGTGCTGGAACTTGTTGACGCCCACCACGATCCGCTCGCCGCTCTCGATGCCGAGTGCGACGTTGTAGGCCGCGTCCTCGATCTCGCGCTTCTGATAGCCGGCCTCGATGGCGGCAACCGAACCACCCATCTCCTCGATGGCGTCCATCTGCTGGCGGGCCGCCGCCTCGAGCTGGTCGGTCATCGTCTCGACGACGTAGGAGCCGGCGAACGGGTCGACCGTCGTGGTCAGGTCGCTCTCGAACGCGATGACCTGCTGGGTGCGCAGCGCCAGCCGGGCCGCCTTCTGGCTCGGCAGGGCGATCGCCTCGTCGAAAGAGTTCGTGTGCAGGGACTGGGTGCCCCCCATCACGGCGGCCAGGGCCTGGATCGACACCCGGGCCATGTTGACCTCGGGCTGCTGCGCGGTGAGCTGGACCCCGGCGGTCTGGGTGTGGAACCGCAGCATCATCGACTTGGGGTTCTTGGCGTGG
>JBBRHF010000075.1:0-18842 GCA_038223055.1 Actinomycetes bacterium | reverse complement strand
GAACCGCGGGTCGGTCGAACGCGGTTCGCTGCCGCCCGGACCGATCACGAGGGAGAGCGCCGGGGTGCCGGGGACCCCGGGGAAGGGCGCGGTCCGGGACAGCCCGGCGCCCCGGACCGAGACCTGCAGGTGCCACTCGCCGGGGTCCATCGCGGCGCCACCGGCGGCGGTCGCAGGGTCGAGGATGGCCTCGCCGATGAAGCGCATCGACCGGCGCAGGCCGCGACCGCCGACCCATTGGGTGCGCCCCGGCAGCACGAACTCCGCACCCGTCTCGGCGGACCGCAGGACCAGGCTCACCCTGGTGTTGGGCAGCGCCCTGGGGACCTTGGTTGCGCCGGCGGGCACCACCCCGCTGTCGCGGATCTGGTCCGGCAGGCGCCAGTGCGGGACCGACCCGCGCAGTTCGAACGGAGTGGGGCGACCGCTGGAGTCCACCAGGGCCGCGGTGTAGCGCAGCGCGAGGACGCCGTCGCGCCACCGGACCGCCTCGAGCTCGCCCCGGGCCGTCAGGCCGACCTCCCACTGTGCCAACGCGACGAGCAGGTCCAGCCGGTCCGCCTCGAGCAGGGCGGCCCGGATCCGGTTGAAGGAACCCAGCTTGGCCGGGACGGCGGGCCCGAACCGCTCGGCGGCGAGTCGACGTACCTCCTGGAACAGCTCGGTTCGCTGCGGTTCGGGGGTGCCGAGCAGGGACCGGGCGCTCAGGGTGCCCAGCATCTTGCCGCGGTACCAGTGGCGCAGCAAGTCGTCGCGGAACGTGCCCGGCTCGGTGTTGGCCTCCACCACATCGAGCACGTCGCGCAGGCTGCCGTAGTAGACCTTGGGGTCGGCCCGGACGCTGGAGGCGTTGGCCCCGTGGCGGTACCAGTGGTAGCACACGTAGTCGGCCAGGACGCTGATGCCCTTGGCCGCGAAGTAGGCCTGCATCACGAACACGTGGTCCTCGAGCCGGCGCTTGCCCTCGGGGAACCGGATGCCGTGCTCGTCGAGCAGTCCCTTGCGGAACAGCTTGTGCGGCGTGAGGATCGACAGCAGCGGATCGGTGCCCAGGGTTGCATCCGGGCGGTTGTGCAGAAACAGCTCCTTGGGGATGCCCCTGCCGTGGCCGGCCATCTTGCCGATGACGATGTCGGCATCGTTGGCTCGGGCGTAGGCATGGAGCCGCTCCAGGGCCTCCTCGCCCAGCCAGTCGTCGTGGTCGACGAAGTAGATGTAGTCGCCCTTGGCCAGGTCGATGCCGATGTTGCGCGGGCGACCGGGCCAGCCGGAGTTGGGGGTGTGTACGACGCTGACGTTAGGGTGCTCGGCGGCCACCTCGTCCAGGCGGGCCGGCGTGGCGTCGGTCGAGCCGTCGTCGACGAAGATGACTTCGTAGTCCTGCGCCGGCAACGACTGGCCGAGCAGCGAGTCGATGCAGTGCTCGATGTGGCTGCCGGTGTTGTAGACCGGCACGACGACGCTGACCTTCATGGCGCCATCATGGTCCAGCCCGGCCCGGCGCGTTGCCGCAGGCACCTCGTCGTCGTTAGGGTCGTTGCTCACGTCCGATCCCAGGAGGGCCAACCCGTGCAGTACCTCGAATTCCTCCGCAGCGTTCACGACCTGGTGATGCCGCGTTCCTACCTGGAGATCGGTGTCCGCAACGGGCACAGCATGGCGCTGTCCCGCACCAAGAGCATCGGTGTCGACCCGGCGTACAAGATCGCCGACGACATCGTGCTCGGCCCCGACGTCACGCTGCGGGAACAGACCAGCGACGACTTCTTTGCCTCCCCGGACCCGCTGGGGCCGCTGGCCGACCCGTTCGTCGACCTGGCCTTCATCGACGGGCTGCATCTCTACGAGTTCGTGCTGCGCGACTTCATGAACACCGAGAAGCACTCCACCTGGGGCAGTGTGATCATCTTCGATGACGTCCTGCCCCGCAAGGTGGTGGAAGCGGCGCGCGATCGCGAGACCCGGGCGTGGACCGGCGACGTTTGGAAGATCATCCCGACCTTGACCCGGCTGCGCCCCGATCTGGTCTGCCTGCAGGTCGGCACCAAACCGACGGGGCTGCTCATCGTGCTCGGCGCCGACCCCGGCGACACCGTGCTCACCTCGCACTACGACGACCTGCTCAAGCAGTACGTCGACTCCACCGAGGACCCCCCGGCGCAGATCCTCAAGCGCACGGCCGCGGTCTCACCGGAGAAGGTCCTTGCGGCGCCGTTCTGGGCGCTGCTGCGCGAGCAGCGCACCCGTGGCGTCTCCCGCGCCGATGGCCTGCCTCTGCTGATGAAGAGCCTGCGCTCGTGGTCGGCCAGCGAGCTGACCGCGACCCAGGCGGTTGCCCTCAACCCGTCGCTCGGGCACAGCACCAGCCTGGTCGCCAGGGTGCAGCGCAAGATCGCCCGGATGCGCGGCTGATGCTCGTGACCGAGCCGGTTGCCGGATGCCTCCGGCCCTTCCTGCGCAGGGGCGTCCGGTTCGCCGAGCGGCCGGTGCTGGCTGCCTTTGTGGCCCTGGTCGGGCGCCAGGCACGGCGCGGGCCGGTCACCCGTGCCGCCGAGGAGGCGATCGCTGCCGCCCTGCATCAGGTGCCGATGACCCTCGAGGGCGCGGCCCGGCGCCGCTCGCCGGTCGTCCGGGAGGTCAGCGACCAGTTCCACCGGCTCTACTACGACGACATCCGGACCTGGCGGCGCAACCGGTGGCAGGGGCACAAGACGTGGAAGTCGCCCAACGACCTGTGGCTCTACGCTGAGATCATCCACCGGATCAAGCCGGGCCTGATCGTCGAGACGGGCACGGCCTTCGGCGGCAGCGCGACATACCTGGGCTTTCTGCTCGACATCGAGGGCCACGGTGAGGTCGTCTCGGTCGACATCGACCCGCGCGGCACTCCCGAGCACCCGCGGGTCACCTACCTCACCGGGTCCTCGGTCGACCCCGCGATCGTGGCGAAGGTCAAGGGCATGGTGGCGCCCGGCGAGCCGGTCCTCGTGATCCTCGACTCCGACCACCGCGAGCCGCACGTCTACGCCGAGCTGATGGCCTACGCCGACCTGGTGCCGGTCGGGTCCTACGTCATCGTCGAGGACAGCAACGTCAACGGCCACCCGGTGGTGCCCGAGCACGGCCCCGGGCCGATGGAGGCGTTGCTGCGGTTCGTCGCGCAGCGACCGGACTTCGTGATCGACAGGAGCATGCACCGGATGCACCTCACGCTGAACCCGAACGGCTACCTCAAGCGGATCGAGGCCTGAGCACGCGACAATGGGGCCATGCGGCTCTATCGCGACGAGGGTGTGGTCCTGCGCACCCAGAAGCTCGGCGAGGCCGACCGAATCATCACGTTGCTGACCCGCGTGCACGGGCGGGTCCGGGCCGTGGGCAAGGGGGTGCGCCGGACGCGGTCGAAGTTCGGTGCCCGCCTCGAGCCGTTCACGCACGTGGACCTTCAGCTCTACGAGGGCCGCTCCCTCGACGTGGTCCAGCAGGCCGAGACGATCGCGTCCTACGGCGAGCGGGTGGCCGGTGACTACGGCCGCTACACCGCGGGGACGGCGATGCTGGAGACGGCCGAGCGGCTCACCGCCGAGGAGAAGCAGCCGGCTGTGCAGCAGTTCCTGCTGCTGGTAGGGGGGCTGCGGACGCTGGCCGAGGGGGCGCACTCCTCGAGCTCGGTGCTGGACGCCTTCCTGCTGCGGTCGCTGGCGGTGGCCGGCTATGCCGCGTCGTTCGACGAGTGCGCCCGGTGCGCCGGACCCGGCCCGCACGCGTTCTTCAGCGTCCCAGGCGGTGGCGTCCTCTGCGCCGGCTGCCGATCGGCCGGTGCGGTGATGCCGGCACCCGAGACGGTGACGCTTCTGTCCGCGCTGCTGACCGGTGACTGGGCCGTCGCCGACGCGAGCGATGCCCGCGCGCGAAGAGAGGGGAGCGGGCTGGTGGCTGCCTACCTGCAGTGGCACCTCGAGCGCGGCCTGCGTTCGATGCCCCTCGTCGAGCGCACCTGATCCTTCACGCCTCCAGCCGACCGGGCCGGACGGGCTAGGGTCGCGGGCGTGGCACGACGTACGGCGAAGGGGTCTGCGGGCGCGCGGCGCGCCCCCCGCCAGCCCGAACCGCCGCGGCCACACCCGTCCGGGGCGAGGCCACCACAGCTGCCCCCCGAGCTGGTGCCGGGGCACGTCGCGATCGTCATGGACGGCAACGGCCGCTGGGCCAAGGGGCGCGGGCTGCCGCGCACCAAGGGCCACGAGGCCGGGGAGGCGGCCCTGCTCGACGTCATCCACGGCGCGGTGGAGATCGGAGTCCGGCACATCTCGGCCTACGCGTTCTCGACTGAGAACTGGAAGCGCTCGCCCGACGAGGTGCGCTTTCTCATGGGCTTCAACCGCGCGGTGATCCACCGGCGCCGCGACGAGCTCGACGCGCTCGGGGTGCGGGTGCGCTGGGCGGGGCGGCGGCGCCGGCTGTGGCGCAGCGTCATCGGCGAGCTCGAGGAGGCCGAGGAGCGCACCCGCGACAACAGCACCATCACGCTGCAGTTCTGCGTCAACTACGGGGGCCGGGCCGAGATCGCCGACGCCGCCGCCGCCATCGCCCGGGAGGTCGCCGCCGGCCGGCTCGACCCGGGCAAGGTCGATGAGCGGACTGTCGCCCGCTACCTCGACGAGCCTGACATCCCCGACGTCGACCTGTTCGTGCGCTCGTCGGGGGAGCAGCGCACCTCCAACTTCTTGCTCTGGCAGTCCGCCTACGCCGAGCTGGTCTTCCTCGACACGCTGTGGCCCGACTTCGACCGGCGGGATCTGTGGCGGGCCATCGAGATCTACGCCTCTCGCGACCGGCGCTACGGCGGCGCCCTGCCCAACAGCGCCGCCCTCCCCAACAGCGCCGCCCTGCCCAACAGCGCCGCCCTGCCCAACAGCGCCGCGCTGCCCAACAGCGCCGCCCTGCCCAACAGCGCCGCCCTGCCCAACAGCGCCGCGCTGCCTGACGTCAGCGACACACCGAGCGGGCCCACGCCAGATAGGCCACCGGCCGGCTCGTGATCGTGCCGGCGACCCGGTCGTGCGCCATTCGACGCCACTCGCCCGGGTGGTCGACCGTCCAGGAGTAGACCGCGATGCCGGACCGCCGCCAGGCCAGCGCCCGGGGTGCGGTCACCGACTGATGGGCCACCAGGTAGGACGTGCCGTAGCGCAGCACCGACGCCGGCGCCCGGAACTGCGGGTCGATGATGGCCGTCCGCTGGGCTGGAGCCACCCGGCGTACGTCCTCGATCGTTGCGGGGTCGGCGCTGTTGACGATCACCCGGTCGGGCACGCCGAGCCAGGCCATGCGCTCCAGGAACGCGGTCAGCTGCTCGGGGGTCGGGCGGGTCTTCAGCTCGACCAGGTAGCGCGCGCGGTAGGCCCGGCCGTCCCTGAGCACCGAGAAGAACGTCGGCACCCGGACCCGGGCGAACCGCGGCGCGAACCACGACCCGGCATCCAGCGCCCGCAGAGCCGCGAGCGTCATCCCAGCCACCGGCCCGCTCCCGTCGGTGGTGCGGTCGACGGTCGCGTCGTGCAACAGCACCGGCACGCCGTCAGCGGTGAACCGCACATCCATCTCCAGGACCCGAACGCCGCCGCGGAGTGCGCTGCGAAAGGCGGTCCGGGTGTTTTCCGGCGCCCGCCACGAGTTGCCGCGGTGCGCGACCGGCGGTGGCACGCAACGGGTCGCCGACGTTCCGGAAGCGGCCATGGCGAGAGCGGGGGCCGCTGGGAGCAGGAGCAGGACGGCTGCCATGGACAGTGCGGCGGCGAGGGATCGGGGTGTCACCGGGTCGAGGCTACGGCCAGCCCGGCTCTCACGGCGGCGTGCTTGCGCAGACGGTGCAGGTGCCGAACAGCTCGACGGTGTGCCCGATGTCGGTGAACCCGTGCTGGCGCGCCACCGTGTCGGCCCAGTGCTCGACCGCGCGGCCCTCGACCTCGACCGTGGCGCGGCAGCCGCGGCAGACCAGGTGGTGGTGGTGGCCGGCGGAACACAGCCGGTAGGCCGCCTCCCCGTCATGCCCGCGCAGTACGTCCACCTCGCGGGCATCGGCCATGGCCTGCAGTGCCCGGTAGACCGTGCTGAGCCCGATCTGCGTCCCGGCGGCGCGCAGCCGGGCATGGACGTCCTGGGCGCTGCGGAAGGACGGGTCACGAGCCAGTTCCGCCCGTACGGCGGTGCGCTGGCGGGTCATGACGCTGCCACGACGAACCACATCAGGCCCATCCCGCCGATGGTGCACAGCAGGGTCAGCCGGGACGGGTGGCGGCTGTGCGCCTCCGGCAGGATGTCGGCGGTCGCCAGATACAGCAAGAAGCCGGCGAAGAACCCGAGGTAGAGGGCCAGCACGTCCTCGCCGACGCTGAACAGCAGAGTCGATGCTGCCCCCAGCAGGGGCGCGGCCGCGTCCAGGGCCAGCATGATTCGCGCGCGGCGTTGGCTGTGGCCGTGGGCCAGCATGATGCTCACCGTGTTGAGCCCGTCAGCGAAGTCGTGGGCCACCACGGCGAGGGCGACCGCGAAACCCACCGCGCCACTGATCTGGAACGCCAGCCCGATCGCGACCCCGTCGATGAACGAGTGCATGGCCAGCGCGGCGGCCGACGCCAGCCCGACTTGGGGATGGTGGTGGTGCGGCTCGTACTCCCCCTCGTGGGCGGCGTGCATGGCCAGGGCCCGCTCGACCACGTGCAGCGCGAGGAAGCCGGCCGCGAAGGTGAGCATCACCACGGGGACCCCGCCCAGCTCACGGCGCGACAGCGTGAACAACTCCGGGAGCAGGTCGAAGGCAACCAGGCCGAGCAGCACACCCGCGGTGAAGCCGAGCAGCAGGTGCAGCCGGTCGCGGTTGTGCAGCGCGACGAGCCCCCCGAGCGCCGTCGACACGACGGTGAGGAGCGCGACCAGGACGACCATGGCCTCACCCTACGCACAGATGACAACGGTTGTCATCGTCAAGCGGTCGCGCCCATGCCAGGATCGTGAAACATCCGAGCGATAGGGCCACCCAAGAGCTTCACGATCCCGAATCGATGGGAGCGTGGCCCGGGGATCGTGGCCAGGGGATCGTGGTTAGGGTTCCCTCCGTGCTCGCCCTGACCCGCTCGCGGGTGCCCGAGTCCGAGACCGACTCCTTCCTCGTCGATGCCCGGGCCACCCTGACGCTCCTGCGCGCCGCGCCGGGATTCCGGCGCGGGCACGTCGGCCGCTGCACCGACGACCCGACCCTGTGGGTGCTGTGTACCGAGTGGGCCGGCGTGGGCGCCTACCGCCGAGCCCTCTCGTCGTACGCGGTCAAGATCGTCGCCATGCCCCTGCTGGCCAGGGCGCTGGACGAGCCCGGCGCCTATGAGGTGCTCGAGAGTGTCGCCGCCGACGTGGCGCCGCCGCCGCCCAACGACCGTTAGGCTGCTGCACTTACCGCCGACCGCCAGCCGGATGGAGCCACCGTGGCCAGCAAGAGCGCCGACGCAGCGCGCAACGACACGATCGTCAGCCTCAGCAAGCGTCGGGGATTCGTCTATCCCAGCAGCGAGATCTACGGTGGCAGCCGGTCGGCCTGGGACTACGGCCCGCTCGGCGTCGAACTCAAGGAGAACGTCCGGCGCCAGTGGTGGAAGGCGATGGTGCAGGGCCGCGAGGACGTCGTCGGCCTGGACTCCGCGGTGATCCTGGCCCGCGAGGTGTGGGTCGCGTCCGGGCACGTCGAGACCTTCAGCGACCCGCTCTCGGAGTGCCAGTCCTGCCACAAGCGGTTCCGGGCCGACCACTTGGAGGAGGCCTACGAGACCAAGCACCGCCGGCCGCCGGCCAACGGGCTGGCCGACGTCAACTGCCCCAACTGCGGCACCAAGGGCGCCTTCACCGAGCCGCGTCAGTTCAGCGGGCTGCTCAAGACCTTCCTCGGCCCCGTCGAGAGCGAGGAGGGGCTGCACTACCTGCGTCCCGAGACGGCGCAGGGCATCTTCGTCAACTTTCTCAACGTGATGACCTCGGCGCGCAAGAAGCCGCCGTTCGGCATCGCCCAGACCGGCAAGTCGTTCCGCAACGAGATCACGCCGGGCAACTTCATCTTCCGCACCCGCGAGTTCGAGCAGATGGAGATGGAGTTCTTCGTCGAGCCCGGCACCGACGAGCAGTGGCACGACTACTGGCTGAAGGAGCGGTGGAACTGGTACGTCGGGCTCGGCTTGCGCGAGGAGAACCTGCGCTACTACGAGCACCCCCGGGAGAAGCTGTCCCACTATTCCAAGCGCACCGTCGACATCGAGTACAGATTCCGGTTCGGCGGCAAGGAGTTCGACGAGCTCGAGGGCATCGCCAACCGCACCGACTTCGACCTCATGGCCCACTCCAAGCACTCCGGCGCCGACCTCACCTACTTCGACCAGGACAAGGGCGAGCGCTGGACGCCCTACGTCGTGGAGCCCGCGGCCGGCCTCACCCGGGCGACGCTGGCGTTCCTGCTGGACGCCTTCACCGAGGACGAGGCGCCCAACGCCAAGGGGGTCATGGAGAAGCGCACGGTGCTGCGGCTGGACCCGCGACTGGCGCCGGTCAAGGTCGCGGTGCTGCCGCTGTCCCGCAACGCCGACCTCACCCCGAAGGCGCGCGACCTCGCCACGGCCCTGCGACGCAACTGGAACGTGGAGTTCGACGACGCGGGGGCGATCGGGCGGCGCTACCGCCGCCAGGACGAGATCGGGACCCCGTTCTGTGTGACGGTCGACTTCGACACCGTTGCGGACCAGGCCGTGACGATCCGCGAGCGCGACTCTATGCGCCAGGAGCGGGTGGGCCTGGATGCCGTCGAGGGCTGGCTGGCGCAACGTCTCGTCGGCTGCTGACGAGGGCGGCTAACCTTCGACGGGTTGGCTGCCGATGCTTCGGTCCGTGCTGACCGGGAAGGCTCCCTTGGTGACGATGCTGTACCGGCTGACCGCCGTCCTCGGCGCTCTCGCCCTAACCCTCCTGCTGGCCGGGCTGGCGAGCGCCGCCGTCGTGGAGTCCCCGATCCAGGCGCGGTGGCAGGCCCTGGGCGCCGAGGCGGGCGCGCTCGGGGCGCCGACGACCGAGGAGCACGACGTGCCGGGCGGGCGCGAACGCGACTTCGCGGGCGGGCGCATCTACCAGGTCGCCGGCGCGCCAGCGGCCTGGGAGGCGACCGGTGCGTTTCTCGAGCGCTATCTCGCGCTCGACGGTCCGGCCGGGCCGCTGGGCCTGCCCAGCGCCGCACCCGCCGCCGCCGAGGCCGGCGCAGGCGCGCTGGTGCAGACCTTCACCGGGGGCAGGATCTACTTCTCGCCCGCCACCGGCGCCTGGCCGGTGAGCGGCGCGGTCCTGGTTCGCTACCTCGCCCTTGGCGGGGCCGCCTCGGTGCTGGGCCTGCCGCGTGGGGTCGAGGCAGTCTCCGAGGCCGGACCCGGATCGGCGCTGCAGCAGTTCACCGGCGGCCGGATCTACTGGTCGGGCCCGACGGGGGCCCACTCGATCTCCGGCATGCTGCTCAAGCGCTACGTCGCCATCGGCGCTGCCGCGTCCTACCTCGGGCTGCCCCGGTCGGAGATCATGGTCGTGAAGGGTGGCTGGCGCTCGACGTTCGCGTCGGGGTCGATCACCTACCTCGCCGGCAAGGGCGCGACGATCACCGGCGTCTGGCGGTCGGCCCGCCAACCGGTGGCCGCGCCGGAGATCCCGTTCACCTACCGGGCCGGCTGCCCGGTCATCCCTGACTCGCTGTCCCGCATCCTGGTGCCCTACTACGACTGGAAGGGCGTGCCCCAGATGGGGACCCTGGTCGCGCACTCGAGTGTGGCGACGGACCTGCAAGGAGTCTTCAGGTCGGCCTTCGCGAGCCGCTTCCCGATCCGCCAGATCCGCCCGGTCGATGTCTACAAGGGCGATGATGTCACCTCGATGGCCGCCGACAACACCTCGGCCTTCAACTGCCGCAAGGTCACCGGCAACCCCTACCGGCTCTCGCAGCACTCCTACGGCAACGCGATCGACATCAACACCCTCGAGAACCCCTACGTCACGAGTAGCCGCGTCTACCCGTCTACCGGGCGCACCTTTCTCAACCGCCGGGTGGTGCGCAAGGGCATGATCACTGCCGGTACGCCGATCGCCCGCGCGATGTCGGCCCGGGGCTGGCCGTGGGGGGCGCGGTGGTCGCACCCGGACTACCAGCACTTCTCGTCCAACGGCGGGTGACCTGGGTGGCGGCCGGCCGGCGGCGGACGCTCGCGGTGCGCTCGCTGTTCGCGGTGCGCTCGCTGTTCGTGGTGCGCTTGCCGATCCCGGTGCGCTCGCCGATCCCGGTGCGCTCGCTGCTCGCGGGGCTCGTTGCTGCGGTGATGGTGGCCGTGGTTGCCGGTTGCGGGCAGAGCGGCGGGTCCGGCTCGGGAACGCCGGGCGCGGGGACCCCGGGCGCCGCGAGCGCCAGCCGGTCCGGCGCGGTGTCCACCCCCGCCGCGACCCCACCCACCACCGCACGGTCCACCCCCGGCGCCACGGCGAGCGGTCTACCCGACGGTGCCGGCGGCGAGACGGCCGTGCCGGCCAAGACGTCGGGCGCCCTCGACCAGACCGACCTGCCCGTGGCCACGGACCTCGGGCCCGGCTGGCGCACCTACGTGGACCCAGGGGACCCCGAGCAGGGCTACGCCGGCAACGGCGCCTACGTCCGGGCCCGCCGGCCGGGCGACATTGTCGCGTCGGTGGTGCCGCTCGGCTGCGCCGGCCTGGCCACCCCGCCCGTGCTGCCCCGCCCGCAGCACGCCCTCGAGGCGACGTTCCGCGGCCCGGGAGAGGCGCCCGGCGTCGCGCTGGCGCTGGAGTTTGACTCGCCCGCCGCTTCGGCCGGCTTCCTCGGCGGCATGGCCCGCATCGCCCGCTCCTGCCCGGCTCCGGCGGCCCGGGTCGGCGCGCAGGACCCGCCGGTCGTCGTGGTCACCCCGGTTCGGGCCGACGCGACAACGGTGCTGGACCGGCGGCAGGAGCTTGGCTACGGCGCGGCCCCGTGGCTCTGGTCCGAGGCGATCGTGCGGTCCGGTCGCCGCGTGGGGCTGCTCATCGTCGCCTCCGGGCGTGGGGTGCGCCCGGACCTGGGCGCGCTGGCCGAGCAGGTGCGTTCGCCGCTGGCCGAGTGAGCCGCCCACGTCGAACCTGCGTCCCCACGTGGAACCTGCGTCCCCACGTGGAATCTGCGTCCCACGTCGAATCTGCGTCCCCACGTCGAACCTGCGTCCCCACGTCGAACCTGCGTCCCCAGGTGGAATCTGCGTCCCCACGTCGAACCTGCGTCCCCCGTCGTACTGGGATCATGGTCCGGTGACCCCTGTCTCTGCGGGCTTGAAGGTCGGGCCCTACTTCGTATGGCCCCCCGTCGTGCTCGCCCCGATGGCGGGCATCACCAACGTCGCCTTCCGCACCCTGTGCCGCGACTTCGGCGGCGGGCTCTACGTCAGCGAGATGATCACGACCAGGGCGCTGGTCGAGCGCGATCCCGCGACCATGCGGATGATCGAGTTCGGCCCGGCCGAGCACCCGCGAAGCCTGCAACTCTACGGCGTGGACCCCGGTGTCGTGCGCGAGGCGGTCACGATGCTGGTCGCCGAGGACCTCGCGGACCACATCGACCTCAACTTCGGCTGCCCCGTGCCCAAGGTCACCCGCCGCGGGGGAGGGGCTGCGCTGCCGTGGAAGCGCGACCTGCTGCGCGCGGTGCTGCGCGCGGCCGTGCGGGCCGCGGGTCCGCGCCCGGTCACGATGAAGATGCGGATGGGCATCGACGCGGACCATCTGACCTATCTCGACGCCGGTCGGATCGCCGAGCAGGAGGGCGTCGCGGCTGTCGCGTTGCACGGCCGGACGGCGGCGCAGGCCTATTCCGGGCAGGCCGACTGGTCGGCCGTCGCCCGGCTCAAGGAGCACGTGACCACGGTGCCGGTCCTCGGCAACGGCGACGTCTGGGCGGCGGGCGACGCGCTGCGGATGATGCGGGAGACCGGCTGCGACGGCGTCGTCGTCGGCCGCGGCTGCCTCGGGCGTCCCTGGCTCTTCGCTGCCTTCGACCGAGCCTTCGCGGGGCTGCCGCCGGTGCCCGAACCATTCCTCGGTGAGGTCGCGAAGGTGATGCGCCGGCACGCCACCCTGATGGCAGGGTGGCTCGGGGAGGACAAGGGGTCGCGCGAGTTCCGCAAGCACGTCTCGTGGTATCTCAAGGGATTTCCCGTCGGCGGGGAGCTGCGCCACCGCCTGGGACTGTCGTCCTCGCTGGCCGAGCTCGACGACCTGCTCGGCACTCTCGACCCGGCCCAGCCCTTCCCGGCCGATGTCGCGGACGTCCCGCGCGGTCGCCTCGGCCCACCCCGCCGGGTCGCGCTGCCCGACGGGTGGCTGGACGGGCGGTCGGGTGGGTTCGTCGGGACCGATGCTGAGCTCGCGGTGTCGGGCGGGTGAGCGAGCCCGACCCCGCAACGTCCGAACAAGCGGGGTCCATGACGCGCGCTAGTTCGGACGTTATGGTGCGGGTCACGTCGCCGGGATCACGGCGCCGGCACGCCGATTTGGGGTGGCTGAGTAGGCTCGGAGGCAGCTCGTGACACAACTCGAGGGGTGGCTTTCGTGCCGAAATACGTCTACGCCTTTTCCGAAGGCAACAGGGACCAGAAGGACCTGCTCGGCGGCAAGGGAGCGAACCTCGCCGAGATGACCAATCTGGGGCTGCCGGTGCCGCCAGGCTTCGTCATCACGACGGAGGCGTGCAACGTCTACCTCGAGACCGGCGACGAGCCGGCCGAGCTGCGCGCCGAGGTGAGCGAGCACCTGGCGGCGCTGGAGAAGTCGATGGGGCGCAGCCTCGGCGACCCCGACGACCCGCTGCTGGTCTCGGTGCGCTCCGGCGGGAAGTTCTCCATGCCGGGCATGATGGAGACGGTGCTCAACGTCGGGCTCAACGACGAGTCGGTGCAGGGCCTGGCCAAGCAGTCCGGCAGCGCGCGCTTCGCCTGGGACTCCTATCGCCGCCTGATCCAGATGTTCGGCAAGACAGTCCTCGACATCGAGGGCGACTACTTCGAGGACGCCCTGGATGCCGCCAAGTCGGCCAAGGGGAGCAAGGACGACCTCGACCTGGACGAGCACGACCTGCGTTCCCTCGTCGAGACCTTCAAGGGCGTCATCCGCGAGCACGGCGGACGCGAGTTCCCCACTGACCCGCGCGAGCAGATGGACCTCGCCGTACGCGCCGTCTTCTCGTCCTGGAACGCCCCCCGAGCCATCCTCTACCGCCGCCAGGAGCGCATCCCGGCCGACCTGGGCACGGCCGTCAACATCGTCACGATGGTCTTCGGCAACCTCGGGGCCGACTCGGGCACCGGCGTCGCGTTCACCCGTGACCCGGCCAGCGGCTTCCAGGGGGTCTACGGCGACTACCTGCAGAACGCTCAGGGGGAGGACGTCGTCGCGGGCATCCGCAACACCGTGCCGTTGGCCGACCTCGAGGGGCTGGACAAGGGCGCGTACGACGAACTGCTGACGATCATGGAGACGCTGGAGAACCACTACAAGGACCTGTGCGACATCGAGTTCACCATCGAGCGCAACAAGCTGTGGATGCTGCAGACCCGGGTCGGCAAGCGCACCGCCGCCGCCGCCTTCCGGATCGCCACCCAGCTTGTCGACCAGGGCCTGATCGACATGGACGAGGCGCTGCGCCGGGTCACCGGCGCCCAGCTCGCCCAGCTGATGTTCCCCCGCTTCGACCGGGAGGGTGGCCGCAAGCCCATCGCCACGGGTCTGAACGCCTCCCCGGGAGCGGCCGTCGGCAAGGCGGTCTTCGACTCCTACACCGCGGTCAAGTGGTCCCGCTCGGGCGAGGCCGTCATCCTCGTGCGCCGCGAGACCAACCCCGACGACCTCGACGGGATGATCGCTGCGCAGGGCATCCTGACCAGCCGTGGCGGCAAGACCAGCCATGCGGCCGTCGTGGCCCGCGGCATGGGCAAGACCTGCGTCTGCGGTGCCGAGGCGCTTGACGTGGACACGAAGACGCGCCGGTTCACCGTCCAGGTCGCGGGTGGCGAGAACGTCGTGGTCGAGGAGGGCGACGTCATCTCGATCGACGGCACCTCGGGTGCGGTCTTCCTCGGCCAGGTCGACGTCGTCCCGTCTCCGGTCGTGGAGTACTTCGAGGGCTCGCTGGACCCGGCCGCCGAGGACGCCGACGACCTGGTCAAGGCGGTGCACCGGGTCATGGGTCACGCCGACGCGACCCGCCGGATGGCCGTGCGGGCCAACTCCGACACCCCGGAGGACTCCGAGCGGGCCCGCCGCTTCGGCGCCGAGGGCATCGGCCTGTGCCGCACCGAGCACATGTTCCTGGGTGACCGCCGCCTGCACGTCGAGCGGCTGATCCTGGCCGACAGCGACCAGGATCGCGAGGCGGCGCTGGAGGCACTCCTCCCGCTGCAGCGGGCCGACTTCATCGGGATCTTCGCGGCGATGGACGGGCTGCCGGTGACCGTGCGGCTGCTTGACCCGCCGCTGCACGAGTTCCTGCCCGACTTCACCGAGCTGTCGGTGCGGGTGGCGGTGGCCGAGTCGCGCAGCGAGCCACACGAGAACGAGCTGCGGCTGCTGCAGGCGGTGCACCGGCTGCACGAGCAGAACCCCATGCTGGGCCTGCGCGGTGTGCGTCTCGGCATCGTGGTTCCGGGGCTGTTCGCGATGCAGGTGCGGGCGATCCTCGAGGCCGCCGCGGAACACCGCAAGGCTGGCGGCGACCCCAGGGTGGAGATCATGATCCCCCTGGTCGACGCCGTCCAGGAGCTCGAGTTGGTGCGGGAGGAGGCCGTGCGTGTCGCCGCCGAGGTCTGCCAGCGTGAGGGCATCGAGATCGACTACCTCATCGGCACGATGATCGAGTTGCCGCGAGCCTGCCTGACCGCCGCGCAGCTCGCCGAGGCGGCCTCGTTCTTCTCCTTCGGCACCAACGACCTCACCCAGACCACCTGGGGCTTCTCCCGGGACGACGTCGAGGGCGCGTTCTTCTCGGCCTACCTGGAGAAGGGCATCTTCGGCGTGTCCCCGTTCGAGTCCATCGACGTCGACGGCGTCGGCCGGCTCGTGCAGATCGCCGTGGAAGAGGGCCGGCGCACCCGCCCCGACCTCAAGCTCGGGGTGTGCGGCGAGCACGGCGGTGACCCCGACTCGGTGCACTTCTTCCACAACGCGGGTCTGGACTACGTGTCCTGCTCGCCGTTCCGCGTGCCGGTCGCGCGCCTCGAGGCCGGGCGCGCAACGATCGCGGGGGCCGGCAGCGACAGTCGGTGAGGTTGGTCCGGTGGGCCGCCCGGGCGGTGGCGGCGCTGCTCGTGCTCGGTCTCGTGCTGCTGCTCGGCATCGGCGGGCGGGTCTGGTGGGTCGCCCGCCAGGACGACCGGCGGGTGTCCGACGTCATCGTGGTGCTCGGCGCGGCGCAGTTCGACGGCCGGCCGTCCTCGGTGTTCACCGCGCGACTGGTGCACGCCAGGGATCTCTACGCCAAGGGCGTCGCCCCCCGCGTCATCACGGTCGGCGGTCGCCAGGTCGGTGACCGGTTCACCGAGGCTGCGGCGGGCCGCGCCTGGCTCGCCCGCCACGAGGTCCCCGCGAGCAAGGTCGTGCCGGTCGAGGCAGGCACCGACTCGCTGACCAGCCTGCGCGCCGTCGCCGCCCGGATGAAGCAGCGCGGGTGGACCACAGCCGTGGTGGTCACCGACCCCTGGCACTCGCTGCGCACCCGCACGATGGCCCGAGACGAGGGCGTCGACGCGGTGACGTCGCCGACCAGGCAGGGCCCCGCCGTGCGCACCCGCGCGACCGAGGTGCGCTACGTCGTACGCGAGACGTTGGCCTACGCCTACTACCGAGTCTTCCACCGCAGTTCCGATGCGGGCCCGCACGCCGTATGACGCCCCGCGTCCGCCGTGACGTCCGAACAAGCGTGCGTCCTGGACTCCGCTTGTTCGGACGTCCTCCGCGGGGCGGAACGGCATGACCGGCTCGTACGCCGCCGCCGACCGCCAGCGCTGGGTCGTTGAGCCGCCCAAGCGCGCCGGGCGCAGCGACTTCGCCCGCGACCGGGCCCGCGTCCTGCACAGCGCCGCCCTGCGCCGCCTCGCCGCCAAGACCCAGGTCGTCGTCCCCTGGGAGAGCGACTTCCCGCGCACCCGGCTCACCCACTCCCTCGAGTGCGCGCAGATCGGTCGCGAGCTCGGCACCGCGCTGGGTTGCGACCCCGACCTGGTGGAGACGGCCTGCCTGGCCCACGACCTGGGCCACCCGCCGTTCGGGCACACCGGTGAGGCGGCCCTCGACGAGGTCGCCGGCGGTTGCGGCGGCTTCGAGGGCAACGCGCAGAGCCTGCGCATCCTCTCCCGGCTCGAGGCCAAGGCGTTCGCCCCGGATGGCCGCAGCGTGGGGCTCAACCTGACCAGGGCCGTTCTCGATGCGGCCTGCAAGTATCCGTGGACCCGGCCGCCCGGCGACGGCCCGAGCGCCAAGTTCGGCGTCTACGCCGACGACCTGGACGTGTTCGCCTGGCTGCGCGCCGGCCCCGATGAGGACGTCGGCCGACGGCGCTGTCTGGAGGCCCAGGTGATGGACTGGTCCGACGACGTGGCCTACTCCGTGCACGACCTCGAGGACGCGCTCTACGCCGGAGATCTGCGCCTGGACCACCTGCGGGCCGAGCGGGCGGCCGTGCTGGACCAGTGTGCCCGCCGGTTACCCGAGGTGCCGGCGGGCGAGCTGGACAGCGCCCTGGACCGCCTCCTTTCCCTGCCCTACTGGCCGGCCTCCTACGACGGGTCGCTGCGCGCCCTGGCCCGGCTCAAGGACGCGACCAGCCAGCTCATCGGGCGGTTCTGCGTGTCCGCCGAGAAAGCGACCCGGGCGCGCTACGGTGACCGGCCGCTGGCACGCTTCACCGCAGACCTCGTCGTACCTCGCGGGGTGCGGCTGGAGTGCGAGGTGCTCAAGGGCGTCGTGGCGCACTACGTCATGGACAGCGAGGTGGCCACCGAGCGCTACGTCCTGCAACGGGCGATGGTGCTCGAGCTGGTGGAGGCGCTGACGGCGCACGCGCCCGAGCACCTCGACCCGCCGTTGGCCGCCGCCTACGCCGAGGCCCCCGACGACGCCGGACGGCTGCGGGTCGTGCTGGACCATGTCGCTTCGCTGACCGACACGTCCGCCCTAGTCACACACCGGCTACTCACGGCAGGATGACGCCATGAGCGACTCGACATACGTCATCGTGGGTGCTTCTCTGGCCGGGGCGAAGGCCGCCGAGGGGCTGCGCAGCGCCGGTTTCGACGGCGCCGTGGTGCTCGTCGGCGACGAGCCGGACCGGCCCTACGAGCGGCCGCCGCTGTCCAAGGGCTACCTCATCGGCAAGGACCCGCGGGAGAAGATCTTCGTCCACGACGAGGGCTGGTACGCCGAGAATCGCGTCGAACTGCGGCTTGGTGCCGCCGCGACGGGCCTGCACCGGCGCGACCGCCAGGTCGAGCTGGCCGGCGGCGACCGGATCGGCTACGACAAGCTGCTCATCGCCACCGGCTCGTCGCCGCGGCGCCTGCAGGTGCCCGGGGCCGAGCTCACCGGGATCCACTACCTGCGCCGGGTCGGTGATTCCGAGGCGATCCGGGCGGCCGTCACCGACGCCGGCCCGGTGGTCATCGTGGGGGGCGGGTGGATCGGTCTGGAGGTGGCCGCCGCCGCTCGCCAGCACGGCGCCGAGGTCACTCTGGTCGAGCCGCAGCCCACGCCGCTCTACGGCGTTCTCGGCCGTGGGGTAGGCGAGATCTTCGCCTCGGTGCAGCGGGCCAACGGCGTCGACGTACGCACCGGAGCGGGTTTGCGGGGCTTCGAGGGGGACGGCGGTCGGGTGACCGGGGTGACCCTCACCAGCGGGGACACCCTTCCGGCCGGCGCGGTCGTCGTCGGCGTCGGCATCGCCCCCAACACCTCCATCGCCGAGGCTGCTGGGCTCGCGATCGACAACGGCATCACGGTCGACGAGATGTTGCGGACCTCCGACCCGGCGATCTACGCGGCGGGCGACGTCGCCAATGCCTACAACCCGTTGCTCGATGCGCGGATGCGGCTCGAGCACTGGGCCAACGCGACCAACCAGGGAAAGGCCGCGGGCCGGTCGATGGCCGGGGCCGGCGAGCCCTACGCCAAGCTGCCTTATTTCTTCAGCGACCAGTTCGACCTCGGCATGGAGTACCACGGCTGGGTCGGGCCCGATGGGGCCGAGGACGTCGTGCTGCGTGGCGAGCCTTCCTCGGGGGAGTGGCTGGCGTTCTGGTGCTCGGGTGGCCGGGTGCTGGCCGGGATGAACGTCAACATCTGGGACCAGTCCGACGACATCAAGCGCCTCGCCCGCGAGCGGGCCGTCGTCGACCGCGACCGGCTCGCCGACCCTGACGTCGCGCTGGCCGACCTTGTCGGGGCCGGCCCGTAGACTCGCCGCCGTGGCTGGCCGCATTCGGGACGAGGACGTCGAGCTGGTCAAGGAGCGGGCCGACCTCGCCGAAATCGTCGGCGATGTTGTCACCCTGCGCCACACCGGCGGCGGCAGCTTTATGGGCCTGTGCCCCTTCCACGACGAGAAGTCACCTTCCTTCTCGGTGCGACCGAATGTCGGTCTGTTCCACTGCTTCGGCTGCCAGGAGAGCGGCGATGTCATCTCCTTCGTCCAGAAGGTCGACCACCTGTCCTTCAGCGAGGCGGTCGAGCGCCTGGCCGATCGGACC
>JBBRHF010000074.1:0-18866 GCA_038223055.1 Actinomycetes bacterium | reverse complement strand
GACCCCGGTCAGGGTGTCGTCGGAGCCGCTCGTCGCCCAGGCCTCGTCGGCCGGGTTGAGTCCGAGCACGTCGAGCATGGCGACCACCTCGCCGAACTTCTGGCCCAGCGCGTCGGACGGCCCGTCGGTGAGCAGCCGGTTGCCCTCCCGGACCACGCTCTGCAGGGCCGCCAACGCGGCGGGCACGGACAGGTCGTCGTCCATCGCCGCGCTGAACTCCGCGCACAGCATGCCCCCGGACACGTCGCCCACGATCTCGGCGGCCCGGCGCACGAACCCCTCGATCCGGCTGTAGGCCGACGCCGCCTCGTGCAGCGACTCGAACGAGAACTCCACGATGGACCGGTAGTGCGACGCGAGCAGGTAGTAGCGCAGCTCGACCGGGCGCACCCGCTTGACGACCTCGGACACCAGCAGGGTGTTGCCGACCGACTTGGCCATCTTGGAGCCGTCGAGATTGAGCATCGCGTTGTGCATCCACAGCCGCGCGAACGGCCGGCCGGCCGCCGTGGACTGCGCCAACTCGTTCTCGTGGTGCGGGAAGCGCAGGTCCAAGCCGCCGCCGTGAATGTCGAACTCGGGTCCCAGATATTTGCCCACCATCGCCGAGCCCTCCAGGTGCCAGCCGGGCCGGCCCCGGCCCCACGGCGTCGGCCAGGAGGCAGTCTCGGGCTCGCCCTCCTTGTGGCCCTTCCACATCGCGAAGTCCCGCGGATCGCGCTTGCCGCGCGGGTCGGCGTCCTCGGCGGCCGCCATGTCGTCGATGCGCTGGTTGGACAGCCGGCCGTAGTCCGGCCACGACCGCACGTCGAAGTAGACGTCGCCGGACCCGTCCTCGGCCGGGTAGGCGTGCCCCTTCTTGACCAGCGTCTGCATCAGCTCGACCATCTCGGTGATGTGACCGGTGGCGCGCGGCTCGTAGGTGGGCGGGGTGCACCCCAGCACGTCGTACGCCGCGTGCAGCGCGAGCTCGTTGGCATAGGCCAGCGCGAACCACTCGACCTCGCCCTCGATCGCCTTCTGCAGGATCTTGTCGTCGATGTCGGTGACGTTGGCGACGATGGTCACCTTGAGGCCGGACCGCTCGAGCCACCGACGAAGGACGTCGAACACAACCTCCTTGCGGATGTGCCCGATGTGCGGCGCACCCTGCACGGTGAGCCCGCAGTGATAGATGCCGACCTTGCCCTCACGCAGCGGCTCGAAGGGGCGGACCGCGCGGGTCGCGGAGTCGTAGAGGCGCAGGGTCACCGGTCAAGGGTACGGGTCGGCTCCCCGCCCACGACCTCCCCGCCCACGACCAGCGCGACGGCGATGGCCGCGAGCCCTTCACCCCGGCCGGTGAGGCCCAGCCCGTCGGTGGTGGTCGCCGACACCGACACGGGGGCACCGCAAGCAGCCCCGAGGGCGGCCTCGGCCTCGCGCCGGCGCGGCCCGACCTTCGGCCGGTCCCCGACGACCTGCACGGAGACGTTGCCGATCCGGAACCCGGCCGCGGTCACGAGCCGGGCCGTCTCGGTCAGCAGCGCCACTCCCGACGCCTCGGACCAGCGCGGGTCGGCGGTGCCGAAGACCGCCCCGAGGTCGCCGAGCGACGCGGCCGCCAGCAAGGCGTCGCAGGCGGCGTGGGCCGCCACGTCGCCGTCGGAGTGCCCGGCCAGCCCGGTCCCCTCCCACAGCAACCCCGCGACCCACAGAGCGCGACCCGGTTCGAACGGGTGTACGTCGACGCCGACGCCGACGCGCGGGTCAGCGGACACTGCTGGCTCGTCGCGCCAGGATCGCCTCGGCCAGTACCAGGTCAAGCGGGCGGGTCACCTTGAACGCCTCCTCGGCCCCGGGCACCACCACGACCTCGTGTCCGAGTGCCTCGACCAGTCCGGCATCGTCGGTGGCCAGGACGTCGGTGGCCAGGACGTCGGTGGCCAGGACCGACGCGCCCTGCCGGTGAGCCGCCTCCAGCACCGCCCGCGCGAACCCCTGCGGGGTCTGCACCGCCCTCAGGCTGGCTCGGTCGACCGTCTCGCGCACCACGGTGCCCTCGACCCGCTTCACCGTGTCGGTCAGCGGAACCACCGGGACCACAGCGACGTGCCCGGAGCGCACGGCGAGCGCCACGGCGTCCATCAGTTCGACCGGGGCGAGGGGGCGGGCCGCGTCGTGCACGAGGACCGTGTCCACGTCGGCGGGCAGCGCGGCCAGCGCTCGTCGTACAGACTCCTGGCGGTTCTCCCCCCCGGCCACCACCAGCAGCGCCGCGCCGCTGTGGTGGTCCGCCAGCAGGTCGCGGACCTCGGCCAGACGCTCCGGCGGGGCCGCGACGACCACGAGGTCGACGAGCCGCGCGCGGGCCAGGCTGCGGACGGCGTGCACCAGCATGGGGACCCCGCCGAGACTCCGCAGCGCCTTCGGGGCACCCGGACCCAGCCGCTCGCCCCGCCCGGCCGCAGGCACGATCGCGGCCACCACGCCGCTCATGCCGGCATCGTGGTGACTGGTCTGGCGAACACCATCCGGCCGTTGGCCGTGGTCAGGACGCTGGTCACGGACACCGTGACCTCGTGCCCGACCGAGCCGCGAGCCCGCTCCACGACCACCATCGTCCCGTCATCGAGGTAGCCGACGGCCTGCCCCGCCTCCTTGCCGTTCTTGAGCAGCAGCACCGCCACCTCGTCGCCGGCCCCGACCGGGGGTCGCAGCGCCAGGGCCAGCGCGTGCAGGTTGAGCACCTGCACGCCGGCGAGGGCCGCCACCTTGGCCAGGTTGGTGTCCAGGGTGAGCAGCGCAACTCCCCGGTCGAGGCAGATGCGCACCAGCTTGGCGTCGACGTCGGGCACGCCCGGAACCTCGTCGTCGAGGATCTCGAGCTCGACGCCAGGCGCTCGGCGCAACGTCTCGAGGACCTCCAGGCCGCGCCGCCCGCGGGTCCGGCGCAGGTCGTCGCCGGCGTCGGCGAGCCCCAGCAGCACGCCGTGCACCGGGGCAGGCACGAGCATCCGCCCGTGCAGGAAGCCGGCCCGTACGACGTCGAGCACCCGCCCGTCGATGGCGACCGAGGTGTCCACCAGCCGGGGCAGCGCCGCGGCCGGGGTCGGCTCGGCGCCAAGGCCGACCCGGGCCCCGAACATGGCCAGCACCGCGGCCCGCTTGGCGGTGCCCAGCCGGAAGCCCAGCAGGCCGAGCACCACGACGATGAATGCGAACGCCGGGAATGTGAGCAGCGGCCTGTTGATGAGCAGCACCGGCCAGGTCACGCCGGTGGCCACCAGCACCCCGATGACCGCCCCGACGACCCCCGCGACGATCTGCTCCGCCGACGTGTCGCGCAGCCGGCTCTCGGTGTGGACCACCGCGATCACGGTGCGCCGGCCGAGAACGCCGCCCAGGACATAGCCCAGCGCCGATCCGAGGATCACGCCCAGCGCCAGCACGCTGAACGCCCCGAGAACCGGAGTGCCGTCGTGGTCGATCAGGTCGGCGACGTAGTAGCCCAGGCCGGCGAAGAACACCACAACGCACAGCCGCAGCAGTTCGACGACGGCGCTCGGGACGCGTGTCACCGTCGGTGACTTCACTGCACCTCCCGGGCCGGACACGCCGATGCCCCGACCCTAGAAGGTCGGGGCATCGCAGCGTGAATCAGGTGGCCCGTCGCCCCCCTGGGCCTCAGGAGGCGAGGACCTCGTCGAGGATCGTCTCGGCCTTGTCCTCGTTGGTGTGCTCGGCGAGCGCCAACTCGCTGACGAGGATCTGGCGGGCCTTGGCCAGCATGCGCTTCTCGCCCGCGGACAGGCCGCGGTCCTTGTCGCGACGCCACAGGTCGCGCACGACCTCGGCGACCTTGATGACGTCGCCGGAGGCGAGCTTCTCCAAGTTGGCCTTGTAACGCCGGGACCAGTTGGTGGGCTCCTCGGTATAAGCGGCGCGGAGCACCTCGAACACCCGGTCGAGCCCTTCCTGGCCGACGACGTCTCGCACACCCACGAGGTCGACGTTCTCAGCCGGGACCCGGACGGTGAGATCGCCCTGGGCGACCTTGAGCACGAGGTAGAGCTTGTCCTCACCCTTGATGGTGCGGGTCTCGATGGACTCGATCAGAGCGGCCCCATGATGGGGATAAACAACCGTCTCGCCGACCTTGAACGTCATATGTCACAAACCCCTTTCGCGGCCTCAAGCGTAACACGGTGATCCCGATCACCCTATGTGTTCGGGCACGTGTTTGCCCAGGTCAGGGGCTTGACAGAGGCTCGAACTCGTGCATCTGCGCCAATCTTGGCACCCTCCGGTGACTCTCGTCACCCCTGCGTATCCCCTCGCCATACTTGCCCGATGCCGACCCTCGCGCAGAACCGAATGGCTCTCGCGGCGACCCTCGTTCGCGCCTGCCACCCCGAGCCCACTGCGGCCGTCACGGGTCTGACCACCGCGATCGCGGCTGCGGCCGGCCGGGGGCCGACCGGCACCCTGGTGGTGGCTGCGACGGTGCTGACCGGGCAGCTCTCGATCGGCTGGTCCAACGACCTACTCGACGCGGGTCGGGACCGGGCTGCGGGCCGGCAGGACAAGCCGCTCGCCGCCGGCGCTGTGTCGGCGCGCGCCGTCGCCGTCGCCTGCTCGCTCGCACTCGCCGCGTGCGTTCCGCTCTCGTTCGCCAGCGGCTGGCGAGCCGCGCTGGCCCACCTGACCGTGGTCGCGTGCGGGTGGGCTTACAACGTGGCCCTCAAGCGGACCCTGCTGTCCTTCCTGCCGTACGCCGTGGCGTTCGGCCTGCTACCCGCCTATGTCGCCCTCGGCCTGGACGGACACCCCGCACCGCAACCCTGGGGTGTCGTCGCCGGCGCGCTGCTGGGCGTCGGCGCGCACTGTCTCAACGTCGTCCCCGATCTTGCGGACGACCTCGCGGCCGGCATCCGCGGGTTGCCCCACCGACTCGGGGAGGCACGTGCCCGCGTCCTCGGCGCGATCTGCCTCGCCGGTGCTGTCGTGGTGCTGACCCTCGGACCCGGCGGCCCGGTGCCGTGGTGGGCCGCCGGCGGGGCGCTGCTGGCCGTCGTACTCGCCTTCCTGTCGGCAGTGATTGGGCGCCGTCGGGGTTCGCGGCTGCCGTTCCTGCTCGCTCTCGCGACTGCGGCCGTCGCGGTGGCGCTGCTCCTCGCCAGGGGTTCCGCGCTGACCTGACCGCCGCGGTCTGCGGCTGACCCTGTCCACGCGTTCCGTCCACCGTCCCGTCCACCCGTTCCGTCCACGCGTCCCTTCACGCGTCCCTTCCACACGCGGCCACCCGGGCAGGGTGCCTGCCTGCGCACCCACGTCCGCAGCGCCGTCGCTACGCTGTGCGCCGTGAGCCGCCACCGCATCCCAGCGCCCGCCATAGCGTCAGCCATCGGCGCCACCCTGCTGCTTGGCGCCTGCGCCTCGGGGCCGGACGCGATCGTCAAGAAGCCCTACTCCCCCGGCGACGGCATCGTCGGCAACTCGGGCTCGATCCGGGTCCTCAACAGCATCGTGGTCGCACCCGAGGGGGGCGCCACCGGCGTCATCAACATGACCGTGGTCAACCGGGGCGACCGCGCCGACGAACTCACGGCGGTGACCTCCGACAAGGGCACGGTCGACTACGCCGGGTCGCGCACGCTGGCGCCCGGCAAAGCGGTCACCCTCGACGCTGAGTCCAACCCGTCTGCGCAGATCCGCGACATCACGGCCAAGCCCGGCGAGTTCATCACCCTGGTCCTGTCGTTCCGCGGGACCGCGCCGTTGCAACTGCGGACGCTGGTCGTGCCGGCGACCGGCTACTACGCCACCGTGACGCCCGCCGCCGCGCCAACCCCGACCGACACCACGACCGGAACCCCGTCCGGTTCTGGGTCGGCCACACCATCGGCTTCGATCTCGGCGACGCCGTCGGGTGCCGCCGGGACGCCGTCAGGTGCCGCTTCGGGGACGCCGACACCCTCCCCCTGAGCCGGTCGCCGTCGCCGTCCCCCGAACCGTCGCGACCACCCGTCCCACCCGTCCCCTCGCCCACCTCGCCAGGCCCCGCGCAGCACCGAACGGGCAGAACCGCGGCACGGAACGGCCGGAGCGCTCGTCCGGCACCACCTGCCGAGGCGAAAAGCAACCCCGTAGCGCTGCCGGCAATGTTGGCGGCAGCGCTACAGCGTTTTCAGGGCGACCGGATCACCGGGTCACCCTCGGACTGGCTCGCGCGCAGCACCCGCTCGACAGCGGGCACCTGACCCGCGTGAGGTCCAGCGTGAGCGGGCTGCCGGCCCCAGCCCCGCAGGTCGCCCCCGACGCCTACGTCTCGAACTTGTAGCCGAGCCCGCGCACGGTGACGATGTGGCGCGGCGCCGCTGGGTCGGGCTCGATCTTGGCTCGCAGCCGCTTGACGTGAACGTCGAGGGTCTTGGTGTCCCCGACGTAGTCCGATCCCCAGACCCGGTCGATCAGCTGGCCGCGGGTGAGCACCCGGCCGGCGTTGCGCAGCAGCAGCTCAAGCAGCTCGAACTCCTTGAGCGGCAGCGACACCGGGTCCCCGCCGACGCTGACGACGTGTCGCTCGACGTCCATCCGCACGGGGCCGGCCTCGATCGTCGCTGGCACCAGGTCCTCGGGTTCACCCTGCCGACGCAGGACGGCACGGATACGCGCCACGAGCTCTCGGGCAGAGTAGGGCTTGGTGACGTAGTCGTCGGCCCCGAGTTCGAGCCCCACGACCTTGTCGACCTCGCTGTCCTTGGCGGTCAGCATGATCACCGGCACCAACGACTTGGCCCGCAACGCCCGGCACACCTCAGTGCCAGACAACCCGGGCAGCATCAGGTCGAGCAGCACGAGGTCGGCGCCATGGCGATCGAACTGCTGCAGGGCATCGGGTCCGGTCCGCGAGACCGTCACCTCGAAACCCTCCTTGCGCAACATGTAGGACAGCGGGTCGCTCAGCGACTCCTCGTCCTCGACGACCAAGATCCGAGTCACGCTCTCTCCTTCGACATGAGCACGGCACCGGGCAGACGCAGGGTGAACGTTGACCCGGACCCTTCCACACTCCACACTGTGACCTCGCCGCCGTGGCCGACGGCGACGTGCTTGGCGATCGCCAGGCCCAGGCCGGTGCCTCCGGTGTCCCGCGACCGGGCGGCGTCGACGCGGTAGAACCGCTCGAAGACCCGGGCGATCTCCTCGCGCGGGATGCCGTCACCCTCGTCGGTGACGCTGATCTCGACGATGCCTGCGGCGTGCGACCGGTCCGCCGGTGCCCGGCGCATGGCGACACCGACGCGAGTCCCCGGCGGGCTGTGACGTACTGCGTTGTCGACCAGGTTGCCCAGGGCCATCCCGAGCTGGCGCCCGTCGCCGTTCACGCACAGCCCCCTGTCGCCGCCGACGACCACAGTGACGTCCTTGGTCTCGGCCGCGAGCCGGGAACGGTCGACGGCCTCCATGACGACCTCGTCCAGAGCCACCAGCTCAGGCGACTGCAGCGGGTCGTGCCCCTGCAGGCGGGACAGGTCGATGATGTCCTGCACGAGCTGGGAGAGCCGGGTCGCCTCATGCTGCATCCGTCCCGCAAAGCGGACGACGGCCGCCGGGTCTCCTGCAGCGTCGATCATGGCCTCGGACAGCAGGGCCACAGCGCCGACGGGGGTCTTGAGCTCGTGGCTGACGTTCGCAACGAAGTCACGGCGTACGGCGTCCACGCGCAGCGCCTCGGTGCGGTCCTCAACCAGCAGCAGCACCGCAGACGGCCCCAGCGGGGCGATCCGGACCAGCACCGAGACCTTGCCGCCACCGAGCGGGCCGCGAGGCAACTCGATGTCGGTCTCGCGGATCTCGCCGTCACGGCGCACGAGGCGGGCCAGGTGCAGCAGGTCGGGCACGACGATCCGACCGTCGCGCACCATGCCGTAGGCGTAGGCTGAGGGACTTGCCCGCACCACCTGTTCGCCGCCATCGAGCACCACGGTCGACGAGCGCAGCACCGCGAGCACGTCCGCCACTCCCGGCAGCAGCGCCGACGGCGTGGTGGGCGACGTCGGTGCCTCCCGCTCGCGTTCCCGTTCGCTGGCCCGCACCGCCAAGACTGAGAAGACACCGACAAGCAGCCCGACCAGGGCGCTCACGGCGGCGACCAGGTTCTCTCCCACCTACGAATCGTAGGTGGGCCCTGACCCGACCTTGTACGACGACGGCACCGCCACAGCCACGTCGTCCACTGTTCACCTCGACGCCAGAGCTCGTTCACCGGCCGCTGACACGCTGCCGGTCGCGACACCCAGGAGGACACATGCGCGACGCTTACCACCAGGAACTCGACGGCCTGACCAACGAGCTGGTCGAGATGACCCGGCTGGTCGGGTCGGCCATCAACCGCGCATCCAGCGCGCTGCTTGACGCCGACCTGGCCCTGGCCGAGAGCGTCATCGGCGCCGACGACGCCGTCGACCAGTTGCGCGACCACCTCGACGCCACGGCGCTGGACCTGCTGGCCCGCCAGCAGCCGGTCGCCACCGACCTGCGCACGATCCTGACCACACTGCGGATCAGCGCCGAGCTCGAGCGGATGGGCGACCTCGCCCGCCACGTCGCCCGAGCGTCCCGACGGCGGTTCCCGAACTCGGCCGTGCCGCCGGAGCTGCGGCCGACCCTGCTCGAGATGAGCCAGGTGGCCGAGCGCATCGTCGCGAAGGCCGGCAGCGTCATCGCCACCAAGGACGTCACCGCGGCACTCGAGCTCGAGCGCGACGACGACGAGATGGACGAGCTGCACCGGGCGCTGTTCACCGCCCTGCTCGACCCGGCCTCGCCCTATGGCGTGGAGGCGGCCATCGACATCACGCTCGTCGGTCGCTACTACGAGCGCTTCGCCGACCACGCGGTCACCGTCGCTCGCCGGGTCGTCTACTTGGTGACCGGACTTCCCGCCGACGAGGTCGCTGCCCGCGGCTGAGCCGGGCTCACCGGCCCTGGTTCTTGACCGCCTCGATCGACGCGGCGGCTGCGGCCGGGTCGAGGTATTCCCCGCCGCTCACCGTCGGGTGGAACTGCTCGTCCAGCCGGTAGACCAGAGGGATGCCGGTGGGAATGTTCAGCCCCGAGATGGCGTCGTCGGAGATGCCGTCCAGGTGCTTGACCAGCGCCCGCAGCGAGTTGCCGTGCGCCGCGACGAGGACGGTTCGCGAGGCGAGCAGGTCCGGCACGATCGCGTCGTACCAGTAGGGCAGCATCCGCACGACGACGTCTTTGAGGCACTCGGTGCGCGGCTGGACCTCGTCCGGTAGCGATGCGTAGGGACGGTGGCCAAGCTGGCTCCACTCGTCGTCGTCCGCGATCGGCGGCGGCGGCGTGTCGTAGGACCGGCGCCAGAGCATGAACTGCTCCTCGCCGTACTGCTCCAGGGTCTGCTTCTTGTCCTTGCCTTGCAACGCGCCGTAGTGGCGCTCGTTGAGCCGCCAGCTTCGGCGCACCGGCAGCCATAGCAGGTCGGCGGCGTTCAGGGCGATCTCGGCGGTGCGGATCGCCCGGCGCATCACCGAGGTGTGTACGACGTCGGGACGCAGCCCGGCTTCGAGCAGCAGCTCACCGCCGCGGCGGGCTTCCTCCTCGCCCTGCGAGCTGAGGTCGACGTCGACCCAGCCGGTGAACAGGTTCTTCTGGTTCCAGTCGCTCTGGCCGTGGCGGAGCAGGACGAGGGTGAGTTCGCTCATGACCGAAGCCTGCCAGATCGTCAGCCACGCCTCAGTCGGGAGGGGCGAGATGGCGGAACGCGTCGAGATTGGCGGTCGGCTCGCCGCGACTGAGTCGCCAGGCCCATTCGGTGCGGATGGCCGAAGCGAAGCCGAGCTCGAGGATGGTGTTGAAGGCCGAGTCGGCATAGTCGAGCACGCAGCCCAGGACCCGGTCGACCTCCTCGACGGACAGGGAGGCCAGCGGCAGCCGGCCGGTGAGGAAGATGTCTCCGAGGTGGTCCAGGGCGAACGACACGGCGTACATCTTGGTGTTGCGTTCGAGCAGCCAGCGATAGACGGCGGCGTGGTTCTCATCCGGGGCACGCGCGACGAACGCGTTGACCGACACGCTGTGTCGACCGATGACGAACGAGCAGGTCGTCTTGAGCTTGCGCTCGCCCGGGAGCACGACCACGACCGTGTCGGGTTGGGGCTGCTCGAACTCCAAGCCCGCCCCGGCCAGCGCCAAGCACAGTACGTCGAGCGCGGGGTCGGTCATCGGCTCACCGCCAGCCGTGTGGGGGTCGCCCGCGCCTCGAGCGCGTCGACGTAGACGTCGAGCATGCCGGCGGCGGTCGCCGGCCAGCCGAACCGGGCGGCGTGCGCCAGCGCACCCCGGGAGAGCCGTGCCCGGCGGGCGGGGTCTGCGAGCAGGTCGCCGATGACCCGGGCGTAGTCGTGAGGGTCGTGGCCGGGCACCAACACCCCAGACACGGAGTCGGCGACGGCGGTGCGCAGCCCACCGACGGCGGCAGCGACCACCGGCGTTCCGCAGGCCTGGGACTCGATGGCCACGAGCCCGAACGACTCGCTGTAGGACGGGACGACGGTGAGGTCGGCACTGCGGTACCACTCCGGCAGCTCGACCTGGGGGACGGGCTTGGTGAACCGGACGACGTCGGCCACGCCGAGGTCGGCGGCGAGGGACTGCAGCGATTCGGGATGGGCCAGCCCGGAGCCGGAGGGCCCGCCGACCACAGCCACGACGAGCCGGTCCCGCAGCCCGGGCCGGTCGGCCAGCAGCCGGGAGACGGCTCGGAGCAGCACGTCGGGAGCCTTGAGCGGCTGGATGCGCCCCACGAACAACAGGACCAGCGCGTCCGGCGGCAGTCCCAGCCGGGCCCGCGCGGACGCCCCGTCGACCGGCCGGAACACCTCAAGGTCCACGCCCGGCGGCACGGTGATCACCCGGTCGGGGTCGGCGTCGAAGAGCACGACGAGCTGGGCGCCCTCCTCGTCGGTGTTGGCGACGAGCCGGTCCGCAGCAACCACCACCTGGGCCTCGCCGATGGCGCGGGCGAGCGGCTCGGGTGACTCGCCCTCGGCGAGGGTGAGGTTCTTGACCTTGGCCATGGTGTGCATCGAGTGCACCAGCGGCACGTCCCAGCGCTCGGACGCGAGCCAGCCAACCTGGCCGGACAGCCAGTAGTGCGAGTGCACCAGATCGTAGAAGCCGGGCTCGCGGACTGCCTCGATCCGCATCACCCCCGAGGTGAACGCGCACAGCTGGGCGGGCAGGTCCTCCTTGGCCAGACCCTCGAACGGGCCGGCCGTGACGTGGCGCACGGTGACGCCGGGGGCCATCTCGACGACAGGTTCGAGACCGGACCGGGTGGCCCGGGTGATCACGTCGACCTCGACCCCGAGCCCGGCCAGCTGGCGGGCGAGCTCGACGACGTAGACGTTCATGCCGCCCGCGTCGCCCGTGCCCGGCTGGTCCAACGGCGACGTGTGGACGCTAAGCATCGCGACCCGACGTGGCAGACGCCGCCGTGGGGGCAACAAGGGCATGCGCAGGACACCTTCCCGTGGACACCTGACCCAACCCGGCCCGGCCTCCCCCGATTCCCCCACCGGGCCATGGCGCCTGGGAGGATGAGCCGATCGGATCCGGCGAGCGACCTGGAGCAAGCTGATGACGCGCGGTACGGCGGTAGTGACCGGTGCGAGCAGCGGGATCGGGGCGGCCACCGCCCGGCGCCTCGTCGCCGACGGATTCGACGTGGTGATCGCGGCCAGGCGGCTGGACCGGCTGACCGCCCTCGGGGAGCAGATCGGCGCCCGGGTGCTCGAGCTGGACGTGACTGCGCCGGAGTCGGTCGCCGCCCTCGGCCGCGAGGTGCGCGAGTGCACTGTCCTGGTCAACAACGCCGGGCTGGCCCTGGGCCTGGACCCCATCCGGGACGCCAAGGTCGAGGACTGGGCGCGCATGTACGACGTGGACGTGCTGGGCGTCCTGCGGGTCACCCAGGCGCTGCTGCCGGCCCTGGAAGCGAGCGGTCAGGGCCACATCGTCATCATCGGCTCGACCGCGGGGCGCATCGTCTACGAAGGCGGGGGTGGCTACGCCGCCGCCAAGCACGGGGCGGCGGTGATCGCCGAGACGTTGCGGCTCGAGCTGTGCGGGAGCCCGGTGCGGATCACCGAGATCGCGCCCGGCATGGTCGAGACCGAGGGCTTCTCACTCGTGCGATTCGGCGGTGACGAGGCCCGGGCGAAGAGCGTCTACGGGGGAGTGGACAACCCGCTCACCGCCGAGGACATCGCCGACTGCGTGTCCTGGTGCGTCACTCGACCGCCGCACGTGGACATCGACCTGCTGGTGGTCAAGCCGCTCGCCCAGGCCGCCGCGCACAAGGTCCACCGCACGCCGCCCACCTGACCCTCGCAAAGGCTGGCGGCGCGGTCAGTAGGGGCCGTAGGGACCGGAAGAACCCCGTCCGCCCCTGACCTGCAGGAGCTTGGGCCGCTGGTCGGCCAGGTAGACCCCGGCAGCGATGACGGCGATGAGGTTGAACAGGCTCAGGGGCTGGGCGATCGACACGATGCTGAGCAAGAATGCGATCCCGAGGATCCCGGCCCAGAACGGCTTGGTCTGTCGGCCGACCGCCTGGTATTGGCTCGGGCTGTGGAACAGGGAGTTGACGGCAGCGAAGCCGGTCAGTCCCAGCGACACCGCGGCCAGCACATAGAGCACCGAGGTCTGCACGCCGGTGATGAGGTTCACGACGTCAGCCTAGTTGGAGCGGGCCCGGCGAGGATGTCCTTCTCCGCCTCGACGTGGCTGGGCACCGACGATTCCGGTGCGTCACCTGGCGGGAAGGGAGTCCCGCCAGGGGAGATGCGTCGGCCCCGCCGAGGCGAAGGTGGGGACGGGGCGATGTTTCAGGCGCCGACCTTGGCTGCGCCGTCGGTGGTGGCCTGCACGGCCTGGGCAGCGGTCCTGCGCGCCGACGTGGTGGCCGACTTGGTGGCCGTGCGGGTGGCGGCGGCGTTCTTGCGGGCCGTGGTCACCGTGCCCTTTGCCGAACTGCGGGTGGCGGCGGCGGAGTTCTCCGCCCGGGTGACCGTTCCCTTGGCCGCGCTGCGGGTGTCGTCGACCGACTTCTTGGCGGTGGTCGAGGCGCCCTTGGCCCGACGTACGGTGGTGGTGGCCCGGGTCTTCAGGTCCTGCGACGCCTGCTGGCGCCGGACGCGGGTCACGATGCTGCGTCCGCGCGACACGAGGTCGCCGTAGACAGCGTCGGCTGTGTCCGCGACGCCACCGACGACGCCGACGGCCGCGGTCTGCGCCTTGGCGGGAAGGGCCTTCGCCTTGGCCGGCAGGGCCAACGTCCCGACCTGCAACGTGGTGAGGGTCGACTCGATGTCCTTGCGGTCGATCATCAGCGTGCCGAGGCGGGTGGGGACCTCACGCAGGGCCTTGACGGCGAGGTCACCGGCACCGGCGACGGCGTAGAACGGCCTGCTCTTGGTGATGTTCATGGAACTTCCTCTCAACTTTTCTTCTGGACGGTTGTCTGGGTGGTGGTCTTGCGGGCCGGCTTCCTGGCCCGCGCGTCGTGCTCGGCCCGGAAGGACCCGTAGATGTCGAGCAGCGCCCGCTTCTGGCGCTCATCGAGGCCCTCGTCGGCCAGGACGGCGGCCGCCACGTCGCTGGGTCCCCGCTCCTCGAGGATGCCGGCTCGCACGTACAGCGTCTCTGCCGAGATCCGCAACGCCTTGGCGATCTGTTGCAGGATCTCCGCACTCGGCTTCTTGAGCCCCCGCTCGATCTGGCTCAGATAGGGGTTGGACACTCCCGCGACCTCGGCGAGCTGTCGCAGGGAGTACTGCGCGTTTCTTCGCTGCTCGCGGATGTATTCCCCGAGCGACCCGGCGCGAAGCGCACCGACGTTCAGCGGAACCATGACGAGCACTCTACCCTGTTTGCTAACTGTGGCAAGCACTCAGTACGCAGAACCGACGTGACGTGCGTCACATGACGACGCGCACCTCGCCGACCTCCACCCCTCCACCGAACAGCGGAACGCGGCCAATGTCGTCCAGCCCGGGCGAGGACACACCCAGCCGTCGCAGCGCCGCGACCATGACGGGCGGGCGAGCCCGCTGCCCACCGTCCTCGATCTTGACGGCGACGGCCCGGCCGTCGGGCATCGACGCGACGTAGACGCCCTCCGCGCCGTCCTTGGCGATCAGCCCGGGAAGGCACCCCATCAGCAGGGTGACGTCGCGCCCGGTGCCGCCGAGCCACTCCGGGTGGGCCCTGATCGCGGCGGCCACACGATGCTCGGACGAGCCCGCCGGCGCCAGCGACACCGCGCGAAACGCTCGGGCCAGCCCGGAAAGCGTCAGCGCCCACAGGGGGGCGCCGCACCCGTCGACTCCGGTGGCCGACGCCGGCTCGCCGGCGAGGTCCTCGAGGGCGCCGAGCAGGGCCTGCTGCAGCGGGTGCTCGGGGTCGAGGTAGGTCGCGGTGTCCCAGCCGTTGTGGACGCAGGTGGCCAGCATCGCCGCATGCTTGCCTGAGCAGTTCATCGCGAGCGGCGCGGCCTGCCCGCCGGCCCGGATGTACTGCACCTTGGTCGCCTCGTCGACCGGGAAGTCGGCCGGGGTCTGCAGATCGCTCTCGTCCAGCCCGCCTCCGGCCAGGATCCGGCGTACTCCGGCGAGGTGGAACTCCTCACCGGAGTGGCTCGCGCAGGCCAGCGCCAGCAGCTCACCGTCCAGGTCGAGTCCGGCGCGCAGCATCCCGACGCCCTGCAACGGCTTGTTCGACGACCGGGGAAAGATCGGGAGGTCGGGATCACCCACCGCGAAAGCGACCGACCCGTCCTCGGACAGCGCAACGACGCTGCCCCGGTGGCGACCTTCGACGAATCCGGACCGAACGACCTCGGCGAGCACTTCCGTCGTGGCTACGCCCGTCGCCGCCTGCCCCCCGGTCACGGCTTGGGCAACAGGTCGTCCACGCTCGCAACGCCGGTGCGGTAGCGCCGGGTCACCTCGGCGGTGAGCTGGTCCATCACCTGCTGCACGCGTTGCCGGTCGGCGGACACGCCGCGCTCGTAGTTCTCCACCTGGCGCAACGACGCGGCCAGGGTCTCGTCGCTGGACCCCTCGACGTCGGACACGCCGAGATCGCCGATCAGCTGTTCCGCCGCGCGCCGGTGTTCATCGACCCGCGACGGCTCGACCCGCAGGAAGCGGCCCATCCCGTGGTCGTCACGCGACGTGTCGGCCAGGATGTGCGGCAGGTTGTCGAGGACACTGACGTCGCTGGCATGGCCAGACCGGCGGGACAGCTCGGCGCGCAGGATGTCCATGCGACCCTGCAGCATCCGGCGTACGTAGGACAGGTCCGCCTCCTCCTGCTCGGCCTCGCGCCGGCGACCGCGTACGTCGGCCAGCGGCGCCGACTCCAGCTCGGCGAGGAAGTCCGCGTCCAGCACGATGTCGCGCCGGCGCCGGCCGGGCTGTGTATTGCTTGCGGCGGTGGGGTCGGTCGGATCGGTGGGGTCGGTGGGGTCGGTCGGATCGGTGGGGTCGGTCGGATCGGTGGGGTTGATCGGATCGGTGGAGTTGATCGGATCGGTGGGGTCGGTCATCGGGGGTTGCCTTCCGGATGCTGGGGCGGGTCAGCCGGCGTGAGCCGGGCGGCGGTCGCGCAGATGAAGCAGGGCGCGCGCCTGGTCGGTCGACATGGGTGGTCGCAGCGCGAGCCGGGCGAGGTCGGCGGCCCGGCGGACCAGTTGGGCGTTGCTGGTGACGGGCTGGCCCTTGGCGAACGTGAGAGTGTCCTCCATGCCGACGCGCAGGTGACCACCAGCCGACAGGGCGGCGAGGGCGACCGGAATCGTCGTACGGCCCACCCCGGTTGCCGACCACGAGGCGCCGACCGGCAGCGCCTGAACCGCGGCGACGAGAGCGGCCGTGGTGCCGGGCATACCGCCGGGCACGCCCATGACGAGGTCGCAGTGGACCTGACCACCGTAGGGAGCGCCGTAGGTGTCGAGCAGCCGGTGCAGCGAGGCCACCTGCCCCAGGTCGAACAGCTCGAACTCGGGGACGACCTGCTGGGCCTGGGTCCGCTGGTAGAGCTCGGTCATGAACGGCCACGGGTTGGCGAAGACCGCGTCACCGAAGTTGACCGTTCCGCAGGTGAGCGAGCACGAGTCGGGCTCGGCGTCGAGGACCCGCAGCCGGTCCTCAAAGGGGTCGGTGACCGCGCCCCCCGTGCTGAGCTGTACGACGAGGGAGGTGCGTTCGCGCACGGCGCCGACGGTATCTCGCAGCAGCCCGAGGTCCAGCGTTGGCCGGGCGGACTCGTCGCGGATGTGGACATGGATCAGGGCCGCCCCGGCCGCCTCGCACTCGACGGCGGTGGCGACCAGTTCCGCCAAAGTGACCGGCAGTCCGGGAGCCGCTGCCTTCGTCGTCTCCGCGCCGGTCGGGGCGACGCTGATGAGGGTCTGGGCTGCAGGGGTGGTCGGCGGCGACATGGTCAGCATCGTGTCATGTCGGGCCGGTGCTCAACACTTCCTCACTTCGTGCCGATGCGACACAGGAAGCCGGATCGCGGAATTCCGGGTGATCGCTCAGGCGAGCGGAAGGAGGCGTCTCGTGGCGAAGGTTGCGTCGCCGCACGGCGAGCAGGGCACCTTGGAGCAGAGCGCCCTGGCGCACGGTGCCTTGGCGCACGGCGCCTCGGCGGACGGTGCCTCGGCGCACGGTGCCTTGGAGCAGGTACTGGTCGAGCTTGCCGCTGCCTCGTCGACTGGCTGCCTCTTCGTTCGCGACCCGGAAGGCGACGAGGCCGAGGTCTTCCTGCGGGACGGGGAGATCTACTCGGTGAGCGTGCCGGGACGGCGCACCAGGCTCGGCGTACGGCTGATGTCTCGGGCGGCACTGACCCAGGAAGCTCTCGCGGAGGCGCTGGAGATCCAGCGGACCGAGCTGCAGGGGTGGCGACTCGGCGAGCTGCTGGTCCACCTCGGCTACGTCGACCAGGCGGTGGTCGAGGAGTTTGTCGTCGAGCAGTTGAAGGACGGGTTGGCGGCCCTGATGGGTTGGCCGGTGGCTGGCTGGAAGTTCCGCAAGGGCAAGAAGACCCGTCAGGACGTCGCGCCGCCCCGCCCCGTCTCCGGCCTGCTGACCGACCTGCGCGAGCGCGCGATGACCTGGGAGTCGATCCTCGCCGTCATCGGCGGGACCGATGTGGCTCCCTGTCGGGTGGTGGGCGCCGCCGAGGTCGGGGACGGACCCAACGCCAGGGAGGTGCTCGCCAAGGTGGACGGCGAGCGCTCCGTGGCCGACCTCGCCAGCGACTGCGGGTTCACCCTGTTCGAGGCCGGGCAGGCTGTCGCCTCGCTCGCTCGCGCTGGCCAGCTCGAGGTCCCCGCAGCCAGCGTTCCGGCGCCCGGCGGCCCTGGCCCTGGCCCCGGCCCCGGCGTCCCCGGATCCCACGACGCGCTGACGCAGCCAGCCGGGGGCGAAGCTGACACGGAAGCGGCCGAGCAGCTTGCCGCCACGGAAGCGGCCGAGCAGGCGACCGAAGCAGTGCGGCTGGCCGCCGAGCTAGCGGGAGTGTTAGAGGCCGACCGGCTTGCTGCCGCCAATGAGGCCGAGCGCATCGCCGCCGCCGAAGAGGCAGAGCGGGTCGATGACCAGAGGGTCGAAGCCGAACGGGTCGAGGCCGAGCGGGTCGAAGCCGCCGAAGTCGCCGTACGGATCGCCGCCGCCGAAGAGGCAGAGCGGGTCGCCCTCGCAGATGCGCGTCTCGCCGAGCGCAAGGTCGCCGAGCGCGAGCTGTTGGAGGAAGTGGGCCGTCGCGCCCGAGCCGCGGCGGAGCGCGCTGTGGGCGAGGGTGCCGAACGCATCGCGCGCGAAGCGGCCCAGCTGCGCGAACAGCAGGCCGCAGACCTGGCTGCACAGGACGCCGCCGAAGAGATCGCCCGAGACGAGTCTCGACGCATCGAAGCCGAGCTGACCTCGGCGGCGGTGGCTGGTCTGGACGGCAAGCGCAACAACGAGGGAGAGGGCCCGACCGAAGCGGGCACAACGAGCGAGAACCGAACAGAAGAAGGCACGCGGGAGAGTCGGCGAGCCGAGCTGGCCGCGACCGCTGCTCAGGCGGCCGGCCTGTTGACCGAGCTCAGCCGGGACAGTCTGGCGCACCACGCGCGACTCGACGCCGAGCACGCTCGAGACCCGGAAACCGAAGCGGAGCCGAACGAAGGCTTGCGCCAACCCGTTGCCGACCCGGACGGAACCCCTCGACCAGCCGGACCGAAACCTCTCGTCGCGCGGGACCAGGCTGACACCGCCATGTTGTTGCGCGAGTTGTCCAGTCTCGGGTTCAGCGACGATGCTCGCCCCTCATCGTCCCCGCCGGCGACGGCTCGACCTTCGCGTCCGACACCGGCCCGCGCCCCGAAGCCCAAGCGACGCAAGGGATTGTTCGGCCGGGGCTGATCCTGCCTCCAAGCCAACGCCCCAAGGCAAACACTGTTGAATTCGGCACATACGGCCCTGCCGCGAGCGTCGCCTTCACGGGAGAACACCTAATGGGGTAGACCGCCAGCGGACCTGATCCGGCTCTCGACCAGCCCGGCCCAACTCGGGCCCGGAACCTCGGGCCCGGAACCTCGGGCCCCGACCCGGAAAAACAGTTCAAGATCTTTTCGGTGAGGCCAGTTTCGGGCCGGGACGTGTCGGACCCCCCGGATACGTTGTCTTCATGGCCGAAGATGTGTTCGATCCGCCGGTGGACCCGTGTCCGCCCCAGGCGTGGTTGGACTGGTTCGACCTGCGCTGCGACGAGGACCTCGCTGACCCGTTCGACCCGGCCAT
>JBBRHF010000073.1:0-18942 GCA_038223055.1 Actinomycetes bacterium | reverse complement strand
CGCTGCTGCGTTCGGCCCTGCGCTCCCTGAGCCGCGCGTGACCGAGCCCACCGACGACAACGGGTCCGAACGAGCCGACGCCGCCGACGCCCTCGGGTTGGCGATCTGCCATGTGTGGCGGGGCGGCGCCGCCGCGCGCATCCAGGCAGCCGGGGCAGCGGTCAACTCCGCGGCCGCTGTGGCCGCGGTCGACCCGATGGCAGCGGAGGTGACCCCGTGATCGCGTTCGTGGCCGGCCGGGTGGCCGGGCTGGCTCCCGATGGAGCGGTCATCGAGGTCGGCGGGGTGGGACTGGCGCTGCAGTGCACCCCGGCGACTCTCGCCCTGCTGCGGATGGGCGAGCCGGCCCGACTCGCCACTGCGCTCGTCGTACGAGAGGACTCCCTGACGCTCTACGGTTTCGCCGACGAGGATGAGCGCGCGGTGTTCGAGCTCCTGCAGACCGCCAGCGGCGTCGGGCCGCGGCTGGCCCAGGCGGCGCTGGCAGTGCACTCGCCCGATGCCCTGCGCCGTGCGGTTGCCACCGAGGACCTCACGGCCCTGACCCGGGTTCCGGGCATCGGGCGCAAGGGCGCGGCGCGCATCGTCCTCGAGCTCAAGGACCGGCTCGGCGCCGCGACCACCGGGACCACCAACGGCGCCGCCCGGGGGCACGTCGAGTCCCGGTGGCGACCCCAGCTCACCGAGGCACTCCTCAGCCTGGGTTGGTCAGCGCGCGAAGCCGACGAGGCCGTCGCCGCCGCATCCACTCAGGCAGACGAGGCGGTCGCCGCGGGCGGGCAACCTGACATCGCCGCGCTGCTGCGTTCGGCCCTGCGCTCCCTGAGCCGCGCGTGACCGAGCCCACCGACGACAACGGGTCCGAACGAGCCGACGCCGCCGAGCTTGCCCACCTCGATCAGCTCTCCGAGCGGCTGGTCGACGCCGAAGCCGAAGGCGACGAACGGGTCGTCGAGGCCGCGCTGCGACCCAAGACCCTGCACGAGTTCATCGGCCAGGAGCGGGTCCGCGAGCAGCTCAGCCTCGTGCTGCAGGCCGCGCGGGCGCGGGGGCGGGTGCCCGACCACGTCCTGCTGTCCGGGTCTCCTGGCCTGGGCAAGACGACCCTGGCGATGATCATCGCGGCGGAGCTCCAGGCGCCGTTGCGCATCACCAGCGGACCGGCGATCCAGCACGCCGGCGACCTCGCTGCCCTGCTCTCGAGCCTCACCGAGGGAGAGGTGCTCTTCCTCGACGAGATCCACCGGATGGCTCGTCCCGCCGAGGAGATGCTCTATATGGCGATGGAGGACTTCCGGGTCGACGTGATCGTGGGCAAGGGCGCGGGAGCGACCGCGATCCCGCTGGAAGTCCCGCCGTTCACCCTCGTCGGGGCCACGACCCGGGCCGGGCTCCTGCCCGCGCCGCTGCGCGACCGGTTCGGCTTCACCGCCCACATGGACTTCTACGAGACCCACGAGCTTGAGCGGGTGCTGACCCGGTCGGCCGGCTTGCTCGCGGTCCCGTTGACCACGGTCGGTGGCGCCGAGGTCGCCGGCCGGTCCCGCGGCACACCGCGCATCGCCAACCGCCTGCTGCGCCGAGTCCGCGACTACGCCCAGGTCAAGGCCGACGGCGTCGTGACCCAAGAGGTGGCGCAGGCGGCTCTCGCGGTCTACGAAGTGGACGAGCAGGGACTCGACCGGCTCGATCGTGCGGTGCTGCGAGCCCTGGTCACCCACTTCGGCGGCGGTCCCGTCGGGTTGTCCACGCTCGCCGTCGCCGTCGGAGAGGAACGCGAGACCGTGGAGGAGGTCGCCGAGCCCTTCCTCGTCCGCGCGGGCTTGCTGGCCCGCACGCCGAGGGGCCGCGTCGCCACAGCCGCTGCTTGGCGCCACCTCGGGCTCACCCCGCCGATGGCGTCGGCGTCGGCTGCCCAGCCCGGTCTACCCCTCGATCTGGGTCCTGACCTGTTCCACCCGGTAGGTGAGCGCGAAGCCAGGTAGACTTCGGTCGGCTTGCCCAGGCCGATGGGCGCAGGTCGACCCGACCTCGCCGGCCGCGTCACCCCGTCGGCGTCTCTTCCGGAAGGACTCGCTCCACCGTGAAACAAGTGGTCAACCTGCTCCCCTTTATCGCTATCCTGGCGTTCTACCTGCTCGTCATCCGGCCGGCCCGGAGCCGGGCCAGGGCGCAGGTCACCCTGCAGCAGTCGATCGAGGTGGGTCAAGAAGTGATGATGACCTCCGGGATGCTTGCGACCGTGGCTGGTTTGGACGGCGACGTGGTGCTGCTCGAGGTCGCCCCCGGGGTCTCGGTGCGCTTCGCGAGGGCGGCCATCGCCCGGGTCGTCGGGCCGACCGTCTTCTCGGCGGAGTCCGGGGACGCAGCGGCCGAGGATGCAGCAAACTCAACCGATCACAACCCGGCCCGATCGGAGTGACCGGTGCGGCTCACCGGCTCGCCCATCGCGACCCCCCGGACCCACCGGCCTCGCGAGCGGCGACCCGCTGACCGGCGATGACCCGTCGACCTAGCGCCGACCCGCTGACCAGCACCAGGCAGCACTGACCAGAGAGAGACTTTGACGTGGCAACACCGCAGGCGAGCCGTCCCGGGCGCTCGATCGCCGTTCTGTTCATGCTCATCGCGCTCGTCTTCGGAGGGGTCTTCGTCGCGGCCCCGGACAAGCTCGGCAAGGACAGCCTCACGGCGTCGGACAAATACTCGCCGCGACTCGGCCTCGACCTGGAGGGCGGCACCAGCGTCATCCTCACCCCGCGGACCACGGGTGCCCAGCGCGGCAAGAAGATTACCTCCGACGCACTCAACCAGGCCGTGAAGATCATCCGGTCCCGGGTCGACAGTTTCGGCGTCGCCGAGGCCGAGGTGACCACCGCGGGCAACAACATCGTCATCTCGGTGCCAGGGTCGCGGGACAACAACATCCTCGACACGGTGCGCCAGACCGCCGAACTCCGGTTCCGTCCGGTCCTCGCCGCCGCCGCGGGCGGGACCACGCCGACGGCCCCGACCACGCCGACCCCCTCGACGTCCGACCCCGCGAGCCCGGCCCCGGGCGCCAGCGGCAGCGCGAAGCCGTCGCCATCGTCGACAGCAAAGGCGCCGGCCACCCCGTCGGGCAAGGCCACCCCCAAGCCCAGCCAGTCGACCAACGGGCGCGCCGTCCCTGGCGCCCTGCACGCCGCGGCGAGTCCCACCCCCGGTGCCGCGAAGGCGACACCGGCCGGAACCGCGGCCAAGACCGCGGCTCCGGCCAAGACCCCCGCCGCGACCCCGGCCCCCGCCGCGACCCCGGCCCCCGCACCGACGCCGGCGGTCAACCCCGGCGCGCTGCCTGCCGGGGTCACCCCGGCCCTGGCCCAGGAGTTCGCGGCGCTGGACTGCACCAACATCAACAAGGTGCATGCCGACCTCCGCGCCAAGGGCACCGACGACCCAAAGAAACCCCTGGTCACCTGCGACAGCAAGGGCGACGAGAAGTACGTCCTCGGCCCGGCTGAGGTGCTCGGCACCGACATCAAGTCGGCGTCGGCCGGCCTGGAGACCAACTCCCAGGGAGTGACCAGCGGCGGCTGGCAGGTGGTGCTCGACTTCAAGGGCTCGGGCTCGCGCAAGTTCGCGGCCACGACCCGGCGCCTGGCCGCCCTGCAGGACCCCCTCAACCGGTTCGGCATCGTGCTCGACGGCCTCGCTGTGTCGGCGCCCGGCCTGAACAACGGCCCCATCACCGGCGGCAGCGCGCAGATCACCGGCAACTTCAGCCAGAGCGAGGCGAGTGACCTGGCCAACGTGCTCAAGTACGGCGCGCTCCCGCTGACCTTCGACGCCGGCTCGGTCGAGGAGGTCTCCCCGACCCTCGGCGGCGACCAGTTGCACGCGGGCCTGATCGCCGGGGGCATCGGCCTGGGCCTCGTGGTCCTCTACTCCTTGCTCTACTACCGCGGACTCGGCCTGGTCACCGTGGCCAGCCTGCTCGTCGCGTCGCTCATCACCTACGGCGCCGTCGTCCTCCTCGGCTGGCAGATCGGCTTCCGTCTGAGCCTGGCCGGGATCGCCGGCCTGATCGTCGCGGTCGGCATCACCGCCGACTCGTTCGTCGTCTTCTTTGAACGACTCCGTGACGAGGTGCGTGACGGGCGCACCCTGCGGGTCGCAGTCGAGACGGGGTGGGCCCGCGCCCGACGTACGATCCTGGCCGCCGACTTCGTCTCTTTCCTCGCCGCGCTGGTCCTCTACTTCCTCTCGGTGGGCGGTGTCCGTGGCTTCGCATTCACGCTTGGCCTCACCACCTTGATCGACATCGCGGTGGTGTTCTTGTTCACGAAGCCGCTGGTCACCGTGCTGGCTCGGACCAAGTTCTTCGGCGACGGCCACAAGTTCTCCGGGTTGGACCCGGTGCACCTCGGCGTGCCCCGCCGCACCCTCACCACGACCCCGGCGGGGCGACGTGGCTCGCCGGCAGCCGGTGGAGCCGCCCGGGCTGCCACTCCCGCAGCCCCCCGCCTCACCAAGGAGGCCTGATGTCCCGGCTCGGTTCGATCGGTGCAAACCTCTACACGGGGCATGTCTCCTACGACTTCGTCGGCTTGCGAAAGCGCTGGTACATCATCTCCGGGGTCGTGCTGCTGATCTCGGTGATCTCGCTGCTGACCCTCCGGTTCACCCTCGGCATCGAGTTCCGCGGGGGAGCGGAGTTCCGGGTCACCTCCCCGACGGTCAGCGTGTCGAGCGTGGAAAAGGTCGTCGCCCAGACCGACAGCCGCCAGATCATCGTGCAGGGCGTCGGTAACAACACCGTGCGGGCACAGACGGAGAAGCTCACGACCGACCAGTCGGAGAAGATCCGCGCCGACCTGGCCAAGCGGTTCGGGGTCAAGGTCAGCGACGTGAGCACCCAGTTCGTCGGCCCCAGCTGGGGCAGGGACATCTCGTCGAAAGCGTTACAGGCGCTGATCTTCTTCCTCATCGGGGTGATGATCTTCCTGGCACTCTACTTCGAGTGGAAGATGGCGCTGGCGGCGATGATCGCGCTGGTCCACGACCTGATCGTCACCGCGGGGGTCTACTCGCTGGTGGGCTTCGAGGTCACCCCTGCGACGGTCATCGGGTTCCTGACGATCTTGGGTTACTCGCTCTACGACACGGTCGTCGTCTTCGACAAGGTCCGAGAAAACACGGCCGGACTGGCCGGCGGCAGCCGGATGACCTACAGCCAGTCGGCCAACCTGGCCGTCAACCAGACCCTGGTTCGTTCGATCAACACCTCCGTCATCGCCCTGCTGCCGATCGGGTCGATCCTGTTCGCCGGCATCGCGCTGCTCGGCTCCGGGCCGCTCAAGGACCTGGCGCTGGCCCTGTTCGTGGGCGTGGCCACCGGCGCCTACTCTTCGATCTTCATCGCCACCCCGCTGCTCGCGACCTTCAAGGAGAAGGAGCCCGCGATGCAGGCCCTCGCCAAGCGGGTGGCGGCGCGGCAGAGCGGCGCCGCGACGGCGACGGTCCGCAAGCCGGTCACCGGGCGCCGCTCCCGCGCTGCGGCCGCTGCGCGCCCCGATGACGTCGACGGCGACGTCGACCAGCGAGATCAGGTCGACCCCTACGCCCACGTCGCCACCGACGAAGAGTCGATCGAGCCGGCCACCGCGGGGGCTGCGGCACGGACGACCGGCGAGGCCCGGGCGAGCGCCCGCCCTGAGCCGCGACCCGCTGCCGGCGCCCAGCGCAGCCAGCCCCGGCGCAACACCAAGGGCCGACCGGGCGGCAAGAAGCGTCGATGACCGGCACGGCGACCGACCGCGACCGCGCCGGAGACCGCGACCGCGCCGGCGTGGGTGTGGGTGTGGGTGTGGGTGTCGACCTGACCGCACTGCTGCTGGCCCGGGTGCGCGATGTCGCCGACTATCCCAAGGTCGGCATCGTGTTCAAGGACATCGCGCCGCTGCTCGCCGACCACATCACCTTCGCGGGCGCGGTCGACGCGATCGTCGCCTGGCACGGGCGCGGCACGATCGACAAGGTGGTCGGCATCGAGGCGCGCGGCTTCATTCTCGCCGCGCCGGTGGCCTATCACATGGGCGCCGGTTTCGTGCCCGTGCGCAAGGCGGGCAAACTGCCGGGGGACACCCTGTCGACGTCCTACACGCTGGAATACGCCGAGGCCACCCTCGAGATCCAGGCCGACGCCTTCGCGCCCGGCGACCGGGTGTTGCTGGTCGACGACGTGCTCGCGACCGGCGGCACCGTGGCGGCCGCGATCGAGCTCGTACGTCGAGCCGGCGCCGACGTCGTCGGGGTGTCCGTGCTGATGGAACTGGGCTTCCTCGCCGGCCGCCAGCGACTGGCCGGTCACGACGTACACAGCCTGCTTTCGGTCTAGCCGCAATCAGGCGCTGCCGGTCGCGGCTAGACTTGGCGCACCGACACCACTGGAGAGCCCGTGGCCGATGCCCCCGCGCACACCCCGGTCGACACCGACCGGGGCAGCGAGGTCGCGCCCGCCCCGAGCACGAACGACCCGGAGCCGCCGGCCACGGGGACCCCGCTGCTGGACCCGCCTGCCGCAGATTGCGCGCCACCGGCGCCCCCCTCGCGCCGCGTGCGCGCCCGCCTGGCCCGGCTCGGCGCCCAGCGAAGCACGATCAACCCCGTCCTCGAGCCGCTGTTCACCATCGTGCGTTCGACCCATCCGAAGGCCGACATCCGGCTGATCGAGCGGGCCTACGACGTCGCCGCCCTGCACCATCGCGGGGTTCGTCGCAAGAGCGGCGACCCCTACATCACCCACCCACTGGCCGTCACGACGGTGCTGGCCGAGTTGGGCATGACGCCGCCGACCTTGTGTGCAGCGTTGCTGCACGACACCGTCGAGGACACGCCCTACACGCTGGCGGCGCTGCGAGCCGAGTTCGGCGACGAGATTGCCGGGCTGGTGGACGGGGTCACCAAGCTGGACAAGGTGAAATACGGAGAGTCGGCGAAGGCCGAGACCGTCCGCAAGATGGTCGTCGCGATGGCCCGGGACATCCGGGTGCTGGTGATCAAGCTCGCCGACCGGTTGCACAACATGCGCACCCTGCGCTACCTCAGCTCGGCCAAGCAGGAGCAGATCGCCCGCGAGACGCTGGAGATCTACGCCCCGCTGGCCCACCGGCTGGGCATGAACACCATCAAGTGGGAGCTCGAGGACCTCGCGTTCGCCACGCTCTATCCTAAGGTCTACGACGAGATCGTGCGGCTCGTTACCGACCGCGCGCCCAGCCGCGACGACTACCTCAGTGGTGTCGTCGACGACGTGGCCAGTGACCTGCGGGCGAACAAGATCCGGGCCACGGTCACCGGCCGGCCCAAGCACTACTACTCGATCTATCAGAAGATGATCGTGCGCGGTCGCGACTTCGCCGACATCTACGACCTGGTCGGCATCCGCGTCCTGGTCGAGTCCGTGAGCGACTGCTACGCCGCGCTCGGACGCATCCACGCGACGTGGAACCCGGTTCCCGGCCGGGTCAAGGACTACATCGCGATGCCCAAGTTCAACATGTACCAATCCCTGCACACCACGGTGATCGGTCCCGAGGGCAAGCCGGTCGAGCTGCAGATCCGCACGTTCGCGATGCACCGGCGGGCTGAGTACGGCGTGGCCGCGCACTGGAAGTACAAGGAGCACGCCGTCCGCTCGACCGAACGCGGTCCGGGCGCGTTCGGCAAGGCCGACGAGGTGGCGGCCAATGACATGGCCTGGCTGCGCCAATTGCTCGACTGGCAGAAGGAGACCGAGGACCCCGGGGAGTTTCTCGAGTCGCTGCGGTTTGATCTCAACTCCGCGGAGACGTTCGTGTTCACCCCCAAGGGCGACGCCGTGGCACTGCCGGCAGGGGCCACGCCGGTGGACTTCGCCTACGCCGTGCACACCGAAGTCGGCCACCGCTGCATCGGGGCTCGGGTCAACGGGCGGCTGGTGCCGCTGGAGAGCACGCTCGAGAACGGCGACCTGATCGAGGTCTTCACCTCCAAGGCCCCCGGTGCCGCTCCGAGCCGCGACTGGTTGGGTTTCGTGCAGAGCCCCCGGGCCCGCAACAAGATCAGGCAGTGGTTCTCCAAGGAGCGCCGTGAGGAGGCGATCGGGCACGGTCGCGACGCGATCGGAAAGGCGATGCGCAAGCAGAACCTGCCGATCCAGCGGCTGCTCTCGACCGAGTCCCTGACCGCGCTCGCGCACGAGATGCGCTATGCCGACATTTCCGCGCTCTATGCAGCCGTCGGCGAGAGCCACGTGTCGGCGCAGTCGGTGGTGGGGCGGCTGGTGGAGTTTTTCGGCGGGGAGGACAGCGCCGCCGAGGACATCGCTGAGGTCACCACCCCCGGGGTCACCCATCGCCGGCCGCGGTCCGGTGGCGACCCTGGTGTCGTGGTCCGCGGCGCGACCGACATCTGGGTCAAGCTGGCCCGCTGCTGCACCCCGGTGCCCGGCGACGAGATTGTCGGCTTCGTGACCCGGGGAAACGGTGTCTCGGTGCACCGCACCGACTGCGTGAACGCGCAGGCACTGGCCGGCGAGCCGGAGCGGTTGGTGGACGTGGAGTGGGTGCCCTCGGCGTCCTCGATCTTCCTCGTCGGCATCCAGGTCGAGGCGCTGGACCGGTCGCGGCTGCTCTCGGACGTCACCCGCGTGTTGTCCGACCAGCACGTCAACATCCTCTCGGCCTCGGTGGCGACCACCCGCGACCGCGTCGCGATCTCCCGGTTCACCTTCGAGATGGGCGACCCCAAGCACCTGGGTCACGTGCTGAAGGCCGTCCGTGGCGTGGACGGGGTCTACGACGTCTACCGGATCACCAGCACCAAACCCTGACCTCTCTGCCTGGCCGCGCGCCCCCGCCTCCCGCCGGCCTGCCCGACTTCGCCGCTAACTAACCGGCCCGCTCAGCCGCCAACGGCCGGCGCAGCGCTGGCGATGTCGTGCACATGCATCGGCGGGGATGTCGCCAATCGCCGTGAGCAGCCGGTGGAACGGCTGGATGGCGCGATTCGCCGTGCGCGGCGCCGCACGGCTACTTCGGCCCACGTCGTCGTCGCCACGCCCCTTGTGCGCGACAGCCACGATCAGGCGGTCGTGGCCGCCCGCCGCTTGGTGTGCAGCCGCGTGCGCCGACGCTCGTCATAGCTCCGCACGACCGGAGTGAGCTCGAGCGCATCGCCGATCGCCCGCTCGAACTCGGGTGTGTGGGCCAGGACGGCGAAACGGTCGAACACCTCCACTCGCCAACCCCTCTCGCTGATCCACGCTCTGCGTAGCCGGTCCACCTTCTCGCGTTCGGGACCGTGGATCTGCCCGCCGTCGTAGACAAAGCCGAACTTCTTCTCCTCAAGCCCGCAGTCCAGCCAGAACCCGGGCACACCCGCATCGTCGCGCACCGCGACCTGGGTCTGCGGCCTCGGAAACCCGGCGTCGAGGTAGCGCAGCCGCATGAACGACTCCATCGGCGACTGGGCGCCCGGGTCGACGGCGGCCACGAGCTCGCGCGCCTGCTCGGCCCAGGGCAGCCCGTCGAGGCTGGGCAGTCCGTCGACGAGGTCGGTCAGCGGCACGGAATGTAGCACGAGCGCGTCGAGAAGGGCGAGGGCGTCCCACCGGTCGCACCACCGTGCGAGGTCATAGGCCGTCCGCACGGTCGTGGTCACCGGGACGCCGTAGACGGTGGTGACATCGTCATCGGTCAGGTGTGCGGTGTAGCCGCGGACTCCTCGGCGTCGGCTCGCCGGTGTGCCGATGGGGGAGCAGACCTCGACCGGGACGTCAGCAACCTCGTCCCCCCCGCCGAGCCGATCGATCGGTACGCCGTGCAGCCATGCCGCCGTCGCCCGGCACACGACCGCCCCGGGCGGCAGCACGCAGGAGACCGCGGCGGCCCGAAGCTGCGGGGTCTCGGGGACCGACGCGTCGACGTAGACACCGTGCAGCATGCGGCGCAGCAGACCCTGGCGTTGCATCCGGCGAACGTCGCCGCGATGTCGCCCCGCCCGAGCAGCGTCGGCCAACCGGAACGGTTGTTCGAACGTCGACGGTTGTTCGAACGTCATGGTGCTCACCCCGACCAGGCTGCCTGCCGACCATTTTTGCATGATCGTGGGCGGAGGCGGGAGGCGGAGGCGGTCAGCGGGAGAACTCGACGCGGGTCTTCTCGGCCTCGGCCAGCCAGGTACGCCGAGCCGCGGCATCCGCCTCGGCCTTGTCGGCCTTGGCGTCCTGACCGGCGGCCCGGGCCGCCGCAGCGTCGGCCTCAAGAGATGCGATCGAGGCCCGAAGCTGCGTGACCGTGGCTTCGGCCCTGGCCAGGGCCTCGGGGTTGGACGACGTCCACTGCTGGTCCTCGGCCGCCCGGATGGCGTCGTCGACCCGTTTCAGGTGCGACTCGACTCGGTCGCGCTGGGGTCGAGGAACGTGGCCGGCGGCCTCCCACCGGTCGTGGATGCCGCGCATCGCCGCCCGAGCAGACCGCGCATCGGTCACCGGCAGCAGCCGGTCCGCCTCCACCAGCAGTGCCTCCTTGACCTCGAGGTTGCTCTGTAGGTCCGAGTCGCGGGCCGAGAACACCTCGCTGCGTGCGGTGAAGAACGCGTCCTGCGCCGCCTTGAACCGCTCCCAGAGCGAGTCCTCCATGTCGCGGCGGGCGCGCCCGGCGGCCTTCCACTGGTTCATCAGCTCACGGAAGGCCGACGCGGTCGGGCCCCAGTCGGTCGAGCCCTTGAGCTCTTCGGCAGTCGCGATGAGCTTCTCCTTGCGGGTGGCCGCCTCCGCCCGCTCGGCGTCGAGTTCGGCGAAGTGTGCCCGCCGATGCTTGTCGAACGTCGTGCGGGCGTGGCTGAACCGTTTCCACAGCGCGTCGTCGGACTTGCGGTCGAGCCGGGGGGCGGCCTTCCACTCCTCGAGCAGCGTGCGCAGCTGATCGCCGGTGACCTTCCAGTCGGCCGACTCCGCGAGCCGCTCGGCCTCCTCGACGAGCGTGGTCTTCGCGGCCCGGGCGGCGTCGCGGATCTTCGCGCGGGCGGCGTCGCTCGCCCGCTTGCGCTCGGCGGCGCTAGCCGCGAGTACGTCGAGGCGGGCGATGAGCCCGTCCAGATCGCCGACCGCGTGCGCCTCGGCGACCGCTGCCCGCAGCTTGTCGATCGAGGTCTCGGCGTCCTTGGCCGCCAACCCCGCCGCGTTGAGCCGCTGCTCGAGCAGCCCGATCTGGCCGGCGACCTCGTCGAACTTGCGGCCGAAGTAGGCCAGCGCCTCCTCCGGCGTGGCGCCAGGATAGGCGCCAACCGCTCGTTCCCCATCCGACGTACGGACGAAGACCGCGCCGTCGTCGGCGACCCGGCCCCAGGCCGACGGGTCGGTCGGCTCCTCGAGTGGTTCGGTGGCCGCCGGGGGTGTCGCAGCCGGGGCGTCGTGGTGCTGCTCAGGGGTCGGCTGACCACCCGCCGGCGGCGGGGTCGGTGCGGACGCCGGCGGCGGCCCGGGATGGGGGACCGGCCGCGGAGTGGGCCTGGGCGCCGGAACGGACTGTGCTGCCGGTTCCAGGTTGGGCTCGGCTGGGGCTGACGGTTCGGGCTCGGGCTCTGCTGGTTTTGACGGCTCGGGCTCTGCTGGTGCTGCCGGGGCGAGGTCGGGTTCGGCCGGTGCCGCCGACTCGGACTCCGGCTGCGGGTCTGGCTGAGCCTCGATCGAAGGTTCGGGTGCCGGTGAGCGCGCCTCGACCGTGGAGCCCAGTGGCCTGGCCCGGTCGTCGGATGCCTGCTCGCTCACGATCAGCCCTTCCCGATCTGCACGGATGCGATCGTGACCTTCTGCTTCGGTGCACCATCACCGCCGCCGCCGGCGACTCCGGCCTTGGCGACCTTGGTCACCACGTCGAGGCCCTTGGTCACGGTGCCGAACAGCGAGTAGCCACCGGTGTCGGTGGGCAGCTGGGTCTGCTTGTAGACGATGAAGAACTGGCTGCCGTTGCTGTTCGGGTCAGCGGTCCGGGCCATCGCGACCGACCCGGCGGGAAAGATCCCGGTAGGTGGCGAGTTCTCCAGCCCGAACCCGTATCCTGGTCCGCCGCCGCCCGTGCCGCTGGGGTCGCCGCACTGCAGCACGAACAGCCCCGACGTGGTCAGCCGATGGCAGGGCGAGGCGTCGAAGAACTTTTTGGTGGCCAAGAATTTGAAGCTATTGGTCGTGCAGGGAGCCTTGTCGGTGGCCATCGCGATGACCATGTCTCCCTGATTGGTCTTCAGGGTCGCGGTGAACGGCACGGCCGCCGTCTTGGCGTCGAACGTGGGCTTGCCGACGTCCTTGGACGCCTTCTCGGCGCCGGCCGCATAGGTGCAAGCGCCTGGCTTGGCCGACGCCGACGCCGACGCCGACGCCGAGGGCGAAGCCGACGGCGACGCCGAGGGCGACCCCGTGGGCTTGGCGGCGGTCGTCGCATCGTCGTTGCCACCCAGCAGGGCGGACAAAAAGACGACCCCACCGATGACCAGTAGCACCGACACCACGACCGCGGTGATCTGCTGCGCGCGGCGTCGGCGCGCCGCGACCGCGGCCCGGCGGGCCTGCTGGCGCTCGTAGCGCTCCCTCGCGAGTTGGCGTTCCCGCTTCAAGCTGCCGGTCACGTGCTCCTCCTTGGGCTGCCGCTTCGGTGCGGTCGTCGATCGCACCGCCTGCGGCGTCGGTCGCTCAGTCTAGGCAAAGGCCGCTGATCGCGTTCGTGAGTCCTCAGACCCCGGCCGCTAGGCTCGACACTTCGCTGCTGCACCGATCTCTCGAAAAGGCTGCCCCGTGCTCATCGCTGGCTTTCCCGCAGCCGCATTCGGCACCAATTGCTACGTCGTCGCCCCGGCGGCGGGCGAGGAGTGCGTCGTCGTCGACCCCGGGATCGACGTGATCGGCGAGCTCGACGCGCTGGTGGCCGAGCACCGGCTGCGGCCGGTGGCGGTCCTGCTCACCCACGGGCACATCGACCACACGTTCTCGGTGACCCCGGTCTGTGGGGCGCGGGGCATCCCCGCCTACATCCACCCCGGCGACGACGAGTTGCTGGTCGACCCCATGCTGGGCCTGTCCGCCGAGACGCGCTCCATGTTCGGTCCCTCACTGGCCTGGACCGAGCCCGACCAGGTCCTCGCCCTGAGCGACGGCCAACTGCTTGCCATCGCCGGCCTGGAGGTGACCGTGGACCACGCGCCGGGGCACACTCGCGGGTCGGTCACCTTCCGGCTGCCCGGCGGTGCTGAGGTGCCCGAGGTTATGCTCTCCGGCGACCTTCTCTTTGCCGGCTCCATCGGCCGCACCGACCTGCCCGGCGGTGACCACGCCACCATGTTGCGCAGCCTGGCCGCCAAGGTCCTCACCCGCGCCGACGACGTCGTGGTGCTGCCGGGCCACGGCCCGCAGACCACGATCGGGCGCGAGCGCGCCACCAACCCGTTCCTGCAGGGCCTGCCGAGCCTGGATAGCAAGCCCAGCCAGCCGAGCCAGACCAGTCAAACCGAAACCAGCCAGACCAGCCAAACCGAAACCAGCCAGACCAGCCAGACCGAAACCAGCCAGACCGGCGACCGTGGGCGGTCGCGCTGAGCACGTTCCAGGCACCCAAGGGCACGTTCGACCTGTTGCCGCCGGCGTCGGGCACCTTCCTCGACGTACGCGAGGGGCTGGCCGCACCCGCGCGCCTCGCGGGCTATCGCTACGTCGAGACGCCGGCGTTCGAGGACACCGCCCTGTTCGTGCGCGGGGTCGGGGAGTCCACCGACGTCGTCAGCAAGGAGATGTATACCTTCGACGACAAGGGTGGCCGGTCTCTCACGCTTCGCCCGGAGGGCACGGCGCCGGTGCTGCGGGCGGTGCTCGAGCACGGGCTGCACCGCGGGCCGCTGCCGGTCAAGCTGTGGTACTCCGGGAGCTTCTATCGCTACGAGCGACCGCAGGCGGGGCGCTACCGGCACTTCTCCCAGGTGGGAGCCGAGGCGCTCGGTGTCGAGGACCCGGCCCTGGACGCCGAGCTGGTGATCCTGGCGGTGGACGGGTTCCGGGCGCTGGGGCTGCGCGGGTTCCGGCTGCTGCTCAACTCCCTGGGCGACCGCGAGTGCCGCCCCGCCTACCGCGCCCGGCTGCAGGAGTTCCTGCGTGGGCTCGACCTCGACCCCGACACCCGCCGGCGGGTCGAGATCAACCCGCTGCGGGTCCTCGACGACAAGCGTGCAGACGTCCAACGGCAGGTCGCGTCGGCCCCCCTCGCTGTCGACTACCTCTGCGAGGGCTGCACGTCCCACCACGAGCAGGTTCGCGAGTTGCTGGCCGCGGCCGGCGTCGAGGTCGAGGAGACGCCGACGTTGGTCCGCGGGCTGGACTACTACACCCGCACAACCTTCGAGTTCGTCCACGACGGGCTGGGCGCGCAGACCGCCATCGGCGGCGGCGGGCGCTACGACGGGCTGTCCGAGTCGATCGGCGGCCCGGCGCTGCCCGGGGTCGGATGGGCGCTCGGCGTCGACCGGGTGGTGCTGGCCCTGGCGGCCGAGCGCGCCGCCCAGGCTGCCGCCTCGGCGGCTGAGCATCCCGCCCAGCCCCCGACCGCGACGGCGGCCGTGTCCGTCTTCGCCGTGCCGCTGGGAGACGAGGCCGCCCGGCGGCTGTTTGCGGCCGTGGTCGGCCTGCGCCGCCGGGGCGTGGCCGCCGACATCGCCTACGGCGGCAAGGGGCTCAAGGGCGCGATGAAGTCGGCGGACCGATCCGGCGCGGCCTACGCCGTGGTGCTCGGTCAACGTGATCTCGACGCTGGTGTCGCCCAGGTCAAGGACCTGGCGACGGGCGAGCAGACCGCCGTACGACTCGAAGCTCTCGTTGACCACCTCGTCCACCAGCACCGGGAGCCACCCTCGTGATCCGCACCCACCCTGCCGGCTCGCTGCGCGCGGAGCACCGCGGACAGACCGTCACGCTGGCCGGCTGGGTCGCCCGCCGCCGCGATCACGGCGGCGTCGCGTTCATCGACCTGCGCGACGCGTCGGGCGTGGTGCAGGTGGTCATCCGGGACGAGGCGGTGGCAGCGGGACTGCGCAACGAGTTCTGCCTGCGCGTGGTTGGTGCGGTGGCGGTCCGCCCGGCCGGCAACGCCAACCCCAACCTGCCGACCGGTCAGGTCGAGCTGGTCGCCACCGAGGTCGAGGCGCTCAGCGAGTCGGCACCGCTGCCGTTCCAGATCGACGAGCACGTCGAGGTCGGCGAGGAGGTGCGGCTGAAGTACCGCTACCTCGACCTGCGCCGGCCCGCGCCGGCCGCGGCGATCCGGTTGCGCAGCGAGGTCAACCGGGCCGCCCGCGAGGTGCTGCACGAACGCGACTTCGTCGAAATCGAGACCCCGACGTTGACCCGTTCCACCCCCGAGGGTGCCCGCGACTTCCTGGTCCCCGCCCGCCTCCAACCCGGCGCCTGGTATGCCCTGCCGCAGAGCCCGCAGCTGTTCAAGCAGCTGTTGATGGTCGCCGGCATGGAGCGCTACTACCAGCTCGCCCGCTGCTACCGGGACGAGGACTTCCGGGCCGACCGCCAGCCCGAGTTCACCCAGCTGGACATCGAGATGAGCTTCGTGGACGAGGACGACGTCCTCGAGCTCGGCGAGGCGGTGGTGGGCGCCCTGTGGCGGCTGATCGGGCACGAGATCCCGACGCCGATCGCGCGGATGACCTACGCCGAGGCGATGACCCGCTACGGCAGCGACAAACCCGATCTGCGCTTCGGCCTCGATCTGGTCGAGTGCGCCGGCTTCTTCGCGGACACCCCGTTCCGCGTGTTCCAGGCGCCCTACGTCGGTGCGCTGGTCATGCCCGGCGGGGCCTCGCAGTCGCGCAAGGAGCTTGACGCCTGGCAGGACTGGGCCAAGGCACGCGGCGCCAAGGGGCTGGCCTACGTGCTGGTGGGCGCCGACGGCGGGCTCGGCGGACCCGTCGCCAAGAACCTGTCCGAGGCGGAGCGGTCCGGGCTCGCGGCCCACGCCGGGGCGTCGCGGGGGGACTGCGTCTTCTTCGCGGCCGGTGTCCCTGCGGCCGCGCAGTCGCTGCTGGGAGCGGCCCGGCTCGAGGTGGCCCGGCGGGCCGGGTTGGTCGACGGTTCGGCCTGGTCTTTCGTGTGGGTCGTGGACGCGCCGCTGTTCGAGGCGAGCTCGGCCGCCCGGGCCGGCGGCGACATCGCCGTGGGAGCCGGCCAATGGACGGCCGTGCACCACGCGTTCACCTCCCCGAAGCCGGAGTGGATCGACCGGTTCGAAGACGACCCGGAGCACGCTCTGGCCTACGCCTACGACCTGGTCTGCAACGGCAACGAGATCGGCGGCGGGTCCATCCGCATCCACCGCCGCGACGTGCAGCAGCGGGTCTTCGCGATGATGGGGCTGAGCGAGGGCGAGGCCCAGTCCAAGTTCGGCTTCCTGCTCGACGCGTTCGCGTTCGGCGCGCCGCCGCACGGGGGTATCGCGTTCGGGTGGGACCGCATCTGCGCCCTGCTCTCGGGCACCGAGTCGATCCGCGAGGTCATCGCCTTCCCCAAGTCCGGCGGGGGTTTCGACCCGCTGACCGGAGCTCCGGGCGCCATCACTGCTGCGCAGCGCAAGGAAGCGGGCATCGACACACCGCCTCCCACCTGACCGCCGACAGTTCCGCCGAAGTGGACCGGCTGCGCGCGGCGATTGGCGCCAGCCAGCCGGTCCACTTGCGCGAGGTCAGCTCTCGCGCAGGCCGATCTTCTCGTGCACGCGGCGCAGCCACGGTGGCGCCCACCAGTTCAGGTCGCCGAGCAGAGTCATCGTCGCCGGCACCAGCAGGCACCGGACCAGCGTCGCGTCCACGGTGACGGCGGTCGCGAGCGCGACGCCCATCTCCTTGATCCCTAACAGCTTTCCGCCCGCGAACCCGGCGAACACGATGACGACCAGCAGGCCGGCGGACGTGATGATCCGCCCGCTGCGCTGCAACCCGAGCTCGACCGCCCTGTCGTTGGGCAGCCCCGCGTCGTAGAGTTCCTTGATCCGCGACAGCAGGAACACCTCGTAGTCCATCGAGAGCCCGAATGCGAACGCGAACACGATCACCGGCACCCACGTCTCGAGCGCGCCCGTAGGGGCGAAGCCCAGCAGGTCCGATCCGTGGCCGTCCTGGAAAACCCACACGAGCACCCCGAACGTCGCGCCGAGAGACAGCGTGTTCATGACGAGCGCCTTGATCGGCACCAGCACGGAGCCGGTCATGAGGAACAGCAACACGAACGTGCCGCCGGCCAGGATGGCCACGGCCCAGGGCAGCCCGTCGAGCACGAGGTTCTGGAAGTCCACCAGCACCGGCGCCTCCCCGGTCACCCAGGTCCGGAAGTCGGCCCGGCGCTGGCGCAGCGTGCGCACGAGCGCCGTCGCCCGATCGCCCTGCGATGCGCCGTACGGCGTGAGCTCGACCGCCGACCAGCCGCCTTCGCGCTGGGTGGCCGCGCCGGCGACGCGTACCTGGGGCAACCGGGACACGGTGTCCGCATAGGCCTGCAGCCGCGGGGCGGGCACCCGGGCGAGCACGATCACGGGCGAGGTCGCGCGGGCGGGAAAGTGCAGCGCGACCGCGTCGGCGAAGCGGTGCGCCTCGAAGTCGCGGGGCAGCAGGTTCGCACCCCCGTTCTGAAAACGTACGCCGAGGAAGGGCGAACCCGCCGCCAGCAGCAAACCGGCCAGCACGACGGTGACCAGGAGCGCCCGGCGCTGGGTGGCGCGGGCCAGCCGGGCGAAGAAGCCGTCGTCACTCACCCTGGTCGACGGCACGGTGATGCGCCGGTGGAACGTCGCGATCAGTGCGGGCACGAGGGTCAGCCCGGACAGCAGCGCGACCAGGACGACGCTCACCCCCGCGGCGCCCAGGGCCCGGAAGATGACCAGCCGGAACACGAACAGCCCGCCCAGCGCCGTCGCGACGGTGAGCGCCGAGAACGAGATGGTGCGCCCGGCGGTCGCCATGGTGACCGCGACGGCGTCCTCGGGTTCGCGGCCGGCGCCGCGCTCCTCGCGGTAGCGCGAGACGATGAGCAGGGCGTAGTCGATCGACAGGCCTAGACCCATCACCGTCGTGACCGAGGGGACCGCGGGGTCCAGGTTCATCAGGTAGGACAACCCGTAGAGCGAGGCGAGGCCCCCGGCGATCGAGGTGAACGCACCCAGCAGCGGGATGCCGGCGGCCACGAACCCGCCGAACAGGAAGATCATCACGACCAGTGTGATCGGCAACGCGACGAACTCCCCGAGCTCGGTGTCCTTCCTCGACTGCTCGTTGGTCTCCTGTTCGAGCAGCGCGTTGCTGCCCAGCACGACGTCGGTGCCGGTGGGAGCGCCGAGACGCCGGAGCCGCTCCGTCACGACGTCCACGACGCCGGCCTGCTCGACGGTGAGGTTGCGGTTGACGTCCACGACCACCAGCGCCGCGGTTCCGTCGCTGGCGAGCAGGCCCGCGGCGGCCGGCGCCGTGAGCGGGTCGCTGACCCGGGCCACCCCGTCGGTGCGTCGAAGGTCCCGCACCGTCGCGGGGATGTTCGCCGTGTCCCCCGTGACGATGGCGGTGATCCGGGGGCCGTAGGTCGCCGACTCGGCCAGGTGGTCCAAGCCGGCGAACGACTCGATCGAGGAGCCGGACAGATCGCCACTCAGCCGGCCGAACGCCTGGATTCCGATCAGCATCCCGCCGACGAACCCGACCAGCCAGCCGAGCAGGACCCAGCGGCGGTGCCGGAAGCAGAACCGACCTAGTACTACAGCCGCACTTACGGGGAGGCGCCTCGGGCCGCGTAGTGGCAGCGTCGGGCTCGGGCTTGGTGACGGCGGCGCCATCGTGACCAGGCGAGTACGTCGTGGTGGGCGGGCTGCTGGGTCCAGATGAGGCCGG
>JBBRHF010000072.1:0-19012 GCA_038223055.1 Actinomycetes bacterium | reverse complement strand
GCTCGGACCGGTCGTCGGGACCGCGCCGACGCCTGGGACGGGGCCGTTGTCGCGGGCGGCGTAGGCCGGGGGGTTGCCCGTGCGGACAGCCGGTGTCGGCTCGAAGGCGACCCACCCGGTGCCCTCGAAGTAGAGCTCCGGCCAGGAGTGCGCATCGTGCAACCCGACGATGTAGCCCCCATCCTTGTCCCGCGTGCCGCTGGTGAAGCCCACCGCCACCCGGGCCGGGATCCCGAGTGTCCGGGCCATCACCGCCATCGCGGACGCGAAATGCACGCAGTAGCCCGCCCTGGCCCGCAGGAACGCGGCGAGAGCGGTGGAGCCGTTGCCGTTTCCTACCGCAGCTGGCGCGTTGACGGAGTAGGTGAAGATCGTCGGGTCGCGCAGCCAGTTCTGCAGGGTGAGGGCCCGGTCGAAGTCGGTCCCGGCCCGCTTGGTGATCGTCAGCGCGGTGCTCTGCACGACAGGGGGCAGGTCGAGCGGGACCGCGAGATAGCGCGTCATCGACGTCGACGGGGAGGGGGCGGCCCGGAGCTGGTCGGCGGTGGGCGCGACGTTCAGGCTGGTGACCTGATAGCGCTTCTCGCGGCTCGAGCTGTTGGTCGAGAACACGTTGAAGGTGGCCTTGTCGTAGACCCACCGCCCGTCGATGCTGACCTTCTTGGCCGGGAAGGGCAACGGCAGCCACCGCTGGTCCAGGCCCAGCACCTTGATGTCGTACTTGAGCCGCCGCTGGCTGATGTCCCGGGTGAGGCCGGGGGGCTTGGGCATCCCCTTGTCGACGGTCTGGTCTTTGGGCACCCGCAGCCTGCGCGGCTGCCACGTCGCGCCGTCGAACTGGTCCAGCGACACCAGGCGCAGGTAGGTGGCGGCCCCGGTGTAGCGGATCACCGGCCGGTCGCTGGCCTGACGCAGGTCCTTGCCGAGATCGATGATGGGGTTGACGACGGCGACCCGGCTGCCGACACCGTGCCCGCGGCCGACGCCGAACCCGGAGGTACCCCAGACGCCGGTGCCGATGTCGGGCAGAACCGCGGGTACGACGAGGGCCAGGCCCAACGCTGCCACCCCGACCCGGCGACCGACCTGGGCCAGCGGCGCCGTCTCGGAGTCGTCCCATTCGGTGCGGTCGGAGAACCGCAGCGGGCGGCCCCACCTGCTGACCCTGTCGCGCGACTCGACCAGCAGCAGGGCGAGGTAGCCGCCGCCGCCCAGGGTGAAGGCCTGCCAGCTCACGCCGCCGGGGGCGACCGCGGCCGGCACCGAGTACAGGAGGAGCAGCGGGATTCCCGCCAGGGTGGCCCGGCGCATCGTGACGGCCAGGGTGTCGACCGCCAGCGCCACCAGCCCGATGCCGCCGATGGTCATCAGCTCGATCTCCGGGCTGACCTCGATCGGGGCGGCAAACCGGGAGATGTCGCGGTTGCCGGTGCGGACCATCTCGGCTAGCCGCTGGATCGCCGACAGGTCGGGGAACAGGCCCAGCGTGGCCTCGCCGCGGGCGTATCGCAGGACCAGATAGACGGTCAGCGCGGCGAGCCCGGCCACCGGCACGAAGACCGCGGACACCGCCGTACGACGGGTCAGTTCGCAGGCTCCGACCACCAGCACGATCCCGATGCAGCTGGGCACGAACCAGCTTCCGGTCTGAAAGGTCGACCCGAGGCAGATCGCCCCCAGGGCCGTCGACAGGGCGGCCACGACGGTCACCCGCAGGGCGGACCAGGACAGGGCGGAGGGGTTCATGGCCGGCGGCCCGTCGCGGTCATCGCCGTTCACCTGCCGTTCCGGAGAGGTCGAGATCGCGGTGGTGACGGCTGGCGTCGGGCCAGACCTGGTCGATCTCGTCGCCGGCGGCCACGCGCACGACTCGCCAGCCCGAGATCCGCAACAGCTCGCCGGAACCCTCGTGCGCTGAGTCGGGCGACCTGCCGGCCCCGGGCGCGTCACCCCAGGTGGGGGCGTCGAGCAGCACGCCGACCGCCGAGTTCGAGCCGTGTCGCAGCCGGGCGAGATGGTGGGCCTCATCCGGTTCGACCGTGCCGAGGACGGCGACGAGCAGGCCGTCTCCGCCGCCCCGGCGCAGCGCTGCGGCCGCGTCCCGGAACGTCTCGTTGCGCGAGAGCCCGATCACCGACAGGGCGTCGAGCAGCGAGCCCTCGAAGTCGCTGCCCACGCCGCTGGGGTCATGGGCGGCGCTGGACACCTGGGCTCCGGAGTCGGTGAGCAGCCGCACGTGGTAGCCGTGGCGGACCAGATGCACGCCGATGGACGCGGCTGCCGACACCGCCCACTCGAACGAGGACGCCGGACCCTCGCCGTGGTGCGCGTGCTGGCGGGTGTCCAGCAGCACCGTGCACCGGCTCTGCCAGGGTTGCTCTTCGCGGCGCACCATGAGCTGCCCGCGCTTGGCCGTCGAGCGCCAGTGCACCCGTCGCAGCTCGTCGCCCTGGTGGTAGTCGCGGGTGCCCGCATCGTCCTCCCCGGCCGTCGCGACCGCCCGGGACCTGCTCTCGCCGCCGCCGGCCCACTCACCGGCGAGCGACACCTGCGGCAGCGGGTGGACCTGCGGCGTCACCACGAGGGTGTCCCGGGAGGTGAACGACCGTTGCAGCTCGCACATGCCGAACGGGTCGGTGAGCCGGATCGTGAGCGGGCCCAAGGTGAAGCGGCCCCTCACGTCGGAGCGCACGGAGTAGGTGACCTCGCGCCGACCGCGCGGCTCGACCCGGTCGAGGACGAAACGGGGCCGGGAGCCCAGGACATAAGGCACCCGGTCCTCGACCAGCAGCAGGCCGCTGGGCAGCCGCGAGATGTTGTCCAGCCGCAGGGTGATCGAGGTGTCCTGGCCTGCCGCGATCCGAGCCGAACTCAGTCGCCGCTGCGACGCCAGACGGTAGCGGGTGCGGGTGACGACCCAGGCGCAGACCAGCGGCAGGCTGACGAGCAGGACGGCGATGCGCAGCACATCTCGCTGACCGGTGGCCAGGGACACCAGGAAGATGGCCGAGCCGGCGGCCAGGAACGCCCGGCCACGCGTCGTCAGCCCGCGCAGCGCCTCGGCCCCTGGGCGCTGGTTCTCGGCTGGGCGGGCAGGCCCGGGACGTTGGCCCACCTAGACCGCCCTCCGCCGGCTTCCGGTGTCGTCCGGCACGGGGAGCCTCGCGACGAGGTCGGCCACGATGTCCTCGGTACTGCGCCGGCCGATCTGAGATTCGGCCGTGGGCAGCAGCCGGTGGGCGAGAACCGGACCGGCGAGGGCCTGCAGGTCGTCGGGCGTGACGTAGTCGCGGTCGTCTAGCGCGGCCTGGGCCCGGGCGGCCCGCATCAGGTGCAGGGTGGCCCGTGGTGATGCACCCAGGCGCAACTCCGGCGACCTGCGGGTCGCCGTGACGAGGTCGACGGCGTAACGGCGCACCGGGTCGGACACGTGGATGGTGCGCACGATCTCGATCAGCTCGGCGATCTCCACGGCGTCCGAAGCCGCGACCATGTCGTCCAACGGCGAGGTCATGCCGTGGCTGTCCAGCATGGCGAGCTCGGCCTGGTCGCTGGGATAGCCCATCGAGACGCGGGCCATGAAGCGGTCCCGCTGCGCCTCGGGCAGAGGGTAGGTGCCCTCCATCTCGATCGGGTTCTGGGTCGCCACCACCATGAACGGCACGCCGAGGTGGTAGGTCACGCCGTCGACGGTGACCTGGCGCTCCTCCATGCACTCGAGCAGGGCCGACTGGGTCTTAGGCGAGGCCCGGTTGATCTCGTCGCCGACCACGATGTTGGCAAAGATCGCCCCGGGCTTGAACTCGAATTCGCGCTGCTCCTGGTTGTAGATCGACACCCCGGTGATGTCGCTCGGGAGCAAGTCGGGGGTGAACTGAACCCGGCGCACCGAGCAGTCGACCGAGCGGGCGAGCGCCTTCGCGAGCATCGTCTTCCCGACACCGGGCACATCCTCGATCAACAGGTGTCCCTCGGCGAGCAGCACGGTGATCGAGAGGCGTACGACGTCGCGCTTGCCCTCGATCACGCCCTCGACGGCGCGCCGGATACGGGTCGTGACGTCGGCCAGCCGGGTGAGATCGGCCTTGTCGGCCCGGCCTCGTGGGGCCGGCGACGCCGCCCGGCCACCCGGATGGGTGCTGGTCTCACCAATCGACAAAGGTCCTCCATGGGAGTGAGTCGTCGGCCGAATCCACCAGGGTGTGTGGACCCGACCGATGGGACGGACGCCGCTCTCTGTGGAGTCTCTCAGGTGCGCCGCCGCGCCGGAACGCCTTCGCCAGATCGTTGTGCAGCGGCTCCAAGGGGGTGATTGCCCGTGCCGCCGGCGGCATCCGGCGGCATCCGGCTGCATGAGAAGCCGATGGATAGGCTGGCTGGGGGGCGTGAAGGCTGGGAGTCCCGCCGTGGCCGCGTCGGAGGGCCTGTATCCCAGAGTTCACCGCCGATCGGCGGCTCAGCGTGCCGGCGACGGGAACCGTCAACCGCCACGTCCCGAGCCCACCGCCGTGGTTGGGTCTGACCTTGCTTCCCACTGCGCCGCAGAAGGGGCACGGGGCGCCGCAGAAGGGGCACGGCGCCGCAAATCGGCCAACATCGAGGTGGGGCGTCGGCAGAGCAGGCACTGGGAGCGTTTCCGACCGAGGCCAAACGCACCCGACGTAGGTGTCGACACCTCGTAAGGCGCACTTTGATCTTGGTACGTGGGTGAATCTCACCTGTCGGACAAATCGCTGGTCACCATGTGGTCGGCCGCGGGCGGGGCTGCCCGCTCGGGCGGTTGCCGTTGGGGATGACAGTGGCAGGGGGCTACCGGAAACGTCCCTCAGGCAAAGCCACCCATATCGTTCGTGCAGAACGGGGGGAAGTCCCGCTCGCGGGCAGCGCCTACGGACGGGCCGGCCCCGGCGTGCGCGCCCGCCGTTCCTTGTATGGCGCCAGCCGGGTGCGTGGCGCCAGCCGGGTGCGTGGCGCCAGCTGGGTGTGTGTGGCGCCAGCCGTCCCGGCCGGCCCGGCTTTCCGCGCGGCCCGACGCCCGCCGTCCCCCGTCCGGCGGGTGCCGCGCGTTTCGAGGCCCGCCGCCCGACGCCGCGCGGCCGGGTCCCGCCGCCCGACGGGCCGCCCAGGCGTCGGCCACTGGAGGTCTTTGCGACGGCAGAGGGTGCCGCGCCGCGGTGAGATCGCGACTCTGGCGCGCCCGTGGTGGGAAAGGGTCGATGGGGGAGCATTGTGGAGTAGGGTGGAGCGCAGTGGAGTCGTAGGTGTCCAACGGGAGCGGGAGGTGGGGGCGTGTGGCACCGGACCAGCCCGCGACGCAGCCACCCGTCGGGCCTTCAACGACCTCAGCGTCTCCACCCGCTCCACCCGCTCCACCCGCTCCACCCGCTCCAGCCCCTCCAGCCCCTCCACCCGCTCCAGTTCCGGCGGCCGCAGCAGCCGCGCCGCTGTTCCTCGGCACCCACCAACCGCGCATGGACGACAAGGGCCGGCTGTTCTTGCCGGCCAAGTTCCGCGACGCCTTCGCGGATGGTCTCGTGATCACCCGGGGGCAGGACCGCTGCCTCTACGTGCTCCCTCAGACCGAGTTCCTCCGGTTCTACGACGCGCTGCGCCAGGTGCCGGTGGGGAGCAAGGCTGCCCGCGACTATCAGCGCCTCTTCCTCTCCGGCGCATCCAGCGAGGTGCCGGACAAGCAGGGCCGGGTCACAGTGCCACCCCCGCTGCGCGACTACGCCGGGCTGACCCGCGACTGCGTGGTCATCGGTGCCGGAGCCCGCCTCGAGGTGTGGGACTCGCGCAGCTGGGAGACCTACCTCGCCGACCGCGAGGGCGCGTTCTCCGACCTGTCCGAGGAGGTGCTGCCCGGCCTGATCTGAGCCGCCGACCGATGCTTCCCCACTACCCACCACATCGTCGTACGACGAGTTCTCCACCCGCTTCGGCCTTCTGACGCACCTTCCCCGGCGCCAGACGGCAGCGGTTGGAGACCTGGCCGCACGAAGACCTGTCCAGCCAGCGAATCAGCACCGCACGTGTCCGGCCCGCGAGCCGGTCCACTGCTCGAAAGCGATCGAGAAGGGTCGAGATGACGATGCAGGCCGGATGCCCCGAGGGCACCGCAGGCGCCGCGGCGGGGCCGAGGTGACCGACCCTTCGGGAGCGCGCCACGTCCCGGTGCTGCTCGAGCGCTGCGTGGACCTGCTCGGGCCCGCTTTGGACGCGTCCGGGGCCGTGGCCGTCGACGCGACCGTCGGGCTCGGTGGACACAGCGAGGCGCTGCTCACCCGGTTCCCCGGGTTGCGGCTGGTGGGCCTGGACCGTGATCTTCAGGCGCTGGAGCTGGCCGGGGCCCGGCTGGCGCCCTACGGCGAGCGGGTCTGCCTGGTGCACGCGGTCTACGACGAGCTCGCGCGGGTGCTCACCGACCTCGATCTGGTGCGGGTGCAGGCCGTGCTGTTCGACCTCGGGGTGTCCTCGCTGCAGCTCGACGATCGGGGCCGGGGCTTCGCCTACGCCCAGGACGCGCCGCTGGACATGCGGATGGACCAGTCCCAGGGGGGCACCGCCGCCGAGGTTCTCAACACCTACTCGGTCGCCGAGCTGGCCCGGGTGTTGCGTGACTACGGGGAGGAGCGCTTCGCCGTGCGGATCGCGCAGGCACTCGTGCGCGAACGCGACGTCACACCGTTCACCGGCACCGCGCGCCTCGCCGAGTTGGTGCGATCGGCCATCCCCGCAGCCACCCGACGTACCGGCGGTCACCCGGCGAAGCGCACCTTCCAGGCGCTGCGCATCGAGGTCAACGCCGAGCTTGCCGCCCTCGAACGGGCCCTGCCCGCAGCCGTTGCCGCCATCGCCATCGGAGGACGAATCGCCGTGCTGTCCTATCACTCACTTGAGGACCGGCTGGTCAAGCGGGTGCTCGTCGCCGGCGCCAGCAGCACCGCGCCGCACGGGCTGCCGGTCGTGCTGCCCGAACACGAACCGACCCTGCGACTGCTCACCCGCGGCGCCGAGCAACCCTCCGACGAGGAGGTCGCGGCCAACCCGCGGGCAGCGTCGGCGCGGTTGCGGGCCGCCGAGCGGCTGCGGGACGCGGCGTGAGCACTCGCGAGGCAATCTCCGCTGCCGCCCGCCCGCGGTCGTCGACCCAGCCGCCGCCCCGTCCGGCGCTCGCCGCCGTGCCGCCCGCTCCGGGCGAGTCCCCCCTAGCGCCGTTCGTGCTGCTCGTTGGTGGGCTGCTCAGCGCCGGCCTGGTGGCGCTGCTGTTGCTGCACACCGCCATCGCCGAGGATTCCTTCCGACTGCACGACCTGCAGGTGCGCTCGGTCGCCCTGACCGACCGCGAGCAGGCGCTGCAGCAGCGCGTCTCGGCCGAGGCCGCCCCGCAGCGCCTCGCGGCGCGCGCCACCGCCCTCGGCATGGTTCGCAGCGAGAATCCCGTGTTCATCCGTCTCGCCGACGGCCGCATCCTCGGTCACGCCAAGGCAGGTCAGCTTCCGCCACCCCCGCCGCCCCCGCCTGGGGCGACCAACCCGGGCGCGGCAGGCGCGGCCACCAGGACCGGCACCGCCACCAGGACCGGCACCGCCACCAGGACCGGAACCGCCACCAGGACCGGCACGGCAGGTACAGCCGCCAAGACCGCCCCCCCGGCGGCGCACCGATGACCACGTCGAGGTTCGATCGCCCGCAGCGCCCCCGCCCGGCTGCGCCGGCCCGGTCCCGACACAATCCCGAGGCCCGCCGTCCCTCCACCCGCCGTCCCCCGACCCGCCGCCTTCCCCCCAGCCGGGCGGGTGCGCCCGTGCGCCTCGTCGACAGCCGCCGCCGCCTACGCAATGCCGTCGTCGTGCTGGGCCTGGTGCTCTCCCTGTTCGGCGGGAGGTTGCTGCAGCTGCAGGGCCTGGACGCGGCCGCCTACGCCACCGAGGCCGAGCGCGGTCGCCTTCACACGGTGACCCTGCCGGCGGTGCGGGGATCGATCAGCGACCGCAACGGCGTCGCTCTGGCCACGACCGTCGCGGCCTTCGACATCACCGCCGACCAGACCCTGGTCAAGAACCCGAAGGCGTCCGCGTCGGTCCTGGCCCCGGTGCTGCTGATCGACCCGCTCACCCTCCAGCGACGGCTCACCGGCAAAGACCGGTTCGTCTACGTCGCGAAGAAGTTGACCCCGCAGCGGTGGCGCGCGGTGCGCGAGCTCGAGCTGCCGGGGACCGGCGGCCCGGTGCCGGGCATCTTCGGCGTCCCTACCAGCGAGCGCACCTACCCCGCCGGTCGCACCGGGGCCAACGTGGTCGGGTTCGTCGACGCGGTACAGAAAGGCAAGGAGGGCCTCGAGAAGTCCCTTGAGGGCACTCTCGCCGGGCGGGACGGGCACGTGACCTTCGAGCGGGCGGCCGGAGGCCGCCGGATCCCGACCGGGCAGACCAGGGAGCAGGACGCGGTCCCTGGCCGCGACGTCCGGCTCACGATCGACCGTGACATCCAGTGGGTCGCCCAGGATGCGATCGCCCGCAAGGTCAAGGAGACGGGCGCCCAGAGCGGCTCGGTCATCGTGATGGACCCGAAGACGGGCAACCTGCTGGCGATGGCGACCGCGCCCACGTTCGACCCCAACAACCCTGGCGCGGCAACGGTCGCTGCGCGGGACGACAAGGCGATCACCGAGTCCTACGAGCCGGGCAGCACCGGCAAGGTGATGACGGCCTCCGCGCTGATCGAGGAGGGCGTCGTCAGCCCGTCCACACCGATCACCGTGCCCAACCGGTTGCGCCGCGCCGGGAAGACGTTCAAGGACTTCAAGGACCACAAGCTCCAGCACCTCACCTACGCCGGAACCATCGCCAAGTCGAGCAACATCGGCACCATCCTGGCCGCGGAGCACCTCGGCAGCCTGAAACGGCTCTACCCCTACTTCGACAAGTTCGGGATCGGGCACCCGACCGGGCTCGGGCTGGCAGCCGAGGCCAAGGGCCAGTTGCGGCCGCCCAGCACGTGGTCGGCGACCACCGGCTACACCTCCGCGTTCGGCCAGGGCTACTCGGTCAACGCCGTACAGATGGCCTCGGTGTTCGCCACCATCGCCAACAGCGGCGTACGGGTCGCGCCCCGGCTGGTGGCCGCCCGCAGCGACGCCCAGAGCAAGCTCAAGCCCACCCCGGCGTCGCCCCGCACCCGGGTCGTGAGCGCGAAGACCGCCACGACGGTGCGCCTGATGCTGGAGACGGTGCTCGGCGAGGGCGGCACCGCCCCCGCCGCGCGCATCCCCGGCTACCGCGTGGGCGGCAAGACCGGCACGGCGCAGCGCTACAACGCCGCGTGCTCCTGCTACAACGGGTTCACGATGTCCTTCATCGGCATGGCCCCGGTGGACAAGCCGGCTCTCGTGGTCGCGGTCACCCTTCAGGCACCCAAGTCAGGCATCGGCGGGGGAAGCACCGGAGGGCCGGTGTTCAAGGAGGTCATGTCGTTCGCGCTGCAGTCGCTGCGCATCCCGCCGACGGGCACCAAGCCGCCCGGACTGACGATCTCGTTCGACTGACCGGTAGCCTCGCAGCCGTGCCACCCCCCACCCGACCGCCCGGACGGCGGCCGACGGGGCTCGCGGCACGGACGCTCGATGAGGTGTCCGAGCGACTGGGCGCGCCGCTGGTCAGCGCCCACCCGGGCCGCTCCGAGCCGGGCCGTTCCGAGCCGGGCCCGGTGGTGACCGGGCTGACCCACGACTCGCGAGCCGTCCGCCTGGGTGACCTGTACGCCGCGCTGCCCGGCTCGCACGTGCACGGTGCGACCTTCGCCGCCGCGGCGGCCTCCGCCGGAGCCGTCGCGGCCCTGACCGACCCCGCCGGCGCGGGGCCCGTGGCCGCGGCCGGCCTGCCCGCCTACGTGGTGGCCGACCCGCGTGCCGTGCTCGGGTCGCTGGCCGCATGGGTCTACCACGAGCCGTCGCGGGACCTGCGCGTCATCGGCGTGACCGGCACCAACGGGAAGACGACGACGGCCTACCTGCTGGAGGCCGGCCTGCGGGCGGCCGGGCGCAGCACCGGGCTGATCGGCACCATCGAGACCCGCATCGGCGACGAGCCGGTGCCCAGCGAGCGCACCACGCCCGAGGCCCCGGACCTGCAGGCATTGCTGGCGGTGATGCGCGAGCGGGGCGTTGCGTCGGTCGCGATGGAGGTGTCCAGCCACGCGCTGTTCCTGGGGCGGGTCGACGGCACGACGTACGACGTGGCGATCTTCACCAACCTGACCGAGGACCACCTCGACTTCCACCCTGACCTGGCGTCCTATTTCGCCGCCAAGGCCGCGCTGTTCGTCCCAGGCCGGGCCCGGGTGGGTGTGGTCAATGTGGACGACGCCTACGGCGAGCGACTGGTCGCGCAGGCGAAGATGCCGATGGTCTCCGTGTCGCCCAGCGGGACGACCTCCGGGGCCGACTGGCGAGCCACTGGCGTCACGGTCGGATCTCACGGCGGGTCGTGCGTGCTGGTCGGGCCGCAGGGCGTCGAGGTGGCCGTGGGCACCGCCATGCCGGGTGGCTTCAACCTCGACAACGCGATCATGGCAGTGGCGGCACTGGCGCAGACCGGGCTCGATCTGCCGCGCGCCGCCGCCGGGGTGGCGGCGCTGACCGGTGTGCCCGGCCGGATGGAGCGCGTGAGCGCGGGCCAAGACTTCCTGGCGGTGGTCGACTACGCCCACAGCCCGGACGCGTTGGAGCGCCTGCTCGCGACCGCCCGCGCGCTCACCGACGCCAGGGTCCTCGTCGTCGTTGGCGCCGGCGGTGACCGGGATCCCTACAAGCGCGCCGCCATGGGCGAGATCGCAGCCCGGGGCGCGGATGTCGTGGTCTTCACCAACGACAACCCGCGCTCGGAGGATCCGCTCGAGATCCTCGCGACCCTGGCCGATGCTGCCGCCACGGTGCCCGGCGGCGGCCAGGTGCAGGTGCTGGCGGATCGGCGCGCGGCCATCACGGCCGCAGCGGCGCTGGCCAGGACCGGCGATGTCCTGGTTGTGGCCGGCCGGGGCCACGAGCCCGGCCAGGAGATCGCCGGGCGGCTGCATCCGTTCGACGACCGAGTCGTGCTGCGGGAGGCCCTGCAGGCCCTCGATGGTCCCGGGGTGCCGACGTGATCGCCCTCTCCGTGGCCGAGGTGGCCGCGCTCACCGGCGGCACCGTTCACGACGCTCCTCCCGGTCCCGGTCCCGGCCACAGTCCCGGTCCCGGTCCCGGTCCCGGTCCCGGCCACAGTCCCGGTCCCGGTCCCGGTCCCGGTCCCGGCCCGGATCGCTCGGTCGCCTCGGTCACCTCGGTCACCGCGGTCACCGCGGTCACCGTCGACTCGCGGGCCGTCCGCCCGGGTGCCCTGTTCGTGGCAATCGTGGGGGAGCGGACCGACGGCCACGACCACGCCGCTGCAGCCGTGGCTGCGGGGGCGGTCGCCGTGCTCGCGGCCCGCCCGCTGGGGCTGCCGGCCGTCGTGGTGCCCGATGTCCTCGTGGCCCTCGGGCGCCTGGCCCGGGGTGTGCTCGACCGGCTGCCCGATCTCACCGTGATCGGCCTGACCGGGTCTTCGGGCAAGACCAGCACCAAGGACCTGATCGCCCAGGTGCTCGAGCGCTCGGGCGACACGGTCGCGCCCGAGGGCTCCTTCAACAACGAGGTCGGGGTGCCGCTGACGGCGCTGTCGGCGGGCGCCGAGACCCGCAACCTGGTCGTCGAGATGGGCGCGCGGGGCCCGGGGCACATCGCCTACCTGTGCGGCATCACCCCGCCGGTGATCGGGGCGGTGCTCAACGTGGGGTCGGCCCACGCGGGAGAGTTCGGCAGCCGGGCAGCCACGGCTAAGGCCAAGCGCGAGCTGGTCGAGGCGCTGCCGGCCGCGGCCGACGGCGGAGTCGCCATCCTCAACGCCGACGACCCTCTCGTGCGGGCGATGGCCGGCTCGACCGCCGCCCGAGTGGTGCTGTTCGGCCTGGCGCCAGACGCGGCGGTGCGCGCCGAGAGGGTCACGCTGGACGCCGCTGCCCGGGCCCGATTCACCCTCGTCACCCCCGAAGGCACGGCCGAGGTCGCCCTGTCCCTGCACGGCGAGCACCACGTCGGCAACGCGCTCGCCGCGGCGGCGGTGGGGCGCGAACGAGGGCTCGACGTGTCGGCCGTGGCGGGCGCGCTGTCCGCCGCCGGGACGCGCAGCCCCTGGCGGATGGCGGTCCACCAGCGCGCCGACGGGATCACCGTGGTCAACGACGCCTACAACGCCAACCCGGAGTCGGTCCGGGCCGCCCTGCACGCGCTGGTCGCGATGGGGGGAGGCACCCGACGTACCTGGGCGGTCCTCGGCGAGATGCTCGAGCTCGGGTCGGACTCCGCCGCCGAGCACGCGGCGCTCGGGCAGCTCTGCTCGGACCTGCACGTGTCGCGGCTGATCGCCGTGGGGGAGGGAGCCGCCCCGATGATCGACGGGACCGACGGGACCGACGGGACCGACGGGACCCACGGGACCGAAGGCTTCGGCTATGTGCCCGACGCCGACGCCGCAGCGACCGTGCTGCGCGAGCAGTTGCGCCCTGGCGACGTGGTGCTGGTGAAGGCGTCCCGCGGGATAGGTCTCGAACGCCTGGCTCAGTCCCTCGCCGCCGACGGGGTGCGGACCGGCGCCGAGCGGGACGAGGTGAGCACGTGAGGCAGGTGCTGATCGCGGCGTCGACCGGTCTGCTGTTCACCCTGTTCGGCACCCCGGTGGCGATGCGGGTCCTGGTCCGGCACGGCTATGGCCAGCTGATCCGCGACGACGGCCCGACCACCCACCACGTCAAGCGCGGCACGCCCACAATGGGCGGTGCCGTGATCATCTTCGGCACCCTGCTGGGCTACCTGATGGCTCACGTCGTCGCGGTGCGGGAGCCGTCGGTGTCCGGCCTGCTGGTGCTGTTCCTGATGACAGGCCTGGGGTTGGTCGGTTTCGTCGATGACTACATCAAGGTGGTCAAGCAGCGCAGCCTGGGGCTGCGGGCCGGCGCCAAGCTGGTCGGCCAGTCGATCGTTGCGCTGATCTTCGCCGTGCTCGCGACGCGATTCCCCGACCCGACGAACTACACGCCGGCGTCGACCCAGGTCTCGTTCATCCGCGACATCAGCCTCGAGCTGGGCCCGGTGCTGTTCGTCGTGTGGGCCTATCTCATGGTCTCGGCGACGTCCAACGGCGTGAATCTCACCGACGGCCTCGACGGGCTGGCCACCGGGGCGAGCGTGATGGTCTTCGCGTCGTACGTCCTGATCGGGGTGTGGCAGTTCGGCAACAGTTGCTCGGCGATCGGCGCGATCCTGTCGCGGTGCTACGAGGTGCGCGACCCGCTCGACCTTGCCGTGGTGGCGGCCGCGATCATGGGCGCCTGCTTCGGTTTCCTGTGGTGGAACGCGTCGCCGGCCAAGATATTCATGGGTGACACCGGCTCGCTGGCCCTCGGCGGAGCGCTGGCCGGCCTCGCGATCCTGTCCCGCACCGAGCTCCTGCTCGTCCTGCTGGGTGGCCTGTTCGTCATCATCACCCTCTCGGTGGTGATCCAGGTCGGCTTCTTCAAGCTCACCCGCAAGCGGGTGTTCCGGATGGCGCCCCTGCAGCACCACTTCGAGCTCGTCGGCTGGGGCGAGGTCACGATCGTGATCCGGTTCTGGATCATCGCGGGGCTTCTGGTGGCCCTCGGTCTTGGCGTCTTCTACGCCCAGTGGGTCACGAACGCGTGAGCTGGTACGACGACGCCCGCGGCGACGGCGCCTGGCGCGACGTCCCCGTCACGGTAGCGGGCATCGCGCTCTCGGGCGCGGCCGTGGCGCGCGCGCTCGCCGGGCGAGGTGCCCGGGTCACCGTCGTCGACGGCCGCGACGGCCCGGCCGAGCAGGACCGGGCCGAGGAGCTGGCCGGACTGGGGGTGCGGGTGCAGCTCGGCCCGGGCGCCGTTACGGACGTGGTCCCCGCGACTGAGGCCGATCTTGTGGTGACCTCGCCCGGCTGGCGGCCGGACCAGCCGCTGCTGCGCGCCGCGGCGGCGGCCGGCACGCCGGTGTGGGGCGACGTCGAGCTGGCGTGGCGGCTGCGCGACCCGGCGGTGCCGTGGCTCGCCGTGACGGGCACCAACGGCAAGACGACCACGGTGCAGATGCTCGCCTCGATCCTCGCCGCCGCCGGCCTGCGGGCCGTCGCGGCCGGCAACGTAGGGCTGCCGGTGCTCGACGCCGTGCTCGCCGAGGAGCCCTACGACGTCCTCGCGGTCGAGCTCTCGAGCTATCAGCTGCACTGGTCCAGCACCGTCGCGTGCCACGCGGGCGCCCTGCTCAACCTGGCCCCGGACCACCTGGACTGGCACGGCTCGCTGGTCGCCTACGCCGAGGCGAAGACCCGCATCTGGGGCCCGGGCACCCGCGTGGCCTACAACGCGGACGATCCCCCAACGGTCGCGCTGGCGGCCGCCTTTCCGGGTGCCGTCTCGTTCACTCTCGGTGCGCCGGTGACCGGCCAGTTCGGCGTCCTGACCGGGCACCTGGTCGACGCGACGGGCGCTGTCCCTTCCGTCCTGGCCGACGTCGCCGACGTCGTCCCGGCCGCGCCGCACAACGTGGCCAACGCTCTCGCGGCCGCAGCGCTGGCCCGGTCGCTCGCGGTGCCGCCGGCCGCGGTCGGTGCGGGGCTGCGGGCCTTCCGGCTCGACGCGCACCGGATCGCGGCGGTGGGCACGGTCGAGGGGGTCGACTACGTCGATGACTCCAAGGCCACCAATCCGCACGCCGCCGCCGCGTCGCTGCAGGCCTTCCGGCCGGTGGTGTGGGTCGCGGGCGGCCTGGCCAAGGACGCCTCGTTCGACGATCTGGTGCGCGCGGGCGCTGACCGGCTGCGCGCCGTGGTGCTGCTGGGCCGTGATCGGGCGGTGATCGCGGCGGCGCTGGCGCGACACGCGCCCGATGTCCCGGTTGTGGAGGTCCCTGCCACCGACACTGGAGCCATGGACGACGTCGTACGCGCCGCCGCAGGCCTTGCTCGCCCCGGCGACACCGTCCTGCTCGCGCCTGCCTGCGCGTCGATGGACATGTTCACCGGCTACGCCGAGCGCGGCGACGCTTTCGCCGCAGCAGTGGGTCGGCGGTCCCGATGACGATGCTCTCCCCGACGCGGCACCTGACCCGGGCGCTGCGCGAGCGGGCTGGTGCCAGTGCAGCGGGTGCGGCGCCCGGCCAGGACGCTGCCGCAGGCACGGCTGCGAAGACCGCTCCCAAGAACCCGATGCTGAACCGCGCCGCGACTCCCTACTACCTGCTGCTGGGCGCCACCCTGCTGCTGCTCGTGCTCGGGCTGGTGATGGTCTTTTCGGCCTCCAGCGTCGTGGCCTACAAGAACCTCGGCTCGTCCTACGCCATCGTCAGCAAGCAGGCCATGTGGGCGATCATCGGGCTGCCAGTGACCTTCGTCGGTTCACGACTCCCGGTGCGGGCCTGGCGGGCCCTCGCCTACCCCGGGCTGGTCGCCTCGGTGGCGCTGCTGTTCCTGGTCGTGATCGCCGGAACCAAGGTCAACGGCAACCGCAACTGGATCGACTTCGGCGGCCCGTTCCGCATCCAGCCGTCCGAGCTGGCGAAGCTCGCGATCGTGCTGTGGGGCGCCGACCTGCTCACCCGCAAGGACAAGTTGCTGGGGCAGTGGAAACATCTGCTCGTGCCGCTGGTGCCGGCCGGTGCCTTCGTGACGATGCTGGTGCTGCTCGGTGGCGACCTCGGCACGGCGCTCATCCTCATCGCCATCGTCGGCTCGCTGCTCTACATCGCCGGAGCACCGATGCGGCTGTTCGTCGGCGGCGGCGCCGCCGCAGTCGCCCTCGTCGCCTACATGGTGCAGACCCACACCGAACGCATGTCCCGCATCACCGCGTGGCTGGACCCGGCCAAGGCCGACCCCCTGAACGAGGGGCTGCAGGCCCTGCACGGCAAGTTCGCGCTGGCCACGGGCGGGTGGTGGGGGACAGGGCTGGGCGCCAGCAAGGAGAAGTGGGGCAGCCTGCCCGAAGCGCACACCGACTTCATCTTCGCGATCCTCGGCGAGGAGCTCGGGCTGGTCGGGACGCTGGCCGTGCTCGCCCTGTTCGGGGTGGTCGGCTACGCGGGCCTGCGGGTCGCCCTGCATGCGAGCGACCCGTTCGTGCGCTATGCCGCCGGCGGGGTCACCGGCTGGATCATGATCCAGGCCTTCATCAACATCGGCGCGGTTCTCGGCATCCTGCCGATCACCGGCGTGCCCCTTCCGCTGGTTTCCTACGGCGGGTCCGCACTCGTGCCCACGATGGTCGGGTTGGGCATGCTGCTCTCGTTCGCCCGGCAGCCGCGGCGGGTCGCCCGGCCGCGCCCGGCTGCGACCAGGACGTAGGCCGTGCACGTCGTCCTCGCCGGGGGAGGAACCGCAGGCCACGTCGAGCCGGCCCTGGCCCTGGCCGATGCGCTGCGCCGGCGCGACCCCCGCATCGGCATCACCGCGCTCGGCACGGCACTCGGCCTCGAGGCCCGCCTCGTGCCCTCGAGGGGCTACGACTTCGCCGTCATCCCGCGGGTTCCGATCCCACGGCGCCCCGGAGCCGAGCTGGCCCGCACGCCGCTGCGGCTGCGTGAAGCAGTGCAGCAAGTCACCGCGATCCTGCGCGAGCGCCGGGCCGACGTCGTCGTGGGCTTCGGTGGCTACGTCGCGGGACCGGCCTATCTCGCCGCCCGCCGGGCCGGGCTGCCGATCGTCGTCCACGAGCAGAACTCCAAGCCCGGCTGGGCTAACCGCCTCGGCGCCCAGCTGACCTCCCACGTCGCGATCAGTTTTCCCAGCACCCGCATTGCCCACGGCCAGTACGTCGGCCTGCCGCTGCGCCAGGCGATCGCCAGCCTGGACCGGCCGGCCCGGCGCGGCGAGGCACGCGCATTCTTCGGCCTGGACCCCGACCGGCCCACGCTGCTGGTGACGGGTGGTTCGCTCGGCGCGCGCCGGCTGAACGAGGCCGCTGCTGGCGCGGCCGCCGACCTGGCCGCGGCGGGCATTCAGGTGCTGCACGCGACCGGGGTCACCAACACCGTTGCGGTCGACCTGCCCGCGGGCTCCCCGCCGTACGTCGTGGTGCCCTACATCGACCGGATGGACCTTGCCTACGCCGCCGCCGACCTTGCCCTGTGCCGCGCTGGCGCGGGCACGGTCACCGAGATGTCTGCGGTCGGCCTGCCCGCCGCCTATGTGCCGCTGCCCATCGGCAACGGCGAGCAGGAGCTCAACGCGGCGCCGGTCGTCGAGGCCGGCGGCGGGCTGCTGGCGGACGACCCCGACTGCACGCCGGGGTGGGTGCGGGCGACGCTGGTGCCGCTGTTGGTCGACCCTGCCCGGCTGGCCGCCATCGGGGCCGCGGCGGCCCGGCTGGGGCGTCGAGACGCCGACGAGCGGCTCGCCGACATGGTTCTCCGCGCCGTCCGGGCGAGGCGCTGACGTGGTCGAGGTGCAGGGTCCCGATCACACCATTGCCGCCGTGGATCTCGGCCGGGTGCACTTCGTGGGCATCGGCGGCGCGGGCATGTCGGGCATCGCCCGCATCCTGCTGGCCCGAGGTCAGCGGGTGTCGGGCAGCGACGCCAAGGACTCGATGGCGCTGGCTGCGCTGCGGGCCCTCGGGGCCACCGTTCACGTGGGGCATGACGCGTCCCACGTCCACGCCGTCGACACCCTCGTGGTGTCCACCGCGATCCGAGAGCGCAACCCGGAGCTGGTCGCGGCGCGGGAGCGCGGTCTGCTGGTCCTTCCCCGGGCCGCCGCGCTCGCATCGGTCATGGCTGGTCGCCGGGCCGTCGCCGTGGCCGGCACCCACGGCAAGACGACGACGACCTCGTTGCTCACCGTGGCGCTGCAGCACTGCGGCGCCGACCCGTCCTTCGCGATCGGCGGGCAGCTCAACGAAACCGGCACCAACGCACACGACGGTTCGGGCGACATCTTCGTTGCCGAGGCCGACGAGAGTGACGGATCGTTCCTGCTTTACCGTCCCCATGCGGCGATCGTGACCAACGTCGAGGCCGACCACCTCGACCACTACGGCACGACCGAGGCGGTGGAGACCGCGTTCGTCGACTTTGCCCGCCGGGTCGAGACAGGTGGCTTCCTGGTCGCGTGTGCCGACGACGACGGGGCTCGCCGGCTGGCGACCGCGGCCCGCGCGTTGGGGGTGCGGGTCTGCACCTACGGCGAGCGCGAGGACGCCGACGTCCGAGTGGCCGCCACGGTGCTGCACGGCGCCACGTCCCGCTACGAGATCGCGGTGCGAGGACGGCGACTCGGGGCCGTGCACCTGCAGATGCCGGGCCGGCACAACGTGCTCAACGCCACCGCCGCGCTGACGGCTGGGCTGGAGCTCGGGTTCGGCTTCGACGGCCTGCGGGCCGGCCTGCAGGCGTTCGCCGGCACCCGGCGTCGGTTCGAGCTCAAGGGTTCCACGGGAGGCGTGCGGGTCTTCGACGACTACGCCCACCACCCCACCGAGGTGCGCGCCGTGCTCACTGCCGCCCGCGAGGTGGCCGGATCCGGTCGGGTTATCGTGGCATTCCAGCCCCACCTGTTCAGCCGCACCCGCAACTTCGCCGCTGACTTCGGCGCAGCGCTGGGTCTGGCCGACGAGGTCCTGGTCATGGAGATCTTCGGCGCCCGCGAGGACCCCATCCCGGGTGTGACCGGCGCGATCGTCGCCGCGGCCGTGCCGCTGGGGGAGCACGTCGTGTTCGAACCGTCCTGGTCGCGCGTCGCCGGCTGGCTGGCGGCCCGCGCCGAGCCGGGCGACATCGTGCTCACCCTGGGGGCGGGCGACGTCACCATGGTCGGCGCCGAGGTCCTGGCGTTCCTGGCGGAGGCCCGATGAACGTGTCCACCACCTCACCGCGGCGGTTCGCCCGACGGGTCTGGGCGCGCCGGTGGTCTCGGTTGCGGCTGCTCGCCGTGGC
>JBBRHF010000071.1:0-19267 GCA_038223055.1 Actinomycetes bacterium | reverse complement strand
GACGATGCCGCAGTCGGAGCCCTCGGGCGACAGGAAGCGCTCGGCCTCGGCGTTGTCGGAGGTGAAGATGCTCGACGAGAGGCCCTGCGGGACGCCGTTGTGCAGGTTGATCGCTTCGTCGAGGTCGCCGTAGGCCAGGACGTAGAGCAGCGGCGCGAACGTCTCCTGCCGGACCACCTCGGTCTGGGCCGGCATCCGCATCAGCGCCGGACGGACGTAGTAGGAGTCCGGCCCGGCGACCTCCACCCGATCACCGCCGACGACCAGCTCCCCGCGGTCGGCGCGGGCGCGGCCCAGCGAATCCTGCAACGTGGTGAAGGCATTCTCGTTGATCAGCGGTCCGACCAAGGTCTCGCGCTGGAACGGGTCACCGACCGCGAGACCGGCGAACGCGGTGGCCACCCGCTCGGTCAGCTCGTCGACCACCGACCGGTGGGCGATGACCCGGCGCATGCTCGTGCACCGCTGCCCGGCTGTCCCGGCGGCGGCGAACACGATGCCGCGCAGGGCCAGGTCCAGATCCGCCGATGGCGTCACGATTGCGCCGTTGTTGCCGCCCAGCTCGAGGATCGAGCGCCCGAACCGCGCCGCAACCCGCGGGCCGATCTCGGCGCCCATCCGCTCGGACCCGGTGGCGCTGACGACGGCGACCCGCCCGTCCTCCAGCAGCGCGGCGGCGCTCGCGCGGTCGGTCAGGACGAGCTCGTGCAGGTGCGCGGGGGCTCCGGTGTCGGCGATGACCCGGCCCAGCAGGGCGGTGCACGCCAGCGACGTCAGCGGGGTGAGCTCCGAGGGTTTCCAGACAACGCTGTCTCCGCAGACCAGGGCGATCGCGGTGTTCCAGGACCAGACCGCCGCCGGGAAGTTGAAGGCCGAGATGACCGCGACGACGCCGGCGGGGTGCCAGGTCTCCATCAGCCGGTGCCCGGGGCGCTCGGAGGGCATCGTCCTTCCCTCGAGCTGGCGGGACAGGCCGACGGCGAAGTCACAGATGTCGATCATCTCCTGGACCTCGCCAAGGGCCTCGGAGCGGATCTTCCCGACCTCCACAGTGATGAGGTCAGCCAGGTGCTCCTGGTGCTGCTCCAGCAGCCGGCCCAGCGCCTTGACCAGCGCACCCCGCCGGGGTGCCGGCACCGCACGCCAGGTCAGGAACGCGCCGTGTGCTGCGCCGACCGCCTCGGCCACGGCCGCCGCGTCCGCGCCGGCGCCGCCCAGCAGGTTCCGGCCGTGGATCGGCGAGCGGGCCATCCAGTCCTCGCCCGGCGCGACGTCGACACCGCAGGCGGCCAGGGCGCGTTCGGCGCAGGCGAGCAGGCTCTCGGGACGGGTCATGTCCCCAGTCTGGTCCCTCGGCTGGTTCTCCGTCTCGGCCGGCGGATAGCTGGTGCAACCGGGGACCGGGCAGCCCTCGGCGTACGTCGAGGAAACCAGTGACGGGTCACTCGGATGAGGACGCCGCGGCCCGGCGGCCCGGCGCACCGTCCGACTGGAGGAAGGCGACATAAGGCGCCGTACGGCCCGGCGGACCCGGGAGGCCGGCTCGCCACGTAGGGCCGACTCTTGATCGGCTACCCGGGTGGGCGTCGGCCAGGGCGTGCAGTTCGCGGTCCGGGCTGATGTGTCGCTTGTACAGGGGGCTGCAGGGTGTGCGGGCGAGCCAGCGGGCCAGGCCGCCGAGGTCGACGTCAGGTGCGCCGGCGCCGTTGCGCTCGGCGAAGGGGCATCCTGCCCACTCTTCAGGCCAGTTCCTCTCACCGGCGCCGAGGGTGCCGGTCCATCCCCACGGGTGACCGCCATCGGCAGGTGTGCTGGCGTCGTGGTCGAGACGGGGGTGAAACGCTCGGTCCATGCTGCGATCATCGGCCCGGGGACCTGGTCGCGACGCATCAGCCCGTATGGTCGATTTCAAAGAGCATCCGGCCGTTCCGGTCATCTCGGTCCGAGGACTGGTGAAGACCTTCGGCGGCGTCCGTGCCCTCGATGAACTTGACCTCGACGTTCGCCCCGGTGAGGTCCACGGCTTCCTCGGACCCAACGGGGCTGGGAAATCGACCACGATCAGATCGCTGCTGGGGCTGGTGCGAACCGATGCCGGCGCGGCGCAGGTCTTCGGGCTCGACCCGTGGCGCGACGCCGTGGACATCCATCGCCGACTGGCCTACGTGCCCGGCGACGTTGCGGTGGGGCCGAACCTGAGCGGCGGCGAGACCATCGACATGCTCGTCTCGCGGAGCACACCGAGCGAGGGCGACGGGTGCTGTTGTCCAGCCACATCCCCAGCGAAGTGGAGCGGCTCGCCACGCGGGTGACCATCATTCGCGCCGGCAGGGCGGTCGGGACCGGCACCCTGGAGGAGATGCAGCACGACGGACGCACCGAGCAGGTCCTCGCGACGGCGACCTCGCGGACCCGCGCCTTGCTCGCCACGCTGGTCGTCGGGATCCTCGGGGCCACCTGGCTGTTGCCGGTGACCGGGGTGATGCGCTACCGGTTGAGGGACATCGGGTAGCCGCCGGACACCTGCGTCAGGGCGTGAGGGGTGATCGGGCGGAGGCGGCGGCCTGGACCGGGTAGCCCCCGGCGTACGTCGAGGACAGCAGGTTCAAGAACGGCATCCGTACGGCGGCCCGCAGGGTGACCGTCACCCGGTCCCCGTCGGTGGTTACGGCGACGACCCGGAACCCGTCAAACCGGCGGTCCAGTCCGGCGTCGGAGGCGTAGCGATCCACCGCAGCGGTGGCTGCAGCCCGGCTGATCGGCAGCCGCACCGGGCCCGCCTGCGCCGGACCGGCTGAGCCGGGGACCCCGCTGGTGGGGCGGTAGACGGAGTCCAGGTCGGGCTGGTTGGCCGCGGTCACCGCCGCACCGTCGGCCGCGGCGAGCAGGGATCGGCGGTAGAGGTAGGTCTTGGACACGTTGACCACCACCGTGACGAGCAGGCCCGCGATGACCGCGTAGGCCAGGATGAGCAGGATCAGCTGACCGTCATCATCGTGGCGCACGCGGCCCATAGCGCGCCGCCACCAGCTCACCGCGACGCCCGGAACCGGTCGACGACCTCAAGGTGGTCACTGGTCACCCGCACCGTGGCGGGGGCCGACCCGTGAAACACCCGGGGCACCAACGGCAGCGCCACCCGGTAGGCGATCGACACATCCACCGTGGCGCCGGGGGTCAGGCACGGGTCGGCCGCGCACCGGATGTGCAGCTCACGCGGGGACAGCGCCAGACCGCTGTCGCGCATCACCATCGCCGCCGCCGCGAACGCCCGGTCCGACGCACCGTCGGATGACTCGGTCGTGGTGAACACCCGGCCCGCCTCCCGGGCCGCGCTGGACACGGCGTAGGCCGCGCCCTGCACCCGGAACACGGTCAGCAGCACGTAGACCAGCGGCACCATCAACAGCACCGCGAGGAACACGAACTCCACCATGGCGTTGCCTTCGTCGTCGCGGGGAACCCTCACGGCGCCTCCTGGAACGCGTGACCGCGCACCAGGATGCCGCGCGGTGGACCCAGCAACCCGAACAGCGGCAGTCGCGCCCGGACCTGCACGTAGACCGCCGTCACGCCGCCGACGGTCTCTACCCCACCCTGCACGTCCTGGGCGAACGAGTCGGCCAGCGAGTCCCGGATGAGCCTGCGGGTCACCGCGGCGCCCTGCTCCGGGTCGCGGTCCGCGTTGGCCCCGAACCGGGCACCCTCGGCCGCCGACGCGGTCAGCGTGTTGCGCACGTGCAGCGCCAGGCCCAGCTGAAGCACCGCCAAGAACAACGCCGTCAGCAGCACGCTCACCAGGGTGAATTCCACCACCGCGACACCACGGTCACACCCGGCAGCGCTGGCCCGCCCGGCAGCGCTGGCCCGCCCGGCACCGACGGCACGCCCGGCACCGACGGCACGGGGCGGGCCGGCCCGAACGGACACCGCCGGCGGCCTCACGGCGCGTTGCCCACGACCCCGTCCATGGCGTTGCCGAACAGGGACCTCAGCTTGTCGTCGGCGACCAACCACAACGCGGTGACCAAACCGGCGCTCATGATGGTCACGAGCACCCAGCCCGGCACGTCGCCGCGATCGCGTCCCCGGACCACGACCCTGGTGTAGGCCAGCATCGCGGCATCGCTGATCGGCTGCCAGAGGCGTGTGAACATGGGTGGTCATCTCCTTGGTAGAGCCGGCCTCAGCCGGCAAAACTAAAACCGAAAAAGCCCGGGAACAACGCGAACAACACAGTCACCGGCAACACCATGAACACCACGGGCACCATCATGGCGATTTCCTTGCGTCCGCCGGCTTCCAGCAGCGCCCGCTTGCCTGCCTCGCGTACGTCGACGGCCTGGGCACGCAGCACCTCGGCCAAGGGGGTGCCCCGCTCGACGGCGATGGCGACCCCGTCGACGAACCGGGCAAGCGCCGGCAGGCTGGTGCGGGCCGCGGTCCCCTGCAGAGCCTGCACTAGGGAGGCACCCGCATGCGCGTCGGCTCGAGCCCGGCCCAGCTCACGCGCCAATTCGCCGCGGCTGATCGTGGTCACCCGCTCCAGTGCCCCCGCCGCGCCCTCCCCTGCTGCCACGGCCAGGGCGAGCAACTCGGCGATCGTCGGGAACTCGGCCATCATCCGCGTCTCGCGCACCGCCACCTCGTGGCTGAGCCACCGGTCCCGTGCCAGCACCCCGGACACCGCACAGATCAGACACACCATCAGCAACGGGAACGGGCGGAAACCACCATGAGCGGTCAGCAGCACGCTCGCCGCGATCCCGGCCAGCAGACCGCCACCGCCCCACAGCACCTGCTCGGCCCGGAACGCCTCCAACGTCACCCCTCGCCCGGCCTGCTCCAGACGGTGCCGGATCGAGCCCGCCCCGCCCAGCACCCGCTCCAACACCCGCACCGCGTCACCCATCACGGGCGCCAGGATGCGCTCCAACGTGGGGAACGGGGTCAGACCCCGGTCGCGCAGCAGCAACCGCGACGGGCGGGCCGAGTCACGCAGATAGGGGGCGAGGCGATCGTCCAGGCTCGGCCGGCGCAGGGCTGGAACGCGCAACGCAGCGATCACCACCCCGGTGCCTGCTACCAGACCGACGCCGCCACCGAGCAGGACCGTGTTCATCGCAGCACCATCGTGTTCATCGCAGCACCCGCTCCTCATCGGGCAACCGACCGATCCGCAGCATCACCCGGTAGGCAACCAGACACAGTCCGCCACCCACCGCGAGCACCACCAACCCCTGCGGAGTGTTGTAGGCGTCAACCGCCTCGGGGCGCAGCGACAACAGACCCAGCACGATCCACGGCGCGCCGACCGCAAGTCGAGCGGCGTTGATGGTCCAACCTTGCCGGGTCTCGAGCTCGGCCCGGGTGCGGGCGTCCTCACGCAGGAAGGCGGACAGGGTGCGCAGCAGCCGGCCGAGATCACTACCGCCGACTTCCCGAGCCATCCGCAACGACTCCACAATGCGGTCACCAACCGGATCGGACAAGGTCGTTTTGAGCCGGTCCAAACAGTCGTAGAACCGGCCGGTCGCGCGATAGTCCTCGCCGAAGCGCACAAACGGGCGGCGCAACTCGGTCGGACCCCGAAGCCCGACCTGGGTCAGCGCCTCAGGCAGTGACAGACCGGCGCGGACCCCCGAGGTCAGGTTGTCGACGACCTCGGGCCACAGATCGCGCAGTTCGGCCCGACGCTGGCGCTGGCGGAAGCGCACGAGCGCGAACGGACCCCACGAGGCGATCAGGGCGAACGCGAGTGCGATGGCGGGCGAGCGGGACACGGCGTACATGCCCAGCAGAACGACGGTCCCGACACCCAGACAGGTCGCCAGCAAGGCCCCCGGCGTCACCGACTCGATGCCAGCCTGGGCCAGCATCTCGCTGACCCGGTCACGCCGGGTCGGGCGGGTGCGAACCCGTGGCTCGGGCCGATCGCGGGAGCGCCACATCATCAGCACGCCCATGCCGAACAGCAGCCCGACCAGCGCGCCCATCAGTCGTCGAACCCCTCGGTCGGTGCCAGCAACCGGGCCAGATCGAAGCCGTGCCGCGCGAAACGCTCGGCATGCGGCGGCCAGCCCTCGGCACGCACCAGCCGGTCGCCGCGGGTCACGAAGACATCGGCCGTCTCGACGATGTCGCCTTCGACCCGGCCGGGGATCGCGATGACCTCCCGGACGACGCGGCGCCCGTCGTTCTCGCTGGAGATCTGCACGACCATGTCGATGCACCCCGCCACCGTCGGCACCACGAACGCATGCCCGACGTTCTCCCCGGCCAGCAACGGCAAAGTGCACATTTTCGTGACGGCCTCGCGAGCCGAGTTGGCATGGATCGTGCACATCCCCGGCAAACCGGAGTTGAGTGCTATGAGCAGGTCCAGACTCTCCTCCTGGCGGACCTCACCGACGATGATCCGAGACGGGCGCATCCGCAACGCCTCTTTGACCAGACGGCGCAGCTTGATCTCACCGGTCCCCTCAAGGCTGGGCTGGCGGCACTGCAGCGCCACCACGTCCGGAAGGGGGATTTTCAGTTCGAAGACTTCCTCACAGGTGATCACCCGCTCGCCGCTCGGCACGGCCGCCGTCAGGCAGTTCAGCAGGGTGGTCTTCCCTGCCTGCGTCCCGCCGGCGACCAGGATGTTCAGCCCGCTCACGACGGCGGCCTCGAGGAACCGGGCCGCCTGGGGTGTCAGCGTGCCCAGCTCCACCAGGTCGTCCAGATGCGTTGCGCGCACCACGAACTTGCGCACGTTCAGCGACCAGTGCAGGCGGGTGATGTCCGGGATCGCCACGTGCAGCCGGCTGCCGTCCGGGAGCATCGCGTCGACAAAGGGAGTGGACAAATCAACCCGGCGCCCCGAGGACCGCAGCATCTTCTCGACCAGGTCGCGCACCTGGTCGGCGCTGAGGATCGTGGTAGTCAGCTCGTGCGCCCCCCGGCGGGCCACGAAGACCTTCGTGGGCTCGTTCACCCAAATCTCTTCAATTGTGGGATCGTCGAAGTACTTCTGCAGCGGCCCGAAACCGGCCACAGCGTCGAAGACGGCGCGAGCCGCGCCGGGAGAGTCGTCCAGCACCGGGAGGCTGCCGCTGCTGCTGCGTTCGTCGTACTCCGTGATGACCTCGGCGACCAGCCGGCGCACCGCCCCGGGGTCGGCGACCGGATCCAGGCCGCGGCGGCGGACCAACTCGCGGACCTCGTCCTCGACCACGGCAACCGCGGTCACCACCCCGACCGCCATGTTGCACCCGTCTCGCCGCGTCGCACCTCACCGGCCCGGACCATCGGATGGACTGACTGCGACCACGGCTCGGAGTTGGCGAGACTACCGACACCCGGTCCCGCGCAACAGCCCCTGTTTCCAGCCTGTGGACAACCACGAGACTCAGGCCATCCTGCGGTGACATGCCAGTACATTGTCGCGCGATCAGGGGCACCAGTCGCAGCCAGATGCACATTCTCGACCTCTGGTATGCCCTCGAGTTGTTCACACCGAACACCGTCCCCCGCTGTCCACATGCGCGAATGTCCGGAACGTCCCCGACGCGCGACCTCAGATGCCGTGGGATCGTGACCACGAAGCGACCGACGCCATCAGCAGGAGCAGTCGGGAGCCGCGGCACACGGTCTACTGCGGATTCTTCGAGGTCAATGAGGTGACCCGCCATCTGACCAACCTGTTCGGCCCCACCGAGGAATCGTTCGACCAGAAGCCGCCGGGCCGAGAGGCGATCGTGCATTCACCGTGGCCGAGAACGGCACCGCGCTGGTCGGCTCCCTGATCGTCTCGACCTGCGCTTGGGCCGTCGGTCGTGGCGCCGCCCGCCTGGTCGGGGATGGCGACTGGCTGATGGGCTTCCACCAGGCGGCCGAGGCCATCCGACCCCGGCCCGCGCACCGCCCCGTCCATGATCGCGAAACAAATGAGTGCCCCGTCGCTCGCAAGTTTCACGATCATGGAAGCCGGCGTCTTTTCGGGCGCTCGGATCGAGTAGCGGCGGCCGGGCGTGCCGGTAACAGCACCGCCCAGCCGCCACGTGGCCCGCGGGCGGTGCGCCGCGCGGGCCCGCGACTGGCACTCAAGACACTGCACGAAGTCGCCGGTGCTTTCGGGCGCCGCAGGTCCGGAGCGGGCCTCACGGCTGACCCCGGCCGTGGTGGAGGCGATCCGGGGCTGGAACGCGGGCTGGGCGACGTTGGCCGAGATCGTGGCCGCGGTCGGGGTGTACGCGGCGGGTGAGTGCATTCCGCCGGCTTGCGCAGCCACCTACCGCGGGCAGCGCAATGTCTCCAGCCTGCCGCCGTGGAGGGGCACATCGCGCCAGGCCGCCTCAGCGATGTGCGAAGGGAGCGAGCAGGTGATGTCCATCCGGTGCGGCGACTCCAGGAAGATGACCTCTATCCGGAGGGTGTGGTCCTCCAGCCAGCCCCCCGACGTGGCGATAGGTATGGAGTCTCCGTGAGAGTCGTGCGGGGTGGAGACCAGCCAGTCGGGCGCACCGATGGGGAACGTGAGCGCGTTGGCCTGCTCGATGATGGTGACGTCGAGTCCGTGGTCTGTCCTGCTCAGCTCGATCGACGTGAGCGGCGCCGACGGGATGCCCTTCCCGCCGGGCGCAACGGGGAATGGCGCGTTGCACCAGTCCTCCCAGCGTGGTGGACTGGGTTGCGCCGCGCAAGGCGCCAGGCGCAGTCCCCGGAGCCGGCTGTCGAGGTCCTGTTGTGCTCCGTCGTCTGACCCCGTAGCGCCCAAGGCGGGGAGCACGTGCTCCCACACGGCGTCCAGCACCGTCTGCATCGCCTCTGTGCCGCCGGTGATGGCGATCACCGCGTCCTGCTCGGGCAGGACAACACAGGACTGCCCGAAGGCGCCATCGCCGCGGTAACCGTGTTGCGACATCCAGAACTGGAAGCCGTAACCCTGCCGCCAGTCGATATCGTCCTCGTTCGGGGTGCCGATCTGCCGGGACGTCGCCTGGGCGATGTAGCGTTCGGGGAGCAGTTGTGTGTCGTTCCATCGGCCGCGTTGCAGATAGAGCAGACCGAGCTTGGCGACATCCTCGGTGCGGGCGAACAAGCCGCTGAAGCCAAGTTCCCGACCCGGTGGCCAGGCCTGCCAGCCGACCTCACCGATGCCGAGCGGGTCGAACAACCGCGACCGCAGATAGTCGGTCAACCGCACGCCGGCCGCGCGCTGGATGACGCTGGCCAGCGAGTAGGTGCAGGGCTGGCTATAGGCGAAGACCGTGCCGGGTTGCTCATCCGGCGGCACCAGCAGGAAGCCGCGCACCGGCTCCTGCGGATCGCGTGTCGCGGCTTCCGCCATCATGTCGCGGTTGTGCCCGCTGGCCATCGAGGCAAGGTGCCGCAACGTGATGGCCCGGCTGGCGGCGTCGGTGATGTCGGCGTCGAACTCCGCAAAGTGCGACACGACGGTGTCGTCAAGGTCGAACAGGCCCTCGCTCAGCGCGAACCCGAGTGCGGTGGTCGTAAAGCTCTTGCTGAGCGAATACAGCAGCCGGGTCCGGTCCGGTGTATGCGGCGCCCACCACCCCTCCGCGACGACGTGGCCGTGCCGCAAAACCATGAGGCTGTGTAGCTCAGTGGTCGGGTCGGCCTCGACCGCATCCACGAACGCCAACACGCCCGCTGGATCGACGTACTGGTCGGCCGGCAGGCTCCTCGGAAGGTCCTTGCTCACGACACGCACACTATGTGGCGGCCGGGTCTGGGTCCTGCCGGCCTGGGCCGCGCCCTGCGCCGTCCCTTCCCTCGGGGCACGGCCGGCGGTTGTGTCAGTCCAAGCCGTGCTCGATCGTGTAGCGCACCAGTTGGGCGCGGTTGTGCACCTGCAGCTTGTCCATCGCGTGCTGGATGTGGTTCTGCACGGTGCGAGGAGACAGCCCCAGTTGCTGGGCGACCTGCTGCGCCGTGCGGCCGGCGCCGACCATGCGCAGGACCTCCTCCTCGCGACCGGTGAGCTGCGGCACCCCGGAGCTCGGCGCGTTCCCGGCGGGTGCGGTGCGACCTGGGTCGGCCGCGGCAGCGTCCATCCGGCGGTATTCCCCGAGGACAAGCGCGGCCAGACCGGGGCTGTAGACGGCCTCGCCGGCGGCCGCGCGGAAAACGGCGGCGCTCAGCTCCTGCGGCCTGGCCGACTTGGTCAGATAGCCGATGGCACCGGCCTTGACGGCGTCGAGCACGTCGCGGCCCTCGCCGCTGGCCGACAGAACCAGCGCCCTCGCGGACCCGCCCGCTGCGACCGCCCGGATGACCTCCACACCGGACCGATCCGGCAGGGACAGGTCGCACAGCACGACGTCGGGACGGGTGGCGCCCAGGATCCGCAGGGCCGAGGCCGCGTCCGCGGCGGTGCCGACCACGGCGAACCCCTCCTCGGACAGGTCCCTCGCCACGGCGTCGCGCCAGATCGGGTGGTCGTCCACGATGAGGACCCGGATCGGGTCACCGGGGGACACGCAGCTCCACCTCCGTCCCCTGTCCGGCTTCGGCACGCAGAACCGCCGAGGCGCCCACGGCGCGCATGCGTCCCTCGATCGAGGCGCTGATCCCGAGCCGACCCGCCACTCGGGCATCGGCCAGCCGACCTGGACCGACCCCGGGGCCGTCGTCCCGGACCGTGACGACCACCTCCTGCACCCGGTCCTCCACCAGCACCCAGGCCGGAGCCGCGGGGCCCACATGCTGGCTCACGTTGTCCAGCGCCGCCGCGACCGCTGCGGCCACCTCCCGGGCGACCGCCGCGTCGAGCAACACGGGGTCCGCCGGGAGGCTGACGGCGACGTGGGCTCGCGCCTGGGAGCGCAGCAGTTCGCGAAGATCCGCGGTTCCCCCGGCTGGCGCGACCGGCGGCCCCGCTGATAGCGCCCGCACCGCGGCCTCCTGGTCACCGGCCAGGGTGGACAGCTCGCCCAGTGCTCCCGGCAGGCCCGCCGTACGTCGACGTACGAGGGCAAGAACCTGGAGCACCCCGTCGTGGATCTCGGCAGCCCATCGGTCCCGCTCCCCGGCGGCGGCGCGCACGGCGGCGGCCTCGGCCTGCGCCCGCTCCGCCGCCGTCCCCAGCCGTGCCAGCCATCCCACGACCACGCCGAGAATGAGCAACTGGGAGATGTTCTCGACCGTGGCCCGGGACAGCCCGGACCCGATGACCCACAGGTCGGCCAGTCCGAGGGCGGCGCCGGCCGCCGCGCCGGCCAGCGGTCCCCGGAAGACCGCCCACGCCAGCACCGACGCACTGACCCAGAACGAAGGCAACGTCGCCGTCCCTGCGGCGATGACCTGAGCGGACTGCACCGCCGTGGTCCCGATGACCAATCCGATGCTCAGCGCGAGGTCGGCGGCGAGCAGCGAGCCGGGCACGACAGCAGGCACGCGGTAGAGGACCGGGGCGAGCACCGTCCAGGCCGCCATCGTTCCCAGGGCCGACACGCCCAGCCACGGTCGACGCAGATCCTCGAAATCCTTGACCAGCAGGGCGCCGGCGAAGCCCAGGGCCAGAACCCGGTAGACGTCGATGGCCAGTGCCAGCGTCAAGCGGATGTTGCTGGTTTCGACGACCCGATCCCACACCCGGGAGGCCAGCCCCGCCGGTGTCTCGACGACGCGAATGGGGACCCCTTCGATGGAGCAGCCTCGTGCACCAGTTTTCCGATCCGATGATCCCACGGCCACTGCCTTTTCCAGCCTGGAGGAGATGTTCCAGGTGCGCCACGAGCTGCTCACCGTGCGGACGATGTCCTCCCACGCCGTCGAGGTGCTGGCTCGGACCCGGCTGCCGCTGCGCGCCAGGTCGAGTCCCGGCGACGAGCTCGTCGCCGACCAGGAGGACATGTGCCAAGTGTGCACATCCCCTGCGGAATGAGTGACACGACGATGTGGCCCAAGACAACCCACGACCGGGCCAGCACCTCGGATGTTGACCATCTCGCGGAGATTCGCGACCAACTTGCGCTACGCGCCTGGCGGCGCCATGCCCCTCAACCTCGAGGTCATCGCCTACCTGGCCGCCGAGGCCCTTCACACCGAGGGCGGTCACTGCTCCGTCAGCCTGCACGTCGATGGATCTGTGTCAGTCACTGTTGACGGACGAGGCACCGACACGCGTCATGATCCGGACGGTGTTCCGGTCAAGAAGCCGGTGATGGCGACCAAGGACCTGCGTTTTTTCGACTCCCCCGAAGCGCCAGCACTCACCGACGGGCATACCCGACGTGGCATGTCGGTCGTGGCCGCCCTCAGCTCGTGGCTGGTCCACACCAACCGCCTCACAACGGCTCCGGAGCCCTTGTATGCGGCAACGCGGACCCGGTCGCAGCGGCTCCCGCCCCGTCCGGACAGCGCATCGTCGACGCCTCCACACTGCTTGACGACGGATCATGTTGGGCACTCCGATGTCCCTACCTGGATGCGCCAATCAGGTGGTCATCTCCGCTCGCGTCGAGACAAGGCATCGCCCCTGTGGACAACGCCGTCCTGTGGACGACGACCTCTGGGGATCGCCAACGTAGGAGAGGCTTTGAGGTCACTAACCGGAACCAGGAGATGGCGACCCGATGCAGCTGTGCCTCACGATCGTGGACCCCGGAGCCCCCGGGGGTCCCCGGTCCTCGGACTGCCGGGTCGACGCCGCGGCCGGGGTCACCTTGGCCCAGGTCCACGAGGCACTGCTGCGGACGGTCGGGCGCAGCCACGGTGCGCTCTTCCACGAGTCGACCGAGCTGGGCGGCGACGCCCACCTCGGCGCCCCGCCGCTGCTGCAGGGTGCGATCCTCACCGTCGACCAAGCCCGACCCGTCGAGCAGCGCGGCCTGCTCGAGCTGCACGTTGTGGCCGGTCCCGACGCCGGCGGAGTGCATCGCCTCGGCGCCGGCCAGCACACGATCGGCCGAGCAGCACACGCAGCTGTGCGCGTCGCGGACCCCGACGTGTCACGGCTGCACGCGGTGCTGCGGGTGTCCCCGGGAGGGCCCACGATCCAGGACATGGGCTCGACCAACGGGACCGGGGTCGATGGCGCCGCGATCGGCCAGCGTGAGACGTCGGTGCGCCCAGGCCAGGCGATCGCCGTCGGCGGTTCCCGGCTGACCCTGGTGATCCCGCAGCACGAGGGGGCGGTCTGTCGCGGCGACGGCCAGGGGCATATCTATGTCAACCGGCCGCCGAGGCTGCTGCCGGCCTCCCACCGCCCCACCGTGACGATGCCGGCGCCACCGGCGCTTCCGCCGAAGCCGCGGGTGCCGTGGGTGACATTGACAGTGCCGATCGCTGCCGGCGTCGGGCTGGTCGCCCTGACGGGCAGCACCACCTACCTCGTGTTTGTGCTTCTCTCCCCGCTCATGGCGATCGGCCAGTGGGTCAGCGAGCGCGCCGCGGCCCGGCGCACGACACGTCGGGAACATGGCCGCTTCGACGCGGAGCTGTCCTCCGTGCATGCGGACCTCGCCGACGCCGTCGCGAGAGAGGCCCGGTCCACGCACATCCGCCACCCCGGCGCGCCAAGCCTGCTCGTCACCGCGTGCATACCAGGGCCGCGGCTCTGGGAGCGTCGACCCGGCGACGGCGACGCGCTGGAGGTGCGGGTTGGCCTCGCCGACCTGCCGGCCGACATCACGCTGCGCTCCTCGGACGGGGCGCTCCAGCAGTCCTTCGACACGTGCGACGATCCGTCCGGGTTGGCACCGTCGCCGGGCGCGCCGGCAGGTGACCCGTCCCCTGATCCCGCCCTGCCGGGTTCGTCATCGCCGGGTTCGTCGCCGCCTGGCTCGTCTCCGCCTCGCTTACTGGGTGTCGCGAGTTCAGGCGATCCAGCCGCCGTGCGCCCACCGATGCTGCGCGACGCTCCGGTCACGGTGCGCCTTGCCGAGATCGGCGTGCTCGGCCTGTCCGGTGCCCGCCCGACGGCGCTGGCTGCACTGCGCTTCTGGGTGTGCCAGCTCGCCGCCTGGCACAGTCCCCGGCACCTCAGCCTTGTCGTGCTAGTGGCCGATCCGGCCCGGGCCGAGGACTGGTCATGGGCCCGGTGGCTGGTCCATCTGCGGTCCCCGCAGCGAGCGGGCGAAGGGCTGCTCATCGGCGTCGGGACGCAGGACGTGGCCGCCCGCGTGGGTGAGCTACTCGCGGTCATCGACCAGCAGTCCAGCCGCCACGTCGGGACCGCGTCGCCGCGCTCGCCACCCGACGCCCGGTCTACGGTCGTCGTCATCGACGGTGCCCATGCGCTGCGGATGACGCCGGGCGTCTCCACCGTCCTTGCCCAGGGCCCGGCCGCCGGCATCCACGTGATTTGCCTGGACAGCGAAGCGACCGCCCTTCCGGCGGAGTGTCGGTCGACCGTCTCGGCGTCCGGACGAGCCGGCGAGACGGCCTTGTTGACCGTGCGCACCGAGGGCACGGCGACCTTGCACAACATCGGCGTCGACGGCGTCGGCGAGGCATGGGCGCGTCGCTTCGCCCGGGCACTCGCCCCCTTGCGCGACGCCACACCCGCCGATGAGGTCGGCGCACTGCCGGTCCGGACCGAATTGCTGGCGCTGTTCGCGGACGACCTCGATCCGACTGACGCCGGCTGCCTCGCGAAGGCCTGGCGGGACGAGCCTTCCGCAACGGCCGTTCCCCTCGGCGTCACGTCGGGGGGCACGGCGCTTGTGCTCGACCTGGCCGCCGACGGCCCGCACGCCCTCGTCGCCGGCACCACTGGATCGGGCAAGTCCGAGTTGCTGCAGACCCTGGTCGCCGGCTTGGCCGTGCGCAACCCACCAGACCAGCTGGTCTTCGTCCTGATCGACTACAAGGGCGGCGCAGCCTTCGCCGACTGCGCCACGCTTCCGCACACCGTGGGACTGGTCACCGACCTCGACGAGCACCTCACCCGCCGCGCGCTCACGTCGTTGCGGGCCGAGCTGCGACGGCGGGAGCGGCTGCTCCGCGAGGCGGGCTGCGCCGACCTGACGCAGTACATCCGGTCGGGCGAGCTCCGATCGGCCGACCCGTCGACGCTCGGGCGGGGGGGCGAGCTCCGATCGGCCGGCCGGCCGACGGTCGGGGCCGTCCCGGACGGCGGGCAGTCCGGTCGGCCGGCCGGCGGGCACTCCGGCAGGGCGGCCGGTCGCCCTCTCCGGACGCTGCCGCGGCTCGTGATCGTCGTCGACGAGTTCGCGACCATGGCCGAGGAGCTGCCCGACTTCATCGGCGGGCTCGTCGGGGTGGCGCAACGCGGACGTTCGCTCGGCGTGCACCTCGTGCTCGCCACGCAGCGCCCCGCCGGAGTGGTGAGCGCCGACATCCGAGCCAACACCAGCATCCGGGTGGCCCTGCGAGTCACCGACGTCGGCGAATCCACGGAGGTCGTCGACAGCCCGCTCGCTGCCGCCATCGGTCGCGATACGCCGGGGAGAGCGATCCTACGGATCGGCCCTGGCCCGGTGCGGGCGTTCCAGTCCGCTCGGGTCTCCGGCTCGTCGTCGGGCGGACCCGTCGGGCCCTCGGTCGGCGTCGTGGCCTGGCCGCCGGGCCGGACCGCCGAGCCGCTCGCCGGCAACTCCGACCGGCCGACCGATCTCGCCCGCTTGGCCGCGGCGGCGCGTGCGGCCACACGTGGCCTCGCCATCACGGTGCCGGCGAGTCCTTGGCTACCGCCCCTACCGTCGGTGCTCACGCTCGAGGACGCGGTCCGTGCCGGGGCCAGCGGATGCGCGTCGTGGCCGACCGAACAGGCCCCCGACGGGGCTGTCGCCCCGTTCGCCCACCCACCCGGCGTGGACGCGCCGGTCGACTGGGCGGTTCCGCTGGGTCTGTGCGACCTGCCGGCGCTGCAACAACAGGTGACCTACGCCCTCGATCTGGAGCGCGGCGGCCACCTCATCATCGTGGGGTCCCCGCGCAGCGGGCGCACCTCGGTGTTGCGCACTCTCGCCGGATCGATCGCCGCTCGGCACTCACCCCGGGATGTCCACCTCTACGGTCTCGATGGATCCGCCGGAGCCCTGGGAGTCCTGACCACCCTGCCACACTGCGGCGCCGTCGTCTCCCGTGACCAGCCGGAGCGCGGCGACCGGCTCCTCACCAGGCTCGTGGACGAACTCGACCGGCGCACCGACCTGCTCGCGCGCGCCGGCCACACGTCCCTCGCCGAGCACCGTCGCGAGGTGGCCCCAAGCGAGCGGCTGCCGCAGATCGTCCTGCTCGTGGACGGCTGGGAGGGCGTCTCCACGACCTACGACGCGATCGACCACGGTCGGCCCCTGGAGTCGCTGCGCCGACTTGTGCGCGACGGTGCTGGTGCCGGAATCCGGGTCGTCGCGACCGGAGACCGTGGACTGCTCACCAGCCGGGTGGCCGAGTCCGTAACCGAACGGCTGGTGCTGCGCCTGGCCGACCCCGGCGACTTCGCCCTCGCCGGGCTCGCCGCGCGTGATGTGCCGTCCGCTATGCCCCCAGGACGCGGTGTCCTGCCGGCAGGGTCGAGCGGCCCCTGCCACGGCCTGAGCCACACCACCAGTGGGGGCGGCCCGATTTCTGCCGGCGAAGGGTCGATGGCGCTGCTGGATGCCGTCGAGGTGCAGGTCGCGCTGCTCAGCGCCGACCCCAGGGGGACGGCCCAAGTGGCCGCGCTGCGCAGAATCGCCGAACAGGCCCGCGCCCGGGAGTCCGAGGCGGCGCGCCACGCCGATGAAGCTGGCCGCCGCCCGAGTACGGAGTCGGGAGAGCAGCGGCTGGCATCCCGCCCGCACAATGATGTCTACGCGGCAGCTCCCACCCCCACCCCCACCCCCACCCCCACCCCCACCCCCACCCCCACCCCCACCCCCGCCGGGGCCAGCCGCTCGGGCGCCGTTCCGCCGTTTCAGCGGCCCCTTCGGGTGGAGCCGCTGCCAACGCTGGTCACGCTCGCCGAGGTGACCGCAGCGGCGGCCGCGTCGGCAACCTCAGCGGACGGGATCGAGGGCTGCCGTCCCGGCCGGATTCTGCTGGGGTTGGGGGGAGACGATCTCGCACCGATCGCCGTCGACCTCTCCCCCTCGGGCGGCGCCTTCACGATCGCGGGTCAACCGGGCAGCGGACGCTCGACGACCCTGCTCACGGTGGCCCGCGGCCTGCTCACCCAGGCGGTCCCGACGGTGCTCGTGGCTCCTCGCCGGTCACCCCTGCCGAGCCTGGCCGGCGAGCCCTCAGTCCTCGCAGTCCTGTCCGCCGACCCGGCGTCGGCCAGCCAGCTCGGCGACTGGCTGGCGCAGCCGGGCGAGCTGGTGGTGCTGGCCGACGACGCCGAGGCACTGCACGACTCGCCGCTGGAGCCACTGCTGCTCGCCGCGCTCCGCGGCCAGATCACGGCCCAGGTCACCCTCGTCCTGGCCGGTGCCGTGAACGACCTGGGTGCCCTGTTTCGTGGCGTCACTGTGGAGGCGCGGCGCAGCCGCCGTGGCGTCCTGCTCGGGTCGCTCGGCCCCCTGGACGGCGAGCTGCTGGCCGTGCGGGTCGACCGCTGTCACCACTCCCACCCTGGGCGCGGGTTGCTCGTCGACCGCGGCCGAGCCACACCGTTGCACATCGCCATCGAACATCCCCCAGCGGGCGCCACCCACGGATAAGCAGCCCGACTCCGACGTACTCTGCCGCCAATTTCGGCAAAGCTGGCCAGCAATCCGTGCTCGACGACTACACTGAGCACCGACACCATCACCGCCCGGGGGACCAGCCGTGCCCGTTCGACCCACGTCACGACGAGCGTCACCCGAGCACGGCCCGGGCTGGCGCGTCACCTCCCGGCTGGCCGGCATCGCCACCCTGATCGCCCTCACCGGCGCCCTCGCGGCTCCAGCCGCAGCCGTCACCTACGGAACGTCGGTGGCGAGTCCCAGCCAGTCGGTTCCCTGGGTGCTGAGCCTTTACCGGGCCGACCACGCCGGGGACCAGGCCAGTTTCACCTGCACGGCCACGGCGCTCTCAAGTCGTCAAGTGCTTACCGCTGCCCACTGTGTGACCGACGTCACCGAACGTCCCTTCTACTTCGTCAAGGTCGGTGCCGACCGGTTGACTGGTGGCACCCTCGTGCCGGTCGAAGCGGTTGTCGTCGACAGGCGTTACACCAACGCCCGCACCACGCACGACATCGCGCTGCTGCGCCCGCTCACCCCCCTCCGCCTGCGGTCCTACGCTCGGCTCGGCACACCCGGTCAGGCCCGCGCGATCAACGGCACGAAGCCACCGTCGCTCACGATGTACGGCTGGGGCGAGAACCAGAACGAGCGCCTCACCAACCAGCTCGGCTCAGCGCGGCTCGAGTCCAGCCGACAGGCCGCCGCCCGCGCCTACGGCGGCGAGTTCAAGCCTTCGGTGATGGTGGCCGCGGCCCACTTCAACACCGCGTCGCGCACCTATTCCGGTGGGTGCCACGGGGACAGCGGAGGTCCACTGGTCGTTCGCTCCGCCGGCACCTCCTACGTCGTGGGGGTCACCTCGTTCGGCGCCGGCTGCAGGGCCCGGATACCCACGGTTTTCACCTCCGTCGGCGCCTACCGCCCCTGGATCACCAGCGCCAAGACCGCCCTGCCGCGCGTTGCGGTCACCGACAACAGGGCCCTGCCGGTCAATCTCCGGCAACCCGTCGTCACCGGGACGCCCGCCGTCGGCGCGACGCTGAGTTGCGGCCCGGGCTCCTGGAGCGCAAACACGAACTCCACCGTGACCACCTGGAGCGTGGGCCCGACACAGGTCGCCACTGGGCCGGCGCTCGTGGTGCCTTCCACCTTCGCGGGGTCGACCCTCACCTGCACGGTCACCGCTCGCTCGGACGCCGGCCGGATCACCAAGGCGGCCCCCGCGGTCGCCGTCCCGCAGCCCGTCCCACCACCGCCACCCCCGCCCGGCGCGCCGGCCTAGTAGACTGTCGCTTCTAAAGAGCGGGGTATAGGTGCCGGAGTTTGATGCGGGCGTTTCTGGTGGTGAAACTCCAGTCCACTTGGCGCTCGTCAGCGTTCGTGGCGTCGGCCCAGGCGGTGAGCTCCTCGTTCAGGACGGCCAGGTCGGCGATGCGTCGGCCGAGGCATTGCTTGGTCAGGCAGGACAGCTCGATCTCGGCAATGTTGAGCCAGGATCCGTGCTTGGGGGTGTGGTGGATCTCCAGCCTGCCGGCCAGCGCGTAGGCCTTCTCCGGTGCGAACGCCTGGTAGAGGGAGGCGATCGAGTGGGTGTTGAGGTTGTCCATGACCAGGACGACCTTGTCCGCATCGGGGTACTG
>JBBRHF010000070.1:0-19544 GCA_038223055.1 Actinomycetes bacterium | reverse complement strand
GCCAGGCTCGAGGCTCTCCGCGACCGAGGCCGCCTGCTTCGCGTAGTCCGCCGCTGACTGAACCGCGTGGTGATGGTCGACTGCCATGGTCGAATCCCTCCAGTTCGTAGGTTGTCATCTGATTCTCGCGTTGCCGACGATTGCGGCGAAGGGTGGCAGGACCGCGGCACACACCAACGCCACAACGCGCGCTGGCGGGGGAGCGGGGACGAAGAAGCCGAAGGCGACCAGCGCGAGACAGGGGATCATGATCGCAAAGTAGCGCTTGCGCCGGACGGAGATCTCGTGTTCGAGCCGTTCCCTATCGGTAGGGGTCACGATGTCGTAGGTGACGCTTCGATGTCTTCGCCGGACCATAGGATCAGTGTGCACCTCGACCATCTGTGCGCAGCCGGGTACGGGGTTCCTCGGCTGTGACGGAGCGGACCTACCTGCCGGCTTGTGGCTGGCGGGCATCTTTGGGTCGTCCCCATCGAACGCCCAAGCACCGGTGAACCGTCTCCGAAGGGCGTCGAGCACGATGGGTGCGTGCTGAGTGCTGTCCGACCGCTGACCGACGTCACCCTGTGGGCGCGCAGCAGCGGCTTGGAGATCCTGCTGCTGGTCGGCGGTGCCTTGCTGCTGACCCGGTTCGTGAGCTGGCTCGGGGGCCGGATCACCACCCGGATCGATGACAAAGTCAAGGAGTCCGACGCGCTGGTGCGTTCGGAGGCGGCCAAGCACCGGCATGCCCTGACCCAGGTCGTGACCTGGACGGTTCTGGTGCTGATCTACTGCGTCGCCGGCGTGATGATCGTGGACCGCATGGGTGTGCCGATCAGCGGGCTCGCCGCCCCCGCGACCGTGGCCGGTGTGGCACTGGGCTTCGGCGCGCAGCGGATGGTCCAGGACATCCTGGCGGGGTTCTTCGTCATCACCGAACGCCAGTACGGCTTCGGGGACGTCGTCCGCCTTACGCTCGTGGGCACAGGTGCGCCCGTCCAAGGAACGGTCGAGGACGTCACGTTGCGCGTCACCCAGTTGCGGACGATCAACGGCGAAGTGGTTATCACGCCCAACGGCCAGATCGTGCAGGCCACGAACCTGTCCCGCGACTGGGCCCGCGCTGTCCTGGACGTACCTGTGCCGGCAACTGCCGACGTGGGCAGGGTGACGGCAATCCTGCAGGAAATGGGTGCCGCTGCCTACGCGGACGACAATCTCCGTCCGCTGTTGCTGGACTCGCCTTCCGTCATGGGTGTCGAGAGCATCGAGGTCGACCAGCTCAACATCCGGGTCGTCGCGCGGACCCTGCCGGGCAAGCAGTTCGACGTGGGTCGCGAGCTGAGGTCGCGGATCGCCGATGCCTTGCGCATCGAAGGGATCGCCGTCGCCGCCATGCTGGACACCGAGCCGCCGAGCGGCCAGTCATGACCGACCACGCAGAGACGCGCCGGCGGCGACTGCGCGTGTCCACCTGGGCTCTCGGCGCCTTCTTCATCGGCGTACTGACGCTTTATCTTCTGGTCCGTCCGCCGCCTCCAGTGCCGGCCGCGCCTGCCCCGGTGGCGTCCCCGACGCAGGATGCCACGTCTCGCCCAGCCCGGACCTCGACGCCGACGCCTCGTCGCACACCTTCGCCCACCCCGAACACACCGAAGGCCAGCAAGACGCCGACGACGTCGTTCTCTCCGTCCTCTCCGTCCTCGCCGGACCGGCCGCCCACGACCTCGGAGCCGCCGCCCTCCACGCCGGGCGGAACGTCGCCGGGAAGCCCGAGTCCCTGAGCGCTATCGGGTTTGTGAGCGCCTGCGCCTCGTGAGCCCGACCCCTGAGCCCGGCCTGAAGCTGGTAGCCCCGTCGGCGCACCGGATGCGTGGGTCCTCGTGTGTTGGAGGTCCTAGTGTGTTGGAGGTCCTTCTGTGTGGGAGGTCCTTCTGTGTGGGAGGTCGTTGTGCCGATCACCGTGGCTGTGACGGGCCCGACCGGGGAGATCGGGATCTCCACGGTCGAGGCGCTCGAGCGTGAGCCGTCCGTCGGGCGCATCTTGGGGATGGCGCGCCGACCGTTCGACGCGCTCGCGCGAGGCTGGACGAAAACCGAATACCGCCAGGGCGATGTGCTGGACCGGGTCGCGGTCGACGCTCTGGTCAGCGACGCCGACGTCGTCATTCACCTTGCCTACCTCATCAAGGGTTCTCGCCAGGAGAGCCGCCGGGTCAACCTCTCCGGCACCGGGATCGTGTTCGATGCGACCGTCGCCGCGCGTCGTCCGCGTCGGCTGGTCTACACCTCCTCGGTCGCGGCCTACGGCTATCACGCGGACAACCCGGTCCCGTTGACCGAGGACGTCCCCACCCGGGGGTCGAAGGAGCACTACTACTCCGCGCAGAAGGCCGAGTGTGAGGCCCTGCTGCGGGAGGCAACGTCCGGTTCAGATGTCGAGGTCTATGTCCTGCGCCCGTGCATCGTGGCCGGGCCGAAAGCTACCGTGCTGGCAGACTCGATGCCGTGGCGGCAGATCAACGAACACCTTCCGGGCGTCCTGCGAGGAGCGTCCGGCCTGATCCAGGGACTGCTGCCGCTGATGCCCGATCCCGGTGTGGCGATCCAACTCGTTCACCACGACGACGTCGCGACGGCCATTGCGTTGGCGGCGGTGGGAGCGGGGGAGCCTGGCGCCTACAACCTGGCCGGCGACGGCGAGGTTTCGCTGCGGGAGGTGGCCAACGCGACCGGAACCCGAGCGATCCGGGTGCCGCGCGCGATGGCCGCCGCAACGTCCGCGGTGGTCGCGAGGCTGCCGATGCTGCCCGCCGCGGCGGAGTGGGTGCACGTCGGCCGCACGTCGGTCGTCATGGACACCCGTCGCGCCAAGGAGAGGCTGGGCTGGCGCCCACAGCACACCAGTCGCGAGACCCTGGCTGCGCTGGCCGAAACACTCTGACCCGTCTCTAGTCACCCTGGCGGAGCTTTTCGGGACGTTGGACCCTGCCGCTTGCCGGCCACAATGTGCAGGCTGTGCTAGGCGCAACACCTCACTGGAAGGAGTGACTGATGACGATCAGCGTTCCCTGCCATTCCACCCCGGCACTGCTGGGCCGGCGACTGGTCGACAGTCCCACGCAGGCGGAGGCCGATGTCCGCCGCCGTGGGCCCTGGGATCATCGTGGGCTCCGTGTCCTGCGCCCTCAGGAATGCCTCGACCGGTTGCGGGCAGCCCCGATCGGTCGGCTTGCGTTTGTCTACGACGGCTGCCCAGTCGTGCTGCCGGTGAACCACGGACTGGACGACACCGACATCGTGTTCCGCACTACTTGGGGCTCGAAGTTGCTCAGCGCGGAGCTAGGCGCCCCGGTCGCCTTCGAGGTGGACGGCATCGACGAGGATCGGCGGACCGGGTGGAGCGTCGTGGCCCAGGGCGCAGCGGCAATCATCGATGATGACGGCGACACGGCCCGGCTGGAGGGCCTCGGTCTGGACTCCTGGGCCGCGCCCGACAAGGACATGGACACTGTGTGGGTCAAGATCCTCGCCGAGGACATCTCCGGGCGGGAGATCATGCGGCCCGATCATCCATAGCAGGAAGATTCAGCCCTGCTGCCGACGTTCACCTCGCGGCACGATCTCGGCACCATCAGCCGACGGCGTCGCCACCGGGCGTCCCGGGCAACCGAGCGTCCCCGTCGTCGAACAACAGCTCGTAGACGGGCACCGACGCCTCGTCCGGTCGCTGGTAGAACCGGTTGGCCTCGAGAACGAAGTCCGCGCCGTTGCGAATCTGTGTGACGACGATGCGGTGCGGCCACCCCGGGATGGTCACCAGCTCGCCCGGGAGCAGATCGGCGCCCGCGCGAATCCGGTCGAAGAGCTCGTTCAGGACTAGGCTGGTCGTCTTCGTGTCCGCTCCCACGATGAGCAGCTCGGGATGGCCCAGCCCGAACAACCCGACCGTGTAGCCGAAGGGGGGCTCGTCGTCGGGCTGGCACCGGCACCCGGGGGCGGAGCATTGCCCGCCTCCGACGTAGACGAGGTGGACGCCATAGGCACGCACGTCGGCGCGCACGCGCGCGTCATCCTGGTCGATCCATGCGATGAGCTGGGCCTCATTCATCTGTTCCTCCTGACGTGGTGGTTGCTGTGAGGCCGACGCTAGATGCGCCCTGCGACAGAGCCGTGGGCTCGGCAGCAGCCGGTGCGCTCAGGAGGCGCGCCACGCCGGAGGACCGGGTCGTTCGGCGCCGTGCTTGGCGACGTACATGGCGGCGTCGGCGGCACGCACCCAGCGACTCGCCGGCATCGGGGGGACCGGAGGCCAGTCCGATGCTGGCCCGGATGCGCACCACGTGACCGTCGGCGAGGATCGGCTCGGCGAGGGCCTGCTCCAGGCGCCGTACGACTGGAGCCGCACCGCGACGGCAGTGAGCAAGAGGTCCCCGACGTGGTGATGGCGCTCAGCCGGGCGCAAGGCGCCACCTTCAACCTATCCAACGCGCCGACCCCGTCCTGAAGTCCGATACCGCCTGAGCGGACAGGACCTATTCCTCTGGTGTGCGGCAACCGTCGCGGTGTGAAATCGGATCGGTGGGAGGAGTCCAGGAAAGAGGCGGCGGACCAAGGACATCCTCGCGGTCGTCCGGACATCAGGCGCCTCGTTGTGCACTCAGCGGATGGGCTCCCCCACCTCCTCCGCAGTGAGCAGAGTCTGCGGCGCCGCCGAAGACCCGTGCCGCTGGGCTGTGCCTCCAGTCGATGCGTGGCTGCCTCGCGCGTCGAACGGCGGTGACCACCTGGATGCACGCCCAGCGACCCAGCCCCCCTGGCGGTCAACACTCCAGCGACGCCCGGGGCAGGAACAAGGAGGACCCGCCCACCCCGGCACCCCCGACACCCAAGTTCGGACGTGTAGAGGGCCCGGGCGGACAGTTCGCGGCGTCGGGCGGTTGCCCGAACCCCTGAACCCGCCTGACCGGGCTCGATCGCCAACTGCCTACCCCACGCCGAGCCCGAAGCGTGGTGGAGCCGCTACCGCAGAGAGATCGCTCAAACCTCCAGTGGACGGCTTGAGGCAGCTGCGGTCACGGTCGGGGTCACCGGGGTGGCTCGACCGCTATGACCCGGGCCAGGAACTGCTGCGACCGCAGCCTCGGCCTCGCGGGACAGGAAGGAGCCGAGTTCGGCGATGGTGGTCATGATGGGTGCGGGGAACACGACGGTAGTGTTCTTGTCCACGCCGATCTCCACCAGGGTCTGCAGGTTTCGCAGCTGCAGTGCCAGCGGGTGAGCCATCATCGTGTCCGACGCGTCGCCCAACGCGGCGGCGGCCAGCGACTCTCCCTCGGCGTTGATGATCTTCGCCCGCTTTTCCCGCTCGGCCTCAGCCTGGCGGGCCATGGCTCGCTTCATGCTCTCCGGCAGTTGGATGTCCTTCAACTCCACCAAGGTGACCTCGACACCCCACGCCACCGTCGTGACGTCGAGGATCTCGCGGATGTCCAAGTTGATGCGGTCGGTCTCGGAGAGCGTCTCGTCGAGAGTGTGCTGGCCGACGACCTTGCGCAGCGTCGTCTGGGCGATCTGGTCGATGGCAGCAGTCACGTTCTCTATCGCCACGACAGACTTCACCGCGTCGACAACCTTGAAGTAGGCGACCGCGGACACGTCGACACTGACATTGTCGCGGGTGATGATTCCCTGAGACTGGATGGGCATCGTCACGATCCGCAACGACACCCGGTGCAGTACGTCGACGAACGGGATGATCAGCTGGAATCCCGGCTGGCGAAGGCCAATCACCCGGCCGAGCCGGAAGAGCACCCCCAGCTCGTACTGCTTGACGATGCGCACCGCCAAGGAAAAGGCGACGAACACCACCACCACAACGGCGGCGAGGACGCTGATTAGGGTGCCCACAAGAAGGCCTTCCACCAGAAACTGCGTTGCGGTCACGGCCGCTGTCGCGGCTCCCCCGAGTAACTCCCATGTTACTCCCGCGAGCGGACCTGGCCTCTCGTCAGCAGGTTGACGGCGCCGGCGTCCGGCCCAACCAGGCCTTGGTTGCCAGCACCACGGTCACTGCGTCGCGCACCAGGCGGCGCACGGCGGGGTCGGTCCGGACGGACCTCAACAAAGCCGAACTCGCGTTCGGAACGTCCGGCGACATGAGGAGCATGCTGTTGCCGGCTCGAAGTGCCGCGAGTGCGACTTCGGCTGGCGAACCGGCGTCGCGCGCCGGGCTCATCCACAGCGAGTCGGCCACAATCAGGCCGCGATAGCCGAGACCGCCACGTAACAGTCCTTGAACCTGTATCAGCCAAATATTGACCTGAGCGTTGTTAGGTTCCTGACCTGCACGTTCTTCGGTGTCGGCAGACACCGATGGACGGCCATAGACGGTTGTGGCACGGTGTAATGGCACGGGAATGGCACGGGAATGGCACGACGAGCGATGCAGGAAAATCAGGTGGCGCAGCGACGGAAACGGCCGCGCGGGTCGGGCAGCGTGCGGCAGCTGCCCTCACGCCGCTGGCAGGCGAGGTACCGCCTCGACGACGGGACGCTGGTTTCGGCCCCGATGACCTTCGAGGCCAAGCTCGACGCGGCCGCCTGGCTGGCCGACTACGCCGAGGGTGTCGTCGCGGTCCCCGAGCGGCGCGACGACCCGACGTTTGCTCGGTACGGCGAGGTGTGGCTGGCCGGCCGCGACCTCAAGCCGCGTACTCGTGCGTTGTATCGCGACCTGCTCGACGCGTTGATCCTTCCCGGCCTTGGCAAGCTGAAGATGTCGCGAGTCACCCCCAGCAAGGTCCGGGCCTGGCACGCCGCCCTGGACGCCACGACGCCGACTCGGCGGGCGCACGCGTACGGGCTGCTGCGCAGCGTCATGACCAGTGCGGTGGCCGACGAGATCGTGACCGCGAACCCGTGCCGGATCCGCGGCGCCGGAACCGCCAAGAAGCGCCACCAGACCTAGGTCGCCACCCTGCTCGAAGTGGCGGCTACGCGCTGCGCAACGTGGTTGTCGCGGACTCGCTCGACGATCTGCACGGTCCGGTGCACGGGACGGTCCGGCTGCCCTTGCACCTCGACGCCTCAGTCCGCCAGGCCTACGACCTGGACCAGGACTACTTCCGGCGCCTGGTCTACCGACTGGTCCTGCTCGAGGCCGCCACCACTGACGACCTCGCGGCCTGGCTGGAGCGCGACACCCTCGTCCGGGAATGGCCGTCCCTGTACCTGCCCCGGGTCGTGCGCGCAGCCTGGGAGGCACGTCATCCGGTGCTGCGCGAGCGCGGTGCCGGCCCGAGCGTGCCGACAGCCTGACGCGTGGCAATCGATCCGTTCCAGACCGAAGTCGCACGCGTCGCCCTCACCGCCGCTGCCGATCACGGGTTCGCACTGGCCGGCGGCAACGCTCTGGTCGCACACGGGCTGGTGGACAGACCCACCCAGGATGTCGACCTGTTCAGTCCCGAGCCCGGCGGCGGCACCTTGTGCTTGTAATCGGCGACGACTGTGACCAAGTCGGCGTGGACCGGTTGACCAGCCGGATCCGATCGGTGTCCAGCTTGGGTCGGTAGTCGCTGAGGATCCGCAGCTCCTCCGCGGTGTCGTCGACGCAGCGAGGCGACCAGGTCCTCTTCGCGGACGGTGAACCGGGCGATCCCAGCGCGTCGATCGGGTCGGACTTGCCGCCCCCGACCCGACGGCGGCGTTCCCGCACGGTTATCCCCCAGGGCACCTCACGCACGTCGAACCCCGTCTCGACCAGTGCTGCCGCGGGCTGGCCCGACCCAGGTGCCCAGAGCCCTCGATGCCGACCCGGGTCACCCCATGGTTGGCGAGCCACTTGCCGAGTCGCGGGTGACCGCAGGGGTCGTTGGCGAAGGTGTCCTCCCCGCTCTGCCGCCCGGCGTCGTCAACGACCGAGACGGCTGGACTTCGTTTGGGTGACTCCGATCCCTGTCCGCATCCGCCGCCTCGCGAGGACTACCGATGATGTCCGTGGCCGGGCCAGGCGTACGCATCCCGTCAGGCATCGCCTTACACGCGGCCATTCGGCCCGGCAACACCCGGTGAGGGCGACTCCCGGGGCAGGGAGGCCCTGATCAACCCCAGCAACAAAGGTGGGGGCGAGTCCCGCGTCGGTAGACCTCGCCGGACGGCGGGACCCGAGCGTATCCACGGGATACCCCGGCGTGCAGCGAGGGGTGGCTGAGGGGATGGGGTGAAGGGCGAGGAGGAACGGGCGGGGGGACGACGGTAGAAGTGCGGGAGCCGGCGGAGGGGGCTCAGAGATGGGATGGCAGACGGGACAGGGAATGGGCCGGAGGAGGACGCAGGTCTGTGGCGGGGAGGACGGCGACGCAGCGGGCAGGCGAGGACGTGCGGTGCTCACGGGAAGGGGCCGCAGCAGCGGATCCGCATCGCCAAGTGCCGTTGCCTGGTTAGCGGCTTCTCCTCGCTACGCGTGGAGGTCGAGCCGGCTCATGAAGTTCGCGGCGAGATACGCGAGGGCCCTGTCCATGGCCGGCCTTCGAAGGGGTTATGCCGGTGTTCGCGTCCCGGTACTTGCGCGCGAGCTCGTTCAGATTGCCGCTGGTCACGTCTTGGCCCGGTGGCAGTTGGCCGTACTTGCGGGCCGAGGCGATCTCGCCCGCGAAGAGGTTGGTCCCGTCCCTGCCGGCGACGTAGTCGGGCTTGATGCGCAACCCGGTGGCCTGGACGATCAGCTCGCGGTCCGAGGCGGTCAGGAGGTCTGTGCCATCACGAGGCTGTCCCGCGGGGTTGGCGTTCGACACCGCGGCGGAGTGGCCGGCAAGCCGGCAAGAGTCGGGCAGGCATTGGCGGGCTGCTCGGGAACTGGATCGACACGCGGTCTCCCTGTGATGAGTACTCGTGAATCCAGCGGCGAATCTGACCCCAGCCTTTGGTCCTCGGCTCGCCAGCGTGCGGAGCGACGACAGACGTGCGTCGCTGTCCGCGCTGAAGCCGCGGCGGGCCAGCTCGACGGCCGCAGGAACCGGCGCCCCGCGGGTGCGGGCGTGTCTTGTGCACTGCGCGTGCTCGCGCGACCGAAGCGCTGTCTCGGATCGGGGGCGGCCGGACCCCCGCGGCTCGCGCCCATGACCGTCACTTCGAAGAAGAGTGGTTTCTGAGCACCTCATTCTTCCGGGGAGTCGGAGTCGCGAGTTCCTCGCGCCGGGGGACCGGGACACCGTCTTGGAGTCGAATGGTGACTGGGACAGCGGTCGGGTGCGAACGTGTCAACTTGCCCGGTTCGCTGCGTCGTCGAGGACACGGCGTACCCATTCCGATCTGGAAGCGCCGGACCGCTCGGCCGCGCGACGGACGGCGTCGTCCAGCTCCCGTGAGAGGCGCACGCGCAGCAACGGGGATTCCCCGGAGGCCGACAGCGACGGGCGGCCACGTCCGCGAACCTGAGCGATGGCGTCCTCGACGGCGGCGTCGACGTAGGAGTCGTCGATCAAGCGTCCCTGGCTGTCATGCAGCTCCTCATCGTCCGCTACGTCGGGGCCGAGTTGGTACTTCGTGGGCTTGTTCACCTCAGCGCCTCCTTAGGGCGGTCGGCATGACGTGGACCACCACGATGGCGTCGTTGAGGTCCAGTGCCACGATCTCGAACTCGATGCCCCTGTCGTCTTCGCCGATCCAGACCAAGCGGGCGTCTGCGGTGGCGGTCGCCGGTACGTGGTCGGGTACGACGGAGTCGATGATGAACATCGCGTGGGCCTTGCCGATGCGGTGGCGGCGCGCTGAGCGATACCACCGAAGCGGTCGGTCCACGTCCCATAGTGTGGCACAGAAACACCAATCAGTGTGCCGCCGGCCGCTGGCCGCTGGCGGCTGGCCGCTGGCCGATCCTCCTACGAGCAAGCGAGCGATCTCGTGATCTTGATTGCAGGTCTCCAGGCCGACGTGGCTCCCCCCGACCGGCCTCGGGTGTCGTCGGCGTATGCCCAAGAGTTTGGACGCGTCCCCAGGGTTCGAGCTTCCGCCAGGTGGACTGGCTGGTCGCAAGGTCGGCGTCGAGCAGGGCCGTGATCCAGGCGCGGCAACGCTGCTGGACGGTGGCGTATTCGGCCGGGTCCGGCAGCCGGGAGTGCTCCGCATCGCTCGGTGGCTGCATGTTGGGATGGGGATGAGCCCAGGTCCCTGGCCGCTCACCAGCGAACCGCGCGTCCATGGCGCCGAACGCATTCGCCAGCCGCGTTGTCACCACATCACATTGTCGGCTCACCAACGCCGGGGCCCGACTCGATGCGTGCCGGTAGACGAACCCCGAACGTTCTGATTCGCGGTCCCGGCCCGACGGACGAGTCATCCTAGGCTGCGCGGGTCCGTCACGTCGAAGACGACGCAATGTTCCGTGCGCACGATGTAGCGCAAGGCGATCCGGAACCAGGGCGGCGGCAGCGGGGCAGAGTCAACGAGGTCCACGAGCCGCGGGTTGTCCAGGTCTAGAGCCCAGAAACTCCAACGCGGTCGCCGGGGAAGAAGTCGTTCCAACTTCCGAGGCACGGCTGCTACCCAAGGCCCAGGCGTCGAAAGTGGGCCGTGCTTCTGTTCAGGTGCTGGGCTGTCGCGTTCGACATCTGGGACGCCGACGAGATTCTTTCCGCGGTTGAACTGCGCCCGCGGTCGTCGCCGCGCGCGACCGCCGATTCCGACGCCTTGCCTGGCCCCCGGCCAACGTGCGCCACCGGCACGGATCCGTCGCGGTGTGCAGGCGGCCGCAGGGTCCACGAGCGTCCATAAGTCGGTCGGAGTGTCGGCCGCAGTGTCAGCCTTGTGCATCGACGTGCGCGCGGGGCGCGCTCCCCTGGTCGTCGGTGCACCCGTCGCGGACTTCGTCAAATCGGCTCGCGGCTTTCTCGCCGGTCGGTGACCACCGGGGGCAGGTTGGCGGGCTTTAGGGAAGTGAGAGCACCCAATTTCGAGGGGGGTCGTGGCGCATTTACCAAGTGTGAGGACCATTGCGTTCGGCCGGCCTGTCTGGTCCGATCGACGCCGTCGGTGCGGAGGTGCTGCGCGGGCTGCTCGCCGGGCGGGCGCCGGACGGGTCACATACCGCTGCCCGGGTGCTGCGGGCGGACCCGCGGGGACGGCTGCGGGCCGGTCCGCTGCTCCACGCCGTCCGGACGGTCGCCGCGGAGCGGGGTGTTCTGCCCGGGCAGCTGTTCGCGGAACCGGCGGACCGGGCGCTGTTCGAGTACTGGGCTCGTCAGGCTGAGCGCCCCGGTGGCACGGGCCCTTTGGCGACGGTGGACCCGGTCCGGGCCGGGCAGCTCGCAGCCGTAGCGGGCCTGGACCCGCACGACGTGTTCCGCACCGTCGACCAGGACGGAACCGCGACCGACCGTTACGCCGACGCGCTGAAGCACGCCGGCCGGAAGGTGGACACGCGGCGGCCGGGGATCGACCTGACCGTCTCGGCTCCCAAGTCGGTGAGCGTGCTGTTCGGGCTCGGCGACCGCGACGTCGTCGACGCCGTGAAGGCCGCCTACGAGGCGGCCATCGGGCCGGCCCTCGCCTACCTCGAGCAGGCGGCGGGGCACGGATTGCGCGGCCACCGGGGCGACGGGCAACGCGCGAGCAGGATCCGCACCGACGGGTGGATCGCCGCCGCGTTCCAGCACCACACCTCGCGGGCGGAGGACCCGCAGCTGCACACCCACCTGGCGCTGGCGAACCCGGTGCACGGCGCCGACGGCAAGTGGTCCGCGCTGGACTCGCGGCGGTGCACCGGCACAAGCAGAGCGGCTCCTACGTCTACCACGCGACGCTGCGCGCCGAGCTCACGAGAACGCTCGGGGTGCAGTGGACGCCGGTGGACAAGGGCATCGCCGAGATCGCCGGCATCCCCAAGCCGCTGCGCCGGCTGTTCTCCGTCCGCCGTGGGCAGATCGACGCCCACCTCGCGAAGTCCGGCCTGAGCGGCCCCCGTGCGGCGGAGGCCGCGTGCCTGGCCACCCGGCCCGCCAAGAGCCGCGGCGTCCCGGAGCGCGTGCTGCGGGAAGGCTGGGCCGCGACCGCGAGGGCGGTCGGGTACGCCCCGGACCGGATCCAGGACGGCGTGCTCGGCCGCGGACGGCCGCCGGCGCTGCCTACCCTCGACGTGTTGACCGAGCAGCTGCTCGGCCCGGAGGGGCTGACCGGCAGGCCACCGGGTTCGACCGGCGCGACCTGCTCCAGGCCATCTGCCAGACCCTCCCGCCCGGCGCCCCGGTCACTAACAGCTGGCTGCAGCAGACTGCCGACCAGGTCCTCGCCCACCGCGACGCCATCCGGCTGATCGCCGACCCCGACACCGGCGCCCGGTGGACCACCCGCGAGCTGCTGCAGATCGAGGCCGCCGGGCTCCGCCTCGCCGACCAGCTCCGAGCCCAGACCACCGACCCGGCCTCGCGTGACGAGGTCTCCCTTGCCGAGCAACGTCCCCCCACCACAGCGCAACGCCCCCCTCACGCAGCGCTACGTCCCCCCCTGCCTGGGAACGCACCCCCTTTGCCGCAGACCAGCGGGCGGTTGCCGACGCGCTCGCCGACACCCGCGGCCTGGCGGTCGTGGTCGGCCCGGCCGGCTCCGGGAAGACCGCGGCCCTGGCCGCCGCCCACCGGGCGTGGCAAGCGCAGGGCCGGTCGGTCATCGGGGCGGCGGTGGCCGCGGTCACCGCCCGCCGGCTCGAGCGCGCCAACGGCATCAGCGCCACCTCCATCGCCGCGCTCGCCGCACGGGCCAACCGGCGCGACCCGGCCACCGGCCAGGTCGTTGGGCTGCCCGCGGGCGGGGTGCATGTGGTCGACGAGGCCTCGATGGCCGACACCCGCACCCTGACCTGGCTGCTGCACCGCACCCAGAGCCGGCGGCACCTTGGTGCTGGTCGGTGACCCCGCGCCGTTGCCTGAGGTGAGCGCTGGCGGCCTGTTCACCGCCCCCGCCCGCCACCCCCAAACCCATGTACTGGCCGGGAACCAACAGGCAGACCCAGGCCTGGGAACAACGCGCCCTCGCCGACCTGCGCGACGGTGACCCCACCGCCGCTATCGCCGCCTACGCCGAACACGGACGCATCCACCCCGCGCCCGCCGACCAGCTGCCCGACCGGATCGTCGACGACTACCTCCGGCACGTCGACGAGGTGCAAGCAAGCCAGCCTGACGGCGAGGCATCCGAGCGGGTGGTGATGCTCGCCGTCCGCCGCGACGACGTCACCGAGCTCAACGCCACCACCCGCGACCGGCTCGTCCAGCAAGGCCGGCTCGGCGACGTCGCGCTCACCACCGAGACTCGCGACGGTGAACGGGAGTACCGGTCCGGGGACCGGGTCCTGGTCACCGCCAACGACCACCACACCGGCGTCCTGAACGGCACCCGCGCCCGCGTCGTCGCCGTCGATCCCGAGGCCGGCACGATGCGGCTGGCCACCGAGGACCGGCAGACCCTCACTGTCGATGCCGACTGGCCGCCGCGCACCTGGACCACGGTTACGCGATGACCTGTCACAAGGCCCAGGGCGCCACCGTCGAGGTCGCGCTGGTCTACGGCAGCAGCGCGCTGACCCGCGAGGCCGGCTACGTCGCACTTTCCCGCGGGCGCACCGCCAACCACCTCTACATCACCGACACCAGCGACCAGCCTGAGCGCGCGGACGCCGACCGCGGACCCTACCTGGACCCGGTCGACCTCGACCGGCTCGCCGCCCAGCTCACCATCAGCCGCGCCCAGTTGCTCGCCACCGAGCAGCTCCCCGAACCGCCAGCACCGGCCAGACCCGCTTGGCAGAAGGCACACGAGACCTACCGCATGGCCTACCCCGCACCCGACCACTACGGAGGAATCTCCCGATGACCGACCGCCTGCTCCTCGGGCTCCGCAGGACGAGCAGAATCGCTGCGTCCCCGACGCCGACGCTCCACAGTTGTCGCAGTACACCGCAGCGCCCCCGGCTGGCGACCTACGCTCTGCCCTCCTGCATAGGTGACGCCTGCACGGGCGAAACCGGCAACCGCGGCACCCACAAGAACCCGCTGTCACAGCCCGCCAGGACATGCCTACGGTCTGTGCCGTCGGGCGCAGCCGCCGGCAATCTCGCCTCGAGCTACATCCGCGCCCGGAGGAACCTTTGACGTCGCCGAGCCGGGGCAGAAGAATGGCCGCGTCTGCGCGTGCTCTGTGGTGCATAGGGGAAGTCTTCTGGAACCCGCGAAGCGATTGAAAAGGATGTCCCATGCAGCCCTTCGTTCTCAACAGCCACGGCCGGATCGTGTTTCCGTCCAACTTCGTCCCCGAGCTCGACCTGTCGGTGATCGACAGCCTGGACCAGCTCGACAGCGTCATCCGGCGCGACTTCGAGACGAAGGCTCCGAGCGGCACGGACATCCTGCGAAAACTCGAGGGTGAGGGTTACCAGAGCCGCTACGAGTTGATGCGCGACGTGGCGCTGAACATGTTCTGGACGGGTCGGTTCGCCTTCACGCTGTACGAGAAGCGGCCGACGCGGTGGGGTGACGTGCCCCGTCGCCGGCCCGACGTGTTCCTCCCGATCGTGACCCCATGGGAGGAGGGTGAGCGCAAGGTCGAGGCAGTCCGCGCCGCCTACGACGAGCTGCCCGCCACCGGGGATGGCACCGTGGAGGACCGGATCTTCGAGCTGCTCTTCGATGTTTTCGGCGAGCGCAAGCACACGGCGAGCGAACTTTCGGCGATCAAACCCACGGTGGCCGAGATCCTGTCTGACCCCGGCAACCTGACCTTCCGGCTCAACGACTTCGACCCGGACTTCCCGACCTTCGGTCTGGACGACATCATCGACTGCGCCGAGGACGTGCCCGAGCTCGAGGCGCTGCACCGGTGGGCGATGGTGCTGCACAACCAGTACCCCTGGGATCGGTCCGCAGCCGAGCTCGTCGAGGTGGGCAAGCTGCAGGACGACGACTACGTGGTGCTGCTCTACCCCCGAGACCAGGAGGTACGTCGTTTCCTGCGGCGGCGCGCCCGCGGGGTGTCGCGCCAGGCCGGCCCCCGGGCGCACGAGGCCACGGAGCCGATCCGGCCCTACCCGTCGATCAGCGTGCGCGACCACTTCCCGGTCCGGCCGCGGATCGAGGCGCTGGCCGTGGTCCATGGCGACCAGCCGTGCACCAACGAGGACCTGATCCGCAACGCCGCCTACAACTGGTCACCGATGGGCGCGGCCGAGATCGCGGCCAAGACCGGGATCGACCAGCGTCTCTACACCTCTAGCAGCCTCGAGGAGATCGCGCTGCGCGCCGCGCAGGGCGCGCTCGCCCATGCAGGCCGCAGTCCCGAAGACGTCGGAGCGGTGATCGTGTGCACCTGCACCAGCACCAGGATGATCCCGTCGGTGGCGACCTATGTGTCGGGCCAGCTCGGGATCCAGCAGACACATGGGTCCTTCGACCTCGTGGCGGCCTGTGCGGGGCTTTCCTACGGCCTGTCCGACGCGACCCGAATCCTGCAAGAAGTCCAGCGACCGGTGCTCGTGGTGTGCGTGGAGAAGTTCTCCGACAAGATCGGCAACGTGCGCCCGTCCCGGATGATCTTCGGGGACGGGGCCGCTGCCTTCGTGATCGGCGTGGCGCCGGAGGGTGAGCCGCCCGACATCGAGTACATCCAGACCTTCGCCAGCGGCCCGGCCTCGCAGGTCAACTCGATCATCTGGCCAAACCCCGAGTTCGACAACAACATCACCGTCTACGGGCCCGAGGTCAAGGCGCTGGCTGGGCGCTACCTCGTGCAGATGATGGATGAGCTCAAGGCCTTGCCCGACCCGGACGGGAAGGCCGCCTCGTTGATGGACAGCATCGATCTGGTCGTGCCGCACCAGGCAAACAAGACGATGGTCGTCGACCTCGCCACCAAGGCGGGCCTGCCGATTGACCACCTCTACTTCAACATCGACCAGGTGGGCAACGCGTCCTCGGCCAGCATCCCGCTGGCGATCCACGACGCGGTCCGCGACGGGGTCATCACCGAGCCCGTCCGTATCTTCGCGCCCGGTTTCGGGGCCGGGGCGGTGGCCGGCTACGCGGTGATGCGCATCGATCCCGCGGTGGTGGCCCTGGCCGAGCCCCCGCCCGAGTCGTCGGACGCCGCGCAGGACCAGGTTGCTCCTCCGCCGCGGTCCGCCGAGCAGTCCTCCGACGACGTACGCCTCGCCTTCGGGTAGACAGGCAAGGCGCACGCCGACGGGGTCGCGGCTCTCTATGAGGCCTCGAGCAGTTCCTTGGCGATGATATTGGTGGCGTCGTCCAACGAGGTGGGGAGGTGGAACGGCGCGCCCTCGCGGCCCTCGAGCTCGGCGATGTGATCGCGCACGCCCTCGGCGGTGTTCACGGGCAGCACGCCGCCCTTCATCTCGACGACGAGGATCCGGGCGATCCGGCCGCCGGCGACGGAGTAGACGTTGCCGGTGACGGCGCAGTCCTCGTGGGCGAGATAGACGACGGTCGGGCTCACCGACTCGGGAGAGACCCGCGTGGCGAGCTCGCCGAGGACATCCTCGGTCATCCGGGTCGCGGCGATGGGGGCGATCGCGTTGACCTTGATGCCGTGGTTGGCCCCCTCGATGGCCAGCACCCGGGTGAGGCCCGCGAGCCCAGCCTTGGCCGCGCCGTAGTTGGCCTGCCCGAAGTTGCCGTAGAGCCCCGACGCGGAGCAGGTGTTGATGATCCGGCCGTAGCCCTGGGCACGCATCAGGACGAAGGCAGGCTGGCTGACGTAGAAGGCACCCTTCAGGTGTACGTCGATGACGGCGTCGATCATCGAGGCCTCCATCTTGTGGAACGCCTTGTCCCGCAGGATGCCGGCATTGTTGATCAAGATGTCGACCCGGCCGAAGGCGGTGACCGCCGCGGCCACGATGGCGGCGCCGCCCTCCGGAGTTGCCACGCTGTCGTAGTTGGCGACCGCCTGACCCCCGCTCGCCACAATCTCGTCGACGACCTTCTGCGCTGCCGAGGACGAGGAACCCCGGCCGTCGATCGATCCGCCGAGGTCGTTCACCAGCACCTTCGCGCCGCGTCGAGCCAACTCGAGGGAGTGGGACCGCCCGAGGCCGCCGCCGGCACCGGTGACGATCGCCACCCGGCCGTCGAAGCCTAGCTCCGGGGCGGCACCGGGGTCGGGCACGGCGGAGATGATGTCACGAACGGAGGTGGTCTCAGGCATGGTCTCGGACCTCGTTGTCCTCTGGAAGTGCCGTCGGCGGTCGCCGCTGGCTTGGTGCACGGGTGACGGTCGAGCCGTCACCCACGGGTGTGGGGCGGACGTGCGGCGACGATCCGACGAAGGCGGTCAGGACCGCGAGCAGGGCCTGCTTCTGCCCCTCGTCAAGTCGCGCGTCGTGGCGGATGGCGTCTTCGGTCGTTTCGGAGCGATCCGCGACGCACGCGCCGGACATCCCCGCGGCCCGCATCAGAAGGGTGTCGGCTGACACGCGCAGCGCGGCAGCGAGCGCGCTGATCACGGTGATCGAGGGCAGCGCCAGCCCGTGCTCGATCTGGCTCAGGTAGGGGTTGGAGATGCGGGCCAGCTCGGCGGCCTGGCGCAGGCTGAGCTGAGCGAGCTGGCGCTGGCTGCGCACGTAGGCACCGAACGCCTCGTAGGTCGCACCACGGGACCGTCGTTCCACGTGCTCCACCGCCGTCCGGAACCGGTCGGCTCACCCGATGTGGGCCTGACCGCGCTAGATCTAGTCTTGCACCCGCTAGACCGAAACGCCGAACCGCGCTCGGGTCGCGTCCTCCCCGCCGGTCCAGGTCTGAGCCAGGTCTGAGCCAGGTCCTAGCCAGGTCCTAGCCAGGTCCGAGCCGGGTCGATAGCCGGGCGTGCATCGCCAGCCCGCGGACTGGCACGATGTGCCAGCCGCGGGCTCGTGCGGGGTTAGCTCACACCCGGGTGCGGACGTAGCTGCCGGGAGCAGGCTCGATCGGCGGGTAGTCGCTGCTGCCAAGTGCTGCGGGAGGGGCGACCTTGGGTCCGCCTTGGCCGGCGATCCAGGTGGCCCAGTCCTCCCACCAGGTGCCGTCCTTGAGCTCGGCCGCGTCCTTCCAGTCCTGCGGGTCGGCCGGCAGGCTGGTCTCGTTGACCCAGTGCTTGGGCTTCGGACCGGGGGGGTTGACGATGCCGGCGATGTGACCGGAGGTGCTGAGCACGAAACGGTTGCGTCCGCCGAGCAGTTGGGTGGTCTTGTAGCCCGAGACCCACGGCACGATGTGGTCGTCGACGGCGGACAGCACGTAGGTGTCGACCTCGACCTTGCCCGGATCCACCTTCTCCCCGTCGACCACGAACTCGCCGCGGGCGAACAGGTTTTTCAGGTAGCAGGCCCGCAGGTATTCCGAGTGCATCCGGGCGGGCATCCTGGTGCTGTCCTTGTTCCACACCAGCAGGTCGAACGCCGGGGGTTTCTTGCCCAGCAACCAGTTGTTGACGACGTAGGAGAACACCAGATCGTTGGCGCGCAGTGCGTCGAACGTATGCGCCATCTTGTTGGAGTCGAGATATCCGTCCTTGGCCATCTGCTTCTCGAGGCCGGCGATCGTGGCCTCGTCGGTGAAGACCCCCAGCGCGCCGGGGGTGCTGAAGTCGGTGTGGGTGTTGAGCAGGGTGGCCGACTTGATCGACCGGTCGCCGGTCGCTGCCTGGTGGGCCAGGGCGATCGAGGTCAGCGTGCCGCCGAGGCAGACCGAGACTGTGTTGACCTCGGGGGCGCCGGTGATCTCCCGGACGACCCGCACCGCGTCCAGCGGTCCGCCCTTGAGATAGTCCTCGAAGCCCAGGTTGCGCATCGAGGAGTCCGGGTTTCGGTAGCTGATCGCGAAGACGGTGTGGCCGTGCTGGACGGCCCACTCGATCAGGCTCTTGTTGGGCGCGAGGTCCATGATGTAGTACTTGTTGATCCACGGCGGGCAGAACAGCAGCGGCACTGCATGCACGCGCTTGACCTGCGGTTCGTATTGGATCAGCTCGATCAGGTCGCTGCGGTAGACCACGGACCCGGGGGTCGCCGCCATGTTGACGCCCACCTCGAAGCCGCTGGCATCGACCTGGGAGGGCCATCCGCCGTTGTTCCGGATGTCGTCCACCATGTTCTTCACACCCCGGGCCACGCTTTTGCCGCCCGTGTCGAAGGCCTCGCGCAGCGCGGCGGGGTTGCCGGCCAGCAGGTTGGTGGGGGCGAGTGCGTCGAGGATGAACTTCGCGGCGAACCGGGCCTTCACGTCCTGGCTGGTGTCCAGCCCGGCGGCGTCGAGCAGCTCGGTGACCAGCTGGTTGGTCAGGAGGTATTGCTGTTCGAGCAGGAAGTAGAGGGGGTTCTGCGCGTAGGCCGCGTCGTTGAACCGCTTGTCGCCAGGCACCGGCGTCGCCGGTCCGGACGCGTCCCTGCCGAACGTGCGTTCAGCGCTTGCGCGGGTGGCTTCTGCCAGCCCCATCATCAGCCGCGCGGTGGCCGCCGCCGACGCCATGGGGTTTTGCACCAGAGCGGCGCCTGCCGCGCCCAGCGAGCGCAGGAAGGA
>JBBRHF010000069.1:0-19913 GCA_038223055.1 Actinomycetes bacterium | reverse complement strand
ACACGTAGGAGATCTGAGCGCAGTCGACAGTGACGACGACATTGGCCGGTAACCATAGCCAGGAATGCCTCAGAGGGGCTGTCAACGCCCACGCCACCGGGTTCTGCCACAGGTAGATCGAGCAGGATTGCCGCCCGAGGGCGGTCACGACCCGGTTGCCGAGCATCACTCGCATGGACCTGCTGACGTTGCCGGTGGCCTCTCTCGCGACAAGGCTCGCGACGATGACGGCCGCTGCCAGAACGCCGAGCGCCATGCCCCCTTCGTAGATCAGCGCATCATCGAGGCCGATCATGACGCTCAGACCGGCGATGATCAATCCTGCGACCAAGGGGAGAGCCCGTGCCCTGGCAACCCACATCAAGGCAGCCGCCAACGCCCCGGCAGCGCGTTAGCCGCCAGCCCCGGAGACGACCGACCTGGCCGTCCACAAAACTATCTTGAGATCGAGCCACGGGGACCAGTTCTCGATGTAGTAGTTGTCGAAGCGGGCCCGGTCCTCGATGGACGTGTCCCCACGGAGCCCGTGGATCTGCGCCCAGCCCGTCAGCCCGCACGGGACTCGGTGGCGAGCCATATAGCGCGGGAAGCCTTCGCGAAACTGTTCAACGAAGTGAGGACGCTCCGGGCGCGGTCCGACCACAGACATGTCCCCGCGCAAGATGTTCAGCAGCTGCGGCAGCTCGTCCAGAGAGGACCTTCGAAGCAGCCTCCCCACTCGACCGAGGCGACCATCGTGCGCGATGTTCCAGTTCGTGGCGGATTCGTGGTCGTCGACGGGTTTGAGCGAGCGGAACTTCAACAGCGTGAACTGGCGACCGTCCACACCAACCCGCTTTTGCTTGAAGAGCACGCCGGGCCCACCGTCGAGCCGAACCGCAAGAGTGATGAGCGCCAGCAGTGGGGAGAGCACGAGCAGCGCCACAGCGGAAAAGAGCACGTCAACGAAACGCTTGAGCTGCCAGCTGCGGGTGCGGTAGCTGGCTCGGCGCAACCGCACCAGCGGCGTGCCCCACAGCGTCTCCATATCGTGGCTGACGTGGAGGAGTTCAAAGAGGCGAGGCACGATGAAGATCTCACAGTGCATCCGGTCGCAGGTGCGGATCACGTCGACCATCGCCGACTCGGGCAACGAGGTGAAAGCGATGACCACGGTCCGCACGTCGTGGTCGACGAGCACGTCAGCGAGCTCGCCGTGGCCGCCGAGCACCGGCAGGTCGACTCGGGATGGCAGCATCGGATCGGCGTCGAGCAGGCCGATCGGACGTAGTCCGTACTCCGCGTGAGACTTGAGGTCGGTGGCCACCTGCGCCCCGATGCGCCCGGCGCCCAGCACGAGGGTGCGGTGCGCGATGAACCCGTGTCGGCGTAGCTGCCGGATCAGCCCGTAGCTTGTGGTGCGGCCCACGAGCACCAGCCCTATTGCCATCGCTGCGAAAACAGGAAGCTCGCGCTCCAACGATTTCGAGCCGATCCCCCCCCAGCCGAGGAAGGTGCCGCCCAGGGCGGTGAGCCCGCAAGCGGCAAGGACGCCGCCGACCAGCCGGGGGGTGTCATCGAGGACGGACAGGTTGAGCCTGGAGCGGTGCAGCCCGGCGACATGGAAGAAGCTCAGGACCAGGATCGAGAACGCGAGCGTTTCCAGGGTCGGATAGCGCAACAGGATCCCTGCCCCGACGAGGGCGATCCCGTCGACGGCCATCAGGAGTGGACGTGAACCTTCGCGCAACCAGCGCTCTGGGATCGCTCTGGGAGTTGTCGCGGGGGGAGCAGCCTCGCGCGCTCTCGGGGCCGGACCGACACTTCCGCGCCGGGAACCTGGCAGCGACTCGTCCGGGGCCGCTGCCAGCCTGGGCTCGGGTACAGGCAGCGCCGTGAGGTGCTGCTGCCCCTTCGCGATGACCGTCAGTCCGCTCTGCCCCAGCCCGTGCTCCGCTGTAGGGCTGATCTCCAACTTGTCGATCAGCACGCCAGGAGTTCGATCTGCAGCACCCTTGTTGTCCCCCACGACTTCCCCCTCGATAAAGTTGTGCCGATGTTGATCACATGCCACCCAGATGAGCCGCCACCCCTAGCGGCCTTCTCGGCTATATACAGGCAAACCCAGGCGAACCCGGCGACCAATACACCTTCGTTGGTCATGTAATATTGTTCTTGCCCATGCTCGGGTCCGTCAACCTCGTCCGGCAGTCAAGACCTCAATCCCGATCGGTTGTCACTGGCGGCGGGACAGCTTGGGCGATCGGGAGCGTGCCGGCGGCCACTGCGGCCCAGTCGGTGCCCCAGGCGATGCGGCCGATCTCCAGATGCGTCGCCAGCGGCGGGATTGCGGCAAGGGCACGGCGTGACCGATGCCGTCGGTTGCGCTCCCACACCATCACCGCCACGGCCGTCCTGGCCGATGTGAGAGCAAGGGCGCGCGCCGCGCGCCGGACCGGTGAGGCGCCTGACGGCCCTGGTCCGGGAAGCACCGTGTGCCGAATGCCGAACGGCTGTTCGCCGCACACAGCGATGCAGCTGGTGTGGTCCCAGGCGCCGCCAGTAAAAGGGCAGATGGCAAGAAGTCGCTCGTCGTTGGCCAGGGTTCCGACGCGCACGGCAAGCGTGCTCGTGGTGCTCGGGTGGGGCACCCAGACGGTCCCACCCGTCGTCGGTTGGGGTGGTGACTCGGAGTAGGGAAAGAAATAGTCGCCATCCCGCTCGCAATCGGCCGCACGCATCAGCTCCACAAGCGCGCCTGGGCGGTACAGGTAGTCGTCCTCGGCGAACAGGACGAGGTCGCCGGCCGGCCAGCCGCGGCGCCGGGCCAGGCCAAGCGCCCATCGGTAAGACCCTCGGTTGCTACCCTTCAGGATCGGGATGACCTCACCGGTCCGCGCCATCACCGCGACCCGCTCCTGCGGAATGGGGCCGTCATTGACGAAGATGAGTTCGACATCGCCAACTGGGCATCGCTCGGCGGCTCGCACGAGCGAGGTGAGCGCGATTTGCTTGCTGTAGTAGACGGGACGACCCTTCGCGTTCTCCCCTCCGTGGGAGCGGCAGACGACGTGGAGTCTCACGAACTCTGCTCCCTAGTCTCAGCGGGCGGCTCCACGGTCCCGGCGCCCATGATGATAGGGACCGAAGCGCGGTCCGGAGAAGGTATCGCACCAGAACAGCCGGTCGGACCCCACGACGCAGAACGCGGGAGGCGGTTTCCGGGTCCCATCTGCGGTTGCGAGAGGTCACCTTCCGGAAAGACCAACAGCCGAGGTACGCCTCGTCTACTGTTGCGGGCATCGAGCAACTGTGATCAAGTCCTCCGCCCGTCGAGCCGGCGGCAGACGGGCTACCTAGTACCCGGGGGAAACCATCGTGCATATTCTGATCACCGGCACTGAGGGCTATCTCGGCAGCTTGGTGGCTCCCGAGCTGAGCCGCTTGGGCCATGACGTGACGGGGCTGGACACCGGCTATTTCAAGAACGGGTGGTTGTACCGCGGCACGGACCGGAGCGTGTTCACCCTAGATCAGGATGTCCGCACCGTCTCGATGGAGCAGTTGCGCGGCTTCGACGCAGTCGTACACATGGCCGAGCTGTCCAACGACCCCATCGGCAACCTCTTGGGCGAGGTGACCTACGAGGTCAACCACAGGGGGTCAGTGCGATTGGCCAGCCTGGCGAAGAAGGCAGGCGTCGAGCGGTTCGTGCACATGTCCTCCTGCAGCGTCTACGGCGTGGCGGACGGCGTCGTCGACGAGACCTCGCCGGTCAACCCGCAGACGGCCTATGCCCAGTGCAAGACACTGGTCGAGCGAGATGTCTCGGCGCTGGCCGACGACTCGTTTTCACCGACTTTCATGCGCAACGCCACGGCCTTCGGCGCCTCACCGCGGATGCGTTTCGATGTGGTTCTCAACAACCTGTCGGGTCTCGCCTACACCACTGGACGGATCGTGATGGTCTCGGACGGGACGCCTTGGCGCCCTCTCGTGCACGCCAGTGACATCGGCAAGGCGATCCGCTGCGCGCTCGAGGCGCCGCGCGACGTGGTCCACAACCAGGTGTTCAACGTCGGCAGCAACGAGCAAAACTACAGGGTCCGGGAGATCGCCGAGAAGGTCGCTTCGGCGTTCCCTGGCTGTTCTACGTCCTTCGGGTCGCCGGGCGAGGACAATCGCAGCTACCGGGTCAACTTCGACAAGATCCACGAGCAGTTGCCGGGCTTCTCCTGCGATTGGGACGCCGACCGGGGTGCCGCCCAGTTGGCATCGGTGTTCTCCTGGATCGACTTGGACGAGGCCACGTTCACTGGCCGTGGGCACACCCGCTTGGCGCAGCTGGAGCACCTGTTGCGGGTCAAGCAGGTCGACGCAGAACTGTTCTGGACCGCGCCGTGATCTTCACCGCGACCAGCCTCCCGGGTGCCTTCATCGTGGACATCGAGCCGCGGGAGGACGTGCGCGGCAGCTTCGCGCGGAGCTTTTGCCGGGAGGAGTTTGCCGCTCACGGGCTGCGGACAGCCGTCGAACAGATGAACGTGTCCGCAACACACATCGCGGGCACGGTCCGCGGCTTGCACTACCAGACGGAGCCGGCTACTGAGTCCAAACTGATCCGCTGCACTCTCGGCGCGATCCTTGACGTCATCGTCGACATGCGCCCGGACAGCCAGACCCACCTGCAACACGTGGCCGTCGAGCTCTCCGCGGAAAACCACCGGGCGATCTACGTGCCGCCGATGTTCGCCCACGGGCACCAGAGCCTCGTGGACGACACGGAGATCACCTACGCGGTCAGCGAGGCCTACACGCCCGGCGCAGAGCGCGGGCTCCGCCATGACGACCCGGCGTTGGGCATCACTTGGCCACTGCCGGTCACCCTCGTGAGCGACAAGGACGCCTCATGGCCACTGCTGGATGATCAGGCGGCGGTGCCCCGTCGATGATCCTCGTCGACTCAGCACTCGAGGCGCGCGTCGCGTCCGGAAAGCCGGTCCGTGTCGCCATGGTCGGCGCCGGGTTCATGGGGCGCGGTGTGGCCAACCAGATCGTCAACCTGACCCCGGGCATGGAGCTCGTCGCCATCTCGAACCGGACGCTGAGTGCAGCGGAGCGGGCCTTTCGCGAGGCCGGTGTGACCGACATCGACGTCGTCGACGACGCCCGGGCCACGGCTAAGGCCATCGCTCGAGGGGTGCCGGTCGTCAGCAGAGATCCCCATGCCGTGGTGGAGGCCGACGGCATCGACGTCGTGTGCGACGTGACCGGCGCAGTGGAGTTCGGGGCCCAGGTCACGCTGGCAGCCATCCGCGCAGGCAAGCACGTTGTCACGATGAACGCCGAGCTTGACGGGACCGTCGGACCGTTGCTGAAGGTCCTCGCCGATCGCGCGGGGGTGATCTTCACTGGCGTCGACGGTGACCAGCCCGGTGTCAGCCTGAACCTGTACCGATTCGTCCGCGGCATCGGCCTCACGCCGCTGGTCATGGGCAACATCAAGGGCCTGCAAGATCCCTACCGCAACCCGACCACGCAGGACGGCTTCGCACGCAAATGGGGCCAGGACCCGCGGATGGTGACCAGCTTCGCCGACGGCACAAAGGTCTCCTTCGAGCAGGCGATCGTCGCCAACGCCACGGGAATGACTGTCGCCCGACGGGGTATGGGCGGTGCGACTCATCAGGGACACGTGGACGAGCTGACGGAGGCTTACGACGCCGACGAGCTTTCGCGGATCGGCGGCATCGTCGACTACGTCGTGGGTGCGCGGCCAGGCCCGGGGGTCTTCTGCCTGGCCACGATCGAGGACCCGCGCCAGCGGCACTTCCTGAACCTGTACAAGCTCGGAGAGGGCCCGTTGTACAGCTTCTACACCCCCTATCACCTCTGCCATTTCGAGGTGCCCACCAGCCTGGCCCGGGCAGTCCTGTTCCATGATCCGGTCATCTCGGCGGCCGGTCCGCCTCGAGTGGACGTGGTGGCGACCGCAAAGACCGACCTGGCGGCCGGAACGATGCTCGACGGGCTGGGCGGCTACCACCACTACGGAGAGGCCGAGGATGCAGTTGTGACCGAGGCCGAGGGCCTGCTCCCGTCCGGCCTTGCGGAGGGCTGCCGGCTGGAGCGGGACGTCCCCAAGGACGCCACGCTGACCTACGACGACGTCAAGGTGCCCGCCGGCCGGCTGATCGACCGGCTACGCGACGAGCAGCGGGACCTGTTCGCCGGAGCGCTCAGCGGGGCGGCTCGATGAGCGCCGACGTGCAGTCACAGCTCGGGGTGCTGGCCGATCGCGACCCGTTCGTCAGCGCGGAGCGCTTCGAGGTGGTGATCGTGAGCTACCACAGCAGGGACCAGGTCGCTGGGCTCCTCTCCGGCGCGGCGGGGCCGGATCAGCGGCTCGTTGTCGTCGACAACTCTTCCGGTGCCGATGGCGTCGCCGGGTTGCTGGCCGGCTTCCCGCACGGGCGCTACCTCGACGGTCGCAACAGCGGTTTCGCGGCGGCGGCCAACACCGGCGCCCGCAGCTCAAGCGCGGAGTTCCTGATCTTCGCCAACCCCGATAGCCGCCCCACGCCGGTGATCTGGCAGGCATTGCTGGCGGATCTCGAGGCCGATCCACACCTGGCGGCGGTCGCGGCATCGCCCACCGGGGTCGACGGGCGGATCGAGATCGGCGCCGCGGGATGGCAGCCCACCATCCGTCGATGCCTGGTGCAGGCCGTCGGGTTGCACAGATGGCGTCCGACCGCAGGGGTCTACGCGCGGCCACGAGTGGGCGCGAGCCTGCAGCCTGACTGGCTGACCGGCGCGTGTCTGGCCGTGCGGCGTAAGACGTTCTTGGAGCTCGGTGGCTTCGATGAACGATATTTCGTCTACAACGAGGACATGGCCTTCGGGCGGATGGTGCGCGACGCCGGCCTGCGACAGACTCTCCGTACCGATCTTCTCGTGCCCCACGCCGCCGGCTCGTCCGGCGGGGGGTCAACGAAGATGCCCCAACAGCGCGGCGCCTCGATGGCGGCGTTCCTGGGTGATCACGACACTGCTGCGGCGGCCGGCGTGATGCGGGTGGTCCTAGCTCTGGGCATGCTGGCGCGCTCGGTCGCGGCACGGGCTCTGGGTCGACCAGAGCTCGGCCGGAGACACGCGGCCTACGTGCGCGGGATCGTCACCGGTCGATCGCCCTATCGTCGAGGGCGATGATCGATCGTTGACCGCCCGGGGAGACGATTAGGCTTTTCCTGAACCACATCGCCACGGGGGGACCAATGCCCGACTTATCTGACGCTTTCGCCACCTCGGCACCCACCGACGTGGACCCAGCTGACATACCTGTCATGATCTTGTGCGGCGGGATGGGTACCCGCCTGCGGGAGGCCAGCGAGAAACTGCCAAAACCGCTGGTCGACATCGGCGGCAAGCCGATCCTGTGGCACGTCATGAAGACCTACAGCCACTACGGGTTCCGCAAGTTCGTGCTCTGCCTCGGCTACAAGAGCGAGATGATCAAGCGGTACTTCCTCGAGCTGCGAGGCCAGACCAGTGATTTCACCCTGCAGTTGTCCGGCGACCACATGCCGGAATATCACGGGAACGCTGTCGAGGAGGGCTGGCAGATCACGTTCGCCGAGACGGGTCTAGAGACCGGCACCGGTGGCCGCATCAAGCGGGCCGCCGACTACGTCGGCAGTGACGTCTTCGCCCTCACCTACGGCGACGGCATCGGCAACGTCGACCTCCGAGCCGGGTTGCGTCACCACCTCGAGCAGGGCCGGGTCGCGTCCGTGACGGGGGTGCATCCCACGAGCCGCTTCGGTGAGATCCACGTCGACGAGCGCTGCTCGAAGGTCACGGAGTTCAACGAGAAGCCGACGTTGGCCACCGGTTGGGTCAGCGGCGGCTTCTTCTTCTTCAACAGATCCTTCATCCACGACTATCTCAGCGACGACGCCGGGCTGCTGCTGGAGAAGGAGCCGTTGCAAAGAGTCGCTCGCGACGGGGAGTTGACGATCTTCCCGCACGAAGGCTTCTGGGCGGGCATGGACACCTTCCGTGACTGGACCGAGTTGAACCGGCGCTGGGACAGCGGCGATGCGCCGTGGAAGATCTGGAAGGGGTAGTCAAAGCAATGCGCGCCACCGGCCGGGTCTCGACACCGGCTTCAACGATCTGGCACACTTCCGCATCCACCCGGCGACGGAGCGCTTCCGCTTGCCGGCGGAGGGCTGCCTAGTGCATCGGAGTGCCCCGATTCCGCTGTACCGGCCCTATCTGGGGCCGGTGGTGCAGGATGCCGCCCGGGACGCCCTCGAAGCAGGTTGGCTGGGCATGGGCAAGCTCAGCCGCGAGTTCGAGCAAGGCCTCGAGAGTTACCTGGGATTGAGCGGTCGTCGTCTGGTCTCTACCAACTCGTGCACAGAGGCGTTGCACATCGCTGGGCGGCTGATCGGGTTGGGACCAGGGGATGAGGTGATCTGTCCCTCGTTCACCTACGTGGCCGGACATCAGGCGTTGAGCCGCACGGGGGCGGAGATTGTGTTCTGTGACGTGGAGCCCCACAGCCTGAGCATCGACCCGGCGAGGGTTCGGGAGCTCATCTCCGATCGCACCCGGGCGATCCTGGCGGTGGACTACCTGGGCCTGCCGTGCCGGCTCGACGAGCTGATGCACCTGGCCGGCGAGCACGGCCTGCGGGTCATCGAGGACGCCGCACACGCTTTCGGGTCGCGCAGCGCCGGGCGACCTATTGGTTCCTTCGGCGACCTAACCTGCTTCAGCTTCGGCCCGGTGAAGACCATCACGACACTGGAGGGTGGGGCCGTCGTGACCGCAGACCCCCGGGATGTGCAAACCCTTCATGAGCTGCGCCACCTCGGCATCGACTCGGACACCGACGCACGCCACCGCAACCAGCGCAACTGGGAGTTCGACGTGGTGCGCCAGGGATACCGGTGTCACCTGGGGTCGGTGCCGGCGGCGATCGGCCTGGCACAGCTGAGCATGGTCGAGGAATTCATCGGGAACCGGCAGCAGTACTGCCGCTACTACAACGACGCGTTGTGCGACATCGACGGGCTCGAGCTGTTCGACACCACCTGGGACGACATCGCTCCCTACATCTATGTCGTGAGGGTTCTCGACAGCGATCGCCGAGCCGCGCTGATCGACCACCTCAAGCTGCTGGGGATTTCTACCGGCATCCACTTCCTCGGTGCCCACAATTTCAGCTTCTACCGGACCAGCCGGCGCGGAGACCTCCCAGTCACGGAGATCGTGACCGAGCAGGTCCTGACCCTGCCGCTGCACCCCTACATGGACACAGAGACCCTAGAGCGAGTCACCGGGGCCATCCGCTCGTTCTACAACCCTTTGCCCGGGCACCCGGCTGCGGGCCGCGGGCGACCCGGGGATCGGCCGTGACGGGGCAGGGTGAGTTCCACCAGCGCCGCAGTCCAGCCGGCAGTCATGACCTCACTGTCGAAGGAAGTCGCATGGGCGGGTCCCCGAAGCGCCCGCTCCCGAAGCGGACCCCCGTCCCCTAGATGTCGCGCAAGCGCCTGCGCCAGGGCCTCGACGTCATCTACGGGCACCAGCTCGCCGACCCGCCCATCGTCCAAGACGGCACGCACTCCCTCGGAGCAGTCTGCGGCGATCACCGGCACCCCGAGCACGATCGCCTCCAGCAGGGCCAGCGGCAGCCCCTCGTGCCGAGACGGCAGGCAGAAGACGGCGGCGCGGGCCACACTGGGCAGCGGCGTCGGGACCGCTCCGGCGAACTGCACCGAGTCCTGCACCCTCAGCCGTCGAGCCAGGGCCACCAGGGCCGAGTGGTCAGGCCCGTCGTTGAGGATGAGCAGTCGGTGGGGCACGTGTCCCACGATGCGGGCATGCGCGCGCAGCAGGACGTCATACGCCTTCTGTGGAGCAAGCCGGCCGGTGGCCACGACAACCGGCAGATCCCCTCCGACCAGGTTGCCCGGGCCGCGCGCGGCCCGCTGGACCGCCGCGACGTCGATGCCGTTGCGCACCACGTGCACGCGCTGCACCGGCAACCCGTTGCGCACGAGCGGCTCAACGAGCCCCTGGGCGACGCAGACCGCGCCGTTCACCCGCCGGTGTGCCCAGTAGTACAGGCCATGCAGGCGCCGAGGGACCCACTCTGCGAGGGCGTCGTCGAGGTCGGCATGCACCGCCACCACGAACGGCCGGCGCGCAACCCGCGCGGCCAGAAGGCCAACGAGAAAGCCGATGCCGATCTCTGAGCCGCCCACGACCACATCCACCTGGCGAGCCTGGCGAACAAGACGCGGCACCGCTCTCACCAGCGCGAATCGTAGCCTGGCCCCACTGGCAGACAACTGCACCACCGCCACGCCTGGCGGCGGGGTCACGACCGGCACGTCGGACAGACGCTGAAGAACCGCGAGCCGTGCACCGTCGGGCGCCCACCGTCGAGCAAGCTCCACTGTGATGTAAACGGCCCCATTGGTGGCCAGCGAGTCCACCACCAGAAGCACGCGAGGGGGCCTCACGGACCCAGCACCTCTACCTCCCCCCACTCTCGGCCGGGTCCGACAAGTCCGACTCGAGGCCGACCTCGAGGCCGACCGACACCGCCACGCTGCTCACGTCAGGTCGACCCGGTTCGGCGCTGGCGCGTCGAACCTCTGCTGCCCGGCGCGGCGGGCCTCCTGGCGCAGCCGCAGGAACCAGGCCGGCACCGCGACCCAGAATGCGGCGGCGAGACCCCAGGCTGCACCTTGAGCTCCGGCGAACAATACCCCCGTGACACCGAAGACCACGACCAGCGGAGCCTGCACCGTGTGGATCCGCATCGTGACCGCGGCGCGCTCCATCGCGTAGAGCATCGTCGCCGGCCCGGTCGCGATAGCAGCGCCGGCCTGGCCCACCAGCGAGGCGAGCAGCACGTCATGCGTCCCCGACCACGTCTCGCCGAGCAGCGCCTCACCGGCACGAGCCGGCAACAGGAAGAACAGCAAACCCCAGGACACGCCGATGGCGGTGACGGCGGTCGACAGCATCATGGCCGCGCGAATCCAACCCGCTTCGGTCAACTCACGACGACGTCTGGAGAACTCCGGCAGCGCGAAGCTGTGCAAGCTGACCGCCAGCAGCGTCGCCGGCCCGAGGATGACCTGCGCTCCCCGGAGGGAGCCGACGGCCGTCGCGGTCGCGATCGCTGTGATGATGAGCATCGTCGCCTGATTGCATGCCTGCAAGGTGCTGAACTCGGCGACAAGGTAGCGGGTGAGGTCCACATGCTCGCGGATCCATCGAGCGGCTGCGAACGGGGCAGGCACCACCCTGGCTTGGTAGACCCCCAGTGCGGCGGCCGCCACAGCCGCACCGCCCCAGGCGAGGACGAACGGCGCGACGCTCCCGACGCCGCGCGACAGCAGCACATACACGCCGATCAACTGAACTGCCGCCCACACAGCGTCGTTGAGTGCGGCCCGGGCCGGGTGTGCCTGAGCGAAGAACGCGTAGCGCCAGGCGTCTTGCAATAGCAGCGCAGGCAGCGGAAGGGACAGCGCCACGAGCGCCTGGCCGACAACCCCGCCGATCAGCAGACCGGACAGCAGGCAGGTGAGTCCGCCGACCAGCCCCAGGGTGAAGGATGTCCCTGTCGCTGCCGCAGCCGCGCGGCGAAACTCAGGCTGCGTCGCAGCCGCGAACCGGATGCCGAGCGGGGAGCTGCACAGGCTTCGGCTGAGCCCCACGAACAGGCTGAAGACGATGAAGGCGACGGAGAAGCCGCCGAACTCGAGGGTGCCGACTGCGCGGGCTATGAGGATGGACAAGGCCGCGTTGGTGGCACTGGAGATCACCTGGTCGGTAAGCCCCCAGCCGAGTCGCTGTAGCCAGGCGGGCGGCCTCACCCGAGGTCGCCATGATCATGGTCCAGCTGCGGGTGAGGCCGGCACCAGCCGCCGCGGCCGACCACACGCCGGCCACTCAACGCCCGCGCCCTACCGCTCACCGATCCCCCAACGTCCTCGATTGTCGACGGCTCCACGCGCTGCCATCGCGAGGCAACAGTATGAGCCAGGCCGCCGGGGATCGTGCGAAGTCGATATTCAGCGTCAGGTCGCTGCCTCACGCTGTAGCGTTATGTCATGCGTCGGTCGCCTGCCCGTCTGACACATCGCCGCTTGTTCTTCGCGGGACTCGTCTGTCTGCTCCTCGTCGCGGTCCTTATCGCCGCCACAGCGGGCCGCGGACTCGTCAACCCAGAGCCCGCCTCCCCGTCCGATCTTCGGTCGCGGGCGGACCGCCTGCCCAGCCTGGCGTGGACGAGCGGTGTCTGGACTGGCGGAAGCATGGGAGCCGGTAGCGCCCAGCAGTTTGCGCTCTGGCGCGGTAGCCGAGTCGAGACCGCGACCACCTACCCTGCGTATGAGACGTGGGAAGAACTTACCGGTTCAGAGTGGCATGTGTCGGTCTTCGCCGGGTTCTCCGGGAGGTTGGTCTATGGGCTTCCGCTCCTGCCGAAAGCCGGGGGGTCGCTCACGGACGTTGCGGCTGGAGCCCGCGACGACGTGTGGCGGTCCGTGGCCGGCGATCTGGTCAAACACCGATTCGGCGACAGCTACGTGCGGGTCGGTCTCGAGGCCAACGGAACTTGGTTCCCCTGGGGGACGACCGCGTCCACCGCCGGCCAGTTCATCGACGCCTTCCGACACGTCGTAAAGGTGATGCGCGACGTGGGCCCCGATCTGCGCTTCGTCTTTGACATCACCTGCGGGGCCGGGTTGCCTGGTTCTACCGGCCGGCTGGACTCCGTGACGCGTCTCTATCCCGGAGACGATGTGGTCGATGTCGTCGGCTGCGACGTCTACGACAGTTACACGACCAGCGTGCGGAGCGCGGCCGACGAGACCAACGTGCTGCGCCCCGCCGACGCTGCGGGACTGCTCGACGTCCTGGAATTCGCCCGCAGTCACGGCAAGTTGTTCGCAGTGCCGGAGTGGGGTCTCACCAAAGAGAGCGCGCAGGGCGCCGGTGACAATCCAGTGTTCATCACGGTGATGCAGCGCTTTTTCGCCAGGAACGCGAAGTACCTGGCGTTCGAGAACTATTTCAACGAACCGGGCGACTACTTGCAGTCTTCGCTGTGGGAGTCGGCGCAGAATCCCGCCGCTTCTCGCGTCTACCGTCGATTGTGGACGGGCGACGAGGGCCGGAAGCGCAAGGATGTGGCCTCCGACAATTCGCGGGGGGCCGGTGCCGTCAACTGAGAGCATCGGCAATGCGTTCGAGATTGACCCGTGGATTGAGCACTTCTTCGATGCGCGTGCGTCCGGAGCGTCCAAGCTGCTCTCGCCGCGGTGCATCGCCCAGAAGCCTCAGCACCGCCCAGGCAAACCTGTTCGGATCATCAGCGATCTCGAGGTCCTCGCCGGCGCGCAGCGGCAGACCCGCCGTGGCAAGTGACGTGCTGACCAGTGGCAGGCCGGCCTGCAAGTAGTCGATGACCTTGATGTTGACTCCGGAGCCCCAGAGGGCGGGGTTGACCGCAAGTGTTGCGGCGTCAAGAAAGGGGTCGACCGACGGTACGTCGGCATGAAGCGTGACGTTCGCGGCCGCCCTCAGCGTCGCGCGCAGGCCGTCTGAGGGGCCGCGTCCGACGATGTCCAGGTGGGCGTGCGGGGCGTGCTCGAGCACCGTCGGCCAGACCATCCCCAGAAGCCACTCGACAGCGGTGGTATTCGTTGCCACGTCAAGAGCACCTAGGAAGAGCACGTGTGGTGCCTGACCGCCACGATCACCGCCCGGATCCCGACGAGGCCGCGCCGCTCGTGCGCCGTCGTAGGCGAACGGAGGCACGTGGATGACGTTGCGCGCCCCAGCCGCGCGACGCGCGGCAGCATCAGCCAAAGAGATGTCCGCGATCGCGGCCAGCGAGTTGTCGCGATCCAGGCGCGCCTCGTCACGGGAGATCCGCACAGCCTCCCAGCGCATGACCAGTTTGCGCGGGCCCCGCATCCCGCGGGCCAGGCTGCGGTGATAGTCGCCCTCCCGATTGTGCTGGCGAAGCACCATGGGCACGCTGAAGTCGGCGGCAAGTCGTTGCCCGATCAAGCGGGACTTGTAAGAGAAGGTCATCACCCCCGTTACCGGCCCGGAGACGGCGGCAACGCGCTGGGCGAATCCGGCGGGGACCGGCCGCGACGCCACCACGTAGGGAAGGCGTGGGTGTAGGAGCAGCCACGGGGACGTGCGCCGGGGGGTGCACAGCAAAGGCGTGTCACCGATCTCCGCGGCGTAGAGATCGACATCGAGTTCTTCGGCCGTCGGCACCACCAGGGCAGCGAGCCATCCGGCCGAGGACACGGAACGGACGAATCCCAGGTGCTCACGCTCGCCACCGCCCCGGGCGGGCAGGAAGGGCGAGTCAGCCACCACCACCCAGTGCTGGTCACGCACCGCCGCTCGCGATCCTCTCTCCCACGTCTGGCGGCAGTCGAAACAACCCCCCGATCGTGTCGCGTAGCCTACCATTCACCACATGGCTCTTGGAACGGATCGGCCACAGCCTGCCGCGGCCCTATCCGGCGTCGGCGGACGGCGCCGGCGCGCCTGGCCGCCGCCGGGCGATCAACTTCCGACGCGCTCTCTGCCCGTGGTGGCGGCGGTCCTCGCTCGACCGCTCTGGCTGCTGCTCGGTGCGAGCCTTGGCCTGCTGCTCGGCGCGTTGCTCGCGGGAAATGCTGGCTTTAACGCGACCAGCACCCTGCAGTTGGGCAACATCGGACAGGACAGTGCCCGGGCCAAGCAGGTCGCCCAGACCGCACAGCGGGTGGTGACATCCGCCACGGTGATCGAGGCGGCGGCGGCGGCAAGTCGGGTCTCGGCGGGCGACCTCGGCTCGAGGGTGAGCGCTCGCTGGGAGCCGGACACCGATCTGGTCACGGTCTTGGTGACGGATCGAAGCCCGAAGGTGGCGGTTGCGCAGGCCAACGCGGTGGCGCTCGCCACGGTCAACTTCAACAGGGCCAACGTCCAGAACCGGCTGAGCCGGCTTCGCAAGGACGTTGACCGGCTGCTCTCCGACGACCGGTTGACGAACGACGCCGCTGAGGCAGCCCGACGTGCCCAGATCGGGTCTGCGCTGGCGACCCGGCAGGACGCCGTCAGTGCCGACACGGACGGCGTGTTCGTGGCCGACCCGGCGCAGGTCGCCACGCCGGCCGGGCTCGGTTGGCAGAGCGGCGGCCTAGCCGGTCTGCTGGCTGGGGTGCTGCTGGCCGCATTGGCGGCGATTGTCGCAGGCGCCCGCAGACTGCGCGTGGGAAGCCGTCGCGAGTTGCGCGCGCTTCTTCCGGAGGTGGCCGTGGCCAGCCCCGCCGATGCCGGACAAGTCGCTGGGTCCTTCGTGGAATCAGGCGTCCCGTGCCTTGCAGTGGTTTCTCTGCCGGGCTCTCGAGAACAGGCCGCGACCTTTGCGACAGACGTCGCGCAGCTCGTCAAGGGCCACGGTCTGACCGTCACGGTGTTGGACGTCGCCTCGTTGGCCACTCGTGAAGCTCGCTTTTCCGCCCTGTGTCACGACGCACGCAACAACGTCCCCGACGTCTACGGCACCGAAACGCTCATCGTGGTCGTGGAGTCCGTGGACGAGGCAATCGGGATGTTGGTCGGTCAGTCCAACCTGCGCGCCGCACTGGTGGTCCGCGCGCGACAGAGTCAGTTGCGGTCGCTCGTGCAGGCACTGTCGGCCTTCAACCGTGCTGATCCGCTGGTGATCCTCGCCCGGTGACCGCGGACACATCACCATTGCCCGAGTCGCTGAGGACACATCAGACCGCTGCGACGACGTACAGTAGGCCAGATCAGCTAGCGCAGCGAACAGCGCGCTCGGTTGCCGCACTGTTCCTTTTGTGTGTGCTCTTGCAGCGGTTCGCCGTGCCAGCAAGTCCGGTCGCCCTGCTGCTGCCTGTCGTCCTCGCCTGGTGCGCCGTTGTCCTGGCCCGCGGCCTGGCGGTCGTCGATCGCTATCGCGCCGGGATGTGGCTGGCGGGTTTTGGTGTGACAGCTCTGGTGATCCCGTTCCAGGAGCGACTCGTGTCGGGCGCCATCGAGAGCATCACGTCATGGGGACTGTTCATGGTCGTGTGGGCACCGGCCGTCCTTCGCCTGGTCGACCGACGCGTGAGCACCTTTCGTCTCATGCTAGCCAAGATCGCCAGCATCGGTGTGTGGCTCGCGGCCGGCTGCATTGTCATGACAGGCACCCAACTGGCCGGCATGGCATACCAGGACTGGTTTCACCGGTTCATTCCTGACTCGTGGGAACTCTCCGGCTACGTCATCACCTACCCCATCTACTTCGGCTCTGACATCGTGCGGGCCAACGCATGGATCGGCCTGGAGCCGTCGATGGTGTCGCTGCAGATCGGCCTCAGCCTCATCGCCGCGATCTACGCCGGCGTATCAGTGCCCCGGGTGGCGGTGATTGCCCTCGGGCTGGCATGCACGTTTGCAGGGTCAGGCCTGGCGATCGTCGGCGTGGGGGTGCTGATCATCCTCGTGCATCCCGTCCGCCACGCATTGCTCCGCTACGTGCCGATCGCTCTCGGCGCAGCGGCGATGGCATCGACGCTCAGTGTGGGCAGCCTTCTCCTGGAGCGGGCCACGGAGTCCCGCTCGGAAGGATCTTCGACCTCGCTGCGCGCGATTGCTCCCTATCGCGAGATGTGGCCGATCTGGGTGCACGACACCTCAACGGTCCTGCTCGGAAAGGGTGCCGGGTCGTCACAGGAGCTGGTGTCTCAGAGCAATATCTCGGGGCTGCTCGTGTCGAGTCCGATCAAGGTCTTCTTCGACTACGGCCTGCTCGCCGGTGCGGTGCTCGCCGCCTTCCTGCTCAGCTGCTACGTCGGTGGTCCGAGCCGCGCTTTCAGCATGTCCCTGCTGGTCTCTCTCTGGATTCTCCAGCCCGGCACAACCACGATCCTCTTGGTTGCGCCACTGCTGATCTTCGTGACTTTCTGGTCCCCTCGGGTTGAGCATCCGCTGGACCTGCATCCCAGCCGGGGCCGGACAGCGATCCGGCCGGTGCCCCCACGTCGCACCTTCCTCGAAGGGCCGGGAGGTGACCATCGATGAGCCAAGCCCGGCCGCCTCTGGTCTCGGTGATCATGCCCGTGCGGAACGAGGAGTCCACCATCGTGACGGCGGTCGAGTCGGTGCTTGACCAGACTGTGAGCGATCTCGAGGTGCTCGTCATCGACGGGGCATCAACCGATGACACCGCGACCACGGTGTGTCGGCTGATGGAGGCAGATCCTCGAGTCCGGCTCCTGTGCAACCCCGACCGCACCATCCCGCACGGGTTGAACGTGGGTCTGGCGGCGGCCCGCGGGGTTTACGTCGCGCGGGTCGACGCCCATGCCAGGGTGAACCGCACCTATCTCGAGCTGGGTCTGGGCGAGTTGGAGGCCTGCCCGGACGTCGCGGCGGTCGGTGGTCGGCGCATCGGAGTGGCAAACACCCCGACCGGGCGTGCCGTTGCCGCAGCGTTGTCCAGCCCATTCGGCGTGGGAAGTTCGATCAACCACTATGGCACCCACAAGCAGGACACCGACCATGCGTCGTTCGGGATCTATCGCACCCACGTGCTGCGTGGTGTCGGCGGCTGGCGAGAGGAACTGCTGGTCAACGAGGATGCCGACATCGACCATCGAATCCTGGCCCTAGGCCATCGCATCCGATTCGACCCCTCAATGTGCATCTTCTGGCACGTGCGCGAGAACCTGCGCGACTTCGGCCGGCAGTATCGCCGCTATGGCCGCGGAAAGGCGGGCATGGTGCGGATGAACGGCGCCTCCGCGGTGCGCGGTCGCCACCTGGCTGCCCCAGCGCTCGTCGGTGCCCTTGCCGGTGCGGCGGCGCTCGTCGCGACCGGGCACACCCGCATCGCGCTGACGCTGGCTGGGCCGTACCCCATCGGCGTGGCTCTGGCGTCGGCCCTGACCATGCGACGCGCCACCGTTGCGGAGCGCGAGCGCCTGTCGATCCACATCCTCGCCGCGTCGTTCGTCACGATGCACCTGACCTGGGGGGTCGGGTTCATCGAGGGACTCCTGCTCAACCGACAACCCGATGCCGGAAGCGCACGGGATCCCTCCGAACAGAGCCCCGGCAGCCGCGCGGCCCCAACCTCTGGAGGGTCGGGGCCGTAACGACGTCGCGGCATTGGTGCCCGCGATGAGCTTGCTGTTCTACCGGACAACGGTCCCGACGCGGTCGGCCCAATCCGCCGCGCCGGGTCGGCCGGCCTCCCAAAGGTAGGCACCGCCGATGGTCGGGTACTTCGCCTTGATGAAGTTCGCGTTCGTGATGCCCTGGTCGACGGTCCAGTAGTTGCTTGTGTTACCGACCATCATGCCGATCGAATATTTGGCCGCCGGGATCCCCGCCGCCACTGCCTGGTCGATGCGGCCGAGCGCAGCCTCCTTCGACACAACGGCGTCGTAGAATTGCTGCCCGATCCGGGTCAGGTTCCCGGCGGCGTTGAGCGCCGCAGCAATGGGCAGGTAGGAATCGATGTTGGAGCCGTTCGGCGCCAACGTGATCGCGAAGTTCGCCCCACGGAGGCGCTTCAGCTCGGCACTGATCCACAGGACGTCCGCCTGGCCCATGGACGCGCCCTCGAGGTCCCAGTCCAGGCCGTCGAGAGGCACCATCGCATTGATCGCCATGATTCCGCCGACGAATCCCTGCCGGTTTGCGATGTTGATACTGCCGCCGGCCCCGCCGACGGAGAGGACCATCCGCACACCCCGCGCACGCAGCGCGCCGACATCCGAGACGAACCTCGCCTGCCCGTCCGATGCCCAGCCCACCAGTGCCGGCGGGTCGCCTTGGGCGAACGCAATGTTGACCACGTTGATGTTTGCGGGAGTGGTCGACAACGCCGGAGAACCGGAGTTCGACCACATCATGTGGTACAGCGCGACGGCCTTGGCCGGATACACCATCGGTGCGGAAGCGGTGGTGCCATCGCTGGGCGCCGTCGGACTCGGGGATGCGGTAGGTGTCGCCGAGGGTGTGGTGGACGAGGTCGGCGTCGATGTCGGGGTGGTGGTGGTCGTGGTGGTCGGCGTCGGCGTGGAGCCAGGGGACGTGGCGGTCGCGCCGGTGAGGCTGACGACCGAAGCCTTGTCCTGCCAGATGGCCAAACCGGCGCCAGTGCCGGCGTACCCCGAGAGTGCGGCGAGCGTGGTGGTCGACACGACGTTCCCGTTCCAGAAGGCCTGCACCGTCGAACCGGTCACCTCGACACGGGCAACCCCAGCACTACTGACGGTAAACGGCTTCTCAAAGGCCAAGGTCATCCGCCCACTGTCCACCAGAAAGATCTGGTACTTGCTGCCGGAGAAGTTCGCGACAGCGAACTGGCTGCTGCTTGCCTGGCGCAACACCAGACCGGCGTTACGGCCGGCGGTGGTGTTGCCGCTCACGTGGGCCTGCGCGATCTGCGTCGTCGTGGCCGTGCTGCCAACCGTCTTGTAGACCCAGCTCCAGGATGTGGCGCTGGCGAAGCTGACGCCGGCAGTCGGGGTCGCCGTGGTGGTGGCGGACGGGGTGGAGGTGGCGGACGGGGTGGAGGTGGCGGAAGGGGTCGGCGTCGATGTGGGGGTGGTGGTCGGCGTCGGCGTGGAGCCAGGGGACGTGGCGGTCGCGCCGGTGAGGCTGACGACCGAAGCCTTGTCCTGCCAGATGGCCAAACCGGCGCCAGTGCCGGCGTACCCCGAGAGTGCAGCGAGCGTGGTGGTCGACACGACGTTCCCGTTCCAGAAGGCCTGCACCGTCGAACCGGTCACCTCGACACGGGCAACCCCAGCACTACTGACGGTAAACGGCTTCTCAAAGGCCAAGGTCATCCGCCCACTGTCCAC
>JBBRHF010000068.1:0-20467 GCA_038223055.1 Actinomycetes bacterium | reverse complement strand
CATGGACGACGTCGGCGTGATCACTGTGTGGGAGCGGCCCACTCGGGTCATCGTGACGGCGACGTTCGCCGTGGCTGCCGGCCTGTGGCTCGATCCGGTCTGGGCCTTGTTGGGTGCCGCAGCGTGGGTGGCACTCGGGGTGGTCGGGATCGGGCAACTTTCCCTCGTCGTACGGCGTCGGTTGGGGTGACCATGCCCCCGTCCGCGCAACGTCCGAACAAGCGGAGCCCAGGGACTCCGCATGTTCGGACGTTAGCGGCGGTGCGGCGGTAGCGGCGGTAGCGGCGGGCGGGAGCCTGGACCTCAGGCGGGGCCGATCAGCGCGGCCACGATCGCGGCGGACAGCCCGACCAGCGGGAGCCCGCCGCCGGGGTGCGCGGAGCCGCCAACCAGGAACAGGTCGGGCACGGGGGACCGGTTGGCCGGGCGCAGGAACGCCGCGGTCGCGCCGTTGGAGGACGTGCCGTAGATCGCGCCGCCGGGGGAGCGGGTCTGGTGCTCGAGGTCGGCGGGAGTGCGCACCTCGCGCCAGAGCACCCGGTCGCGCACGTCCTGCCCGCGCGCGGCGAGAACCGCCAGCACCCGGTCGGCGTAGCGGTCGGCCAGGCCCGGTTCGGTCCAGTCGACCGGTCCGTGCCGGGGGGCGTTGACCAGCACGAACCACGATTCGTGCTGGTCGTCGGGCCGCAGCGGGGGGTCGACGGGGGAGCTGATGTAGACGGTCGGGTCGGCCACCGGCGCCGGTGACCGCCCGAAGATCGCGTCGAACTCCGCGTCATAGTCGGCGGGGAAGAGCACCGTGTGGTGGGCCAGTCCGGGGGTGCGCCCGCGCAGGGCGAGCAGCAGCACGAAGCCGGACAGCGACGGGGTCGCCCGGCCCAGCCGCTGCCGGGCCGACCGGGCGACTCCGGCGGGGAGCAGGTCGCGATAGACCTGACTCGCGTCGGCGTTGGCCACGACGACGTCGGCGTCGATCCGCTCGCCGCCGGCGAGGCGCACCCCGCTCGCGCGGCCGGCAACGAGGCAGATCTCGGTGACGGCTGAGCCGGTGCGGACCACGGCGCCGCGCTCGACGGCGCGGTCATGGGTCGCGAGGGCCAGCCGGCGAAGCCCGCCGGGGACGTACCACGCGCCGAAGGTCTGCTCGACGTAGGGAACGACGGCGAGCGCGGCGGGTGCGCGCCGCGGGTCCGAGCCGGTGTAGGTCGCGTAGCGATCGAGCAGCATCCGCTGGCGGGGGTCGCGCAGGTAGGTCGCGCCGATCTGGCGCAGCGTGCGCCACGGGGCGATGGTGCGAAGGTCGCGGGTACGTCGGGACAGGCGCAACAGGTCGCGCGGCCCGCCGAGCGGGGACTCGAGGAACGGCGTGCGCGTGGCGGCCCAGATGTCGCGGGCGCGGTCCATGAACCGCGCCCAGTCGTCTCCAGTGCCCGGGCCGAGCGCGTCCTCGAAGGCCCGGTGCAGTCTCGACCTGGACGCGTTGGGCAGGTCGAGCTCTACCGCAGGTCCCGCCGCCGTCTCCGGGAACCGGTAGTGGCACACGGGGTCGACCTCGACGATGTCGAGGACCTCCTCGATCGGCTGGCCGGTCTTCATGAACAGGTCGCGGTAGACAGCCGGCAGGGTGAGCATGGACGGGCCGGTGTCGAAGGTGAACCCGTCGCGGGAGTAGGCGCTGACCTTGCCGCCCACGGTCGAGCCCTGCTCGCAGACGACCACGCTGTGACCCTGGGTCGCGAGGCGCGCGGAGACCGCCAGACCGCCCATCCCTGCACCGACCACGATCACGCGCGCCACGGAAAGGAACCCTACGTCCGGCCAATCCGGGCTCCCGCCGGCTCCGGATAGCCTTCGTGACCGACGACGCGCATGGCACCAGCCAGCCCCGAGGCCGCTTCGCGGCCGGAGCCGTGGCCGGTCTCCTCGCGGCCGGGGTCGCCCTGGGCATGGCCCAGCTCGCCGCGGTCGTCGTTGACGGGCAGGCCGCGCCGGTCATCGCGGTCGGGAGTGCCTTCATCGACGCCACTCCGGTGTGGTTGAAGGACTTCGCAATTCGCACCTTCGGCACCAACGACAAGCCCGTCCTGATCGGCTCGATCTTCGTGGTGCTGGCGCTGCTCGCTTGCGTGACCGGCGCCCTGTCGGTGCGCCGGCCGGTCGCCGGATACGCCGGGGTCGCTGCACTCGGCGGCGTGGGTGCCGTGGCTGCGCTGTCGCGGCCGACGGCCAGCGCGGTCTGGGCGATTCCCTCGGTCGTCGGCGCCGTCGCCGGACTGGGGGCGCTGGCCGTGCTGCTGCGACCCCTTTGGGCGGGCCCGGGTTCGGCCCCGGAGCGAACCACGCGCCGCGATCCCACCGGCCCGCCGTCTTGGACCGAACGCGTGTCCGGCTACCTCGGCGGCGTCGACCGCAAGGGTGCGGGCTTCGACCGGCGGGCCTTTCTGGTCAGCAGCATCGGCGCCGCCGCGGTGGGTGCCGCTGCCGGTGGTGCCGGCCGCGCGGCCCTCGCCAAGCGGTTCGACGTCACCGCGTCGCGGGAGGCGGTCCGGCTTCCCGCACCGGCCAGCCCCGCCGGCCCGGTGCCGTCCGGCGCGGACCTGGAGCTCCCCGGATTGAGCCGGTTCCGCACACCCACCAACGATTTCTACCGTGTCGACACGGCGCTCGTCGTGCCCCAGGTGTCCACGCAGGACTGGCGGCTGCGGGTGCACGGCATGGTCGACCACGAACTCGAACTGACGTTCGACGACCTGCTTCAGCGGCGGATGATCGAGCGGGACGTCACCCTGACTTGCGTCTCCAACGAGGTCGGCGGGGAGTACGTCGGGTCCGCCCGCTGGCTCGGCGCACCCCTCGCCGATCTGCTGCGGGAGGCCGGCGTACATGGTGACGCGGACCAGCTGGTCAGCAGGTCACAGGACGGCATGACAATCGGCACGCCGACCGCAGTGGTGATGGACGGCCGTGACGCCATGCTTGCGGTTGGCATGAACGGGAAGCCGCTCCCCGCAGTGCACGGGTTCCCGGTGCGGATGGTCGTGCCCGGCCTCTATGGTTACGTTTCCGCGACCAAGTGGGTCGTCGATCTCGAGCTGACCACGTTCGCTCGCACGCGGCCTTACTGGGTCAAGCGCGGGTGGGTGGCCAAGGCCCCGATTAAGACCATGTCGCGGATCGACACTCCACGCCCTCTCGCCCGGCTCAAGCCCGGCACCGTCGCGGTCGCCGGTGTCGCGTGGGCCCAGCACCGGGGCGTCCGGGGCGTCGAGGTCCGGGTCGACGGAGGTCCTTGGGCGCACGCGCGGCTGGCTGCATCGCCGTCGGTCGACACCTGGGTGCAGTGGGTCTGGGAGTGGGCCGCCGAACCCGGCAACCACACGCTCGAGGTCCGGGCCACCGACCGGTCCGGCGCGACCCAGCCCGAGAAGCGAACCCAGCCTTTCCCGTCCGGTGCAACCGGATGGCACTCGACCGTCGTCACGGTCGCCTGAAGGACCAACCCATCACAACCACCAGTACCACCACCACGACAACAACAACAAGGAGAAGTTACCCATGAGGATCGTCAACACCCGCGCAGCCGCACTCGCGGCGGTCGGCGTCGCCTTGACGCTGTCGATGTCGGCCTGCGGCAGCGACAGCGGCACGACCACCAGCACAGGCTCCGCCGGTTCGTCGAAGGCGACGTCGCCCTCGGCCTCGGAGTCGCCGTCCATGACGGAGTCGCCCTCGCCCTCGATGATGGCGGACAAGCCGTTCGGTCCGGGGTGCGCGACTGTGCCCACCAGCGGTGCCGGCAGCTTCTCCGGCATGGCCAAGGACCCGGTTGCCACGGCCGCGACCAACAACCCGGCCCTGTCCACCCTCGTCACCGCGGTGAAGGCTGCCGGCCTGGTCGACACCCTCAACGGCGCCAAGGACATCACCGTGTTCGCGCCGACCAACGACGCGTTCGCGGCGATGGACCCGGCCACCCTCAAGAAGGCCCTGGGCGACCCGAAGGGCTTGCTCTCGAAGGTGCTGACCTACCACGTCGTACCGGGCAAGCTGACCCCGGCGATGCTCGCGGGGACGCACAAGACCCTGCAGGGCGGGGAGGTCACCGTCAAGGGCAGCGGCGAGGACTTCACCGTCGGCGACAACGCCAAGGTCGTCTGCGGCAACGTCGCCACCGCGAACGCCACCGTCTATCTCATTGACCAGGTCTTGCTGCCGAAGTCGTAGTCGACCGGCGGCAGACCAACGGCAGTGCCTGGGCGGGAGGGGCGCCCGGGCGCTGCCGTTCCCGTCTACGGCGGGAGTGCCCTCAGTCCCCGGTGGCGTGAGCGCCCTCAGTTCCCGGTGGCGTGAGCGCCCTCAGTCCCGGGTGAGCGCGGCGGGGTGCGCCTCGACCCGGGACCGCAGCACGCAGAACTCGTTGCCCTCGGGGTCGGCCAGAACCACCCAGGTCTGCTCGCCCTGACCGATGTCGATCCGGGTGGCGCCCAGCGCGACGATCCGCTCGACCTCGCCAGCCTGGTCACGGTCGGTGGCATTGACGTCGATGTGCAGGCGGTTCTTCGTGATCTTGTCGTCCGGGGTGCGCAGCAACAGCAGGGTTGGCCCCGCCCCGGGCGGTCCTGTGAGCTCGGCGTAGTGGTGTTCGCCCTCGGACGTGGAGTCCGCGACGTCATAGCCGAGTACGGCGGACCAGAACGCGCCGAGCAGCGCCGGGTCGTGGCAGTCGATGATCAGTTCGGTGAACCTGCAGGCCATGGTGCGGCTCCTCTCGCGCGGCACGGGGCAGCACCCTATTCGCAAAGGTCGCTACGGGACCGGTCGGCCCTTGACCTGCAGGGTGCCGCGCCGGCGCCGGCCCACGGACACCGCGGTCAGCCAGCCGAACGCCGCCACCGAGACCGGGTGGGCGAACGCGTCCGGCCAGATTCGGGATCCGACCCGGCGCCCGACCAGGACCCGGCCGGCCACGGCGGCGAGGTAGCCGACGAGCCCGACCCGGGAGCCCCGCAGCGCCGCAACCGGCGGCACGACGTAGGCCAGCGCCAGCAGGCCGGTCGCGGCGGCGGCCCCCCCGGTCGACCCGAACGCGGACCACAGCGACTTGGCGTATCCGTCCCGCAGGGCCGGCCACCCGTCGTACATCCGGCAGGTCGCCAGCCTCGTGCCGTCGACGACGCCGCCCCGGCCACCGGTCGCCTTCACGGCCCGCAGCAAGGCGATGTCCTCGAGCATCTCCCCTCGCACCGCGGAGTGGCCGCCGCAGCGAAGGTAGGCCGCCGCGTCGACCGCGAGCAGCTGGCCGTTGGCGGCGGCGAGCGAGGGCCGCCGGGACGATTCGGCCACCCGCAGCGGCAGCGTCGTGAGCCAGGACCACTGCAGCAGCGGCTGAACGAGCCGCTCCGCCGGGGTGACGGCGCGCTGGCGCGGGTAGGGGCTGACCAGCTGCAGGCCGGCCCACCGCAGCAGGGTCACGGTCGCAGCGACGGCGTTCGGGCCCAGCACGACGTCGGCGTCGAGGAAGACCAGCACGGAGGGCGCGGCCGTAGCGGCCGTGCCCGGAGCCGGTGTGGCCGTCTCCGCAGCTGGCGCGACCGCCTCTGCAGCCAACGCGGCCGTGTCCGCCGCCGGCGGCGTGGCTAGCGCGGCGTCGGCAAGTTGCTGGCAGGTGTGCGGCTTTCCCCACCAACCCGGCGGCAGCGGTGCGCCCTCGACGAGGGTGAGCCGCGGGTCACCGGCGGCCACCCGGCGTACGACCTCGGCCGTGCCGTCGGTCGACCCGTCGTCGAGGACGACCACGCGCAGGTCCCGCACACCCCGCTGGGCGATCAGCGCCCGCAGGCATGGCTCGACCTGGTGGGCCTCGTTGCGCACCGGCAGGAGCACGGCGACCGGCTCGGCCACGGGCGGCGGCTGGGCGGGCGGGACGCGCAACCGCCGAACGTTGTACGCCGAGTGCAGCGCGCCCAGCACCGCCAACCCGCTGCCGAGCCGGGTCGCCTGCCGCCACGTCATCCCGGCCACGCCGTCAGGCCACGCCGTCACGGCCGCGACCGCCACAACGCCGCCGCGTAGGGCACGGCGACCACGCCCATCGCGATCCCGCCGGTCACCGCGACGCCGGGGCTGCCGAAGAAGGCGAGGTTGCCCAGGACCGACCCGCCGTAGGTCCACAGGAACAAGGCGCCCGGCTGCGCCTCGGCGGCCGGCTCGCTGGCCCCATCGCGGGGCAGCAGTCGATCCAGCACCGCCATCAGCAGCGTCGCGACGAGCAGCCAGCCGAGATGGTTGGTCAGCGGCACGCCGTCGACGCCGGGCAGCGACGGGGTGGGATGCGCCCAGGTCCACCGGCCGTCGGCGACCATCTGCGGGTCGAGGAACACGTCCCAGGCCGCCATGGTGTAGCCCCCGACGAGCACCGCGCCGCGGCGGGTCAGCCGTCGGCCCACCAGCAGCGCCGGGTAGGCCATCATCGTCCACGCCAGCGGGACCACGATCGGCACGTCGAGCACCGCCGGGCCGAGGGTGGCGGAGTAGGAGTAGTGGCCGAACGGAACCCCTGTGCGAACCCCGATCGCCTCGGCCACCAAGCCCCCGCCGGCGGTGACGGCGACCAGCGCGCCGGCCCAGGCTCCCCCGCGATGGATGGCGGCGTGCGACACCGACGCGAGGAAGAACAGCACCACCGATGCGATCGTCACGACGCGCAGGGTGTCGCCGCCGACGAGTGGGTAGGCGATCTGGGCGAGCACGGTCGCGGCCGCGAGCACCCACGGGAGAGCGGCCCACTTCGCCAAGCTCACCCCTGCTTCATCGTGGTGGGGAATGAGGCGGCGAGGGCTCACCACGACGAGCCACGACGGCCGCGGCGGCCGCGGCGGCCGCGGTCGCGCAGCGCGACGCGGGCGGCCGTTCGCCCGGACGCCCCGAAGACCCCGCCGCCGGGGTGGGTCGAGGCGCCGGTGAGGTAGAGGCCGCGCACGGGGGTGCGGTAGCCGGACAGGTCGGGCAGCGGGCGGTAGACGAACATCGAGTCCAGGCCCATCTCGACATGCATGATGTTGCCTCGGCGCAGCCCCAGCTCGCGCTCGAGGTCCAGCGGGGTCTGCACGTGGACGTGCTCGATCGAGCCGGCGAATCCCGGTGCCGCCTTCTCGACCTGATCGATGATCTTGTCGGCCTCGCGCCGGCCGATGTCGTCCCACCGCTCGCCGCCGGCCAGCTCGTAGGGGTGCCACTGCGCCCACGCCGTGACGTTGTGTCGACCCGGCGGCGCGATCGACGGGTCCAGCGAGGAGAACGACATGACCAGGACGGCCGGCTCGCTCGGCGGACGGCTCGCGGTGAACTCGCCGTACGCCGCGCGCAGGTGGGCGCGGCTCGGGGCGAGCAGCTGCATCGCGGAGTGCGGCGGGGTGTCGCCCGCGCCGGGGTAGTGGGGGAGGGCGGTGGTGCCGAGGCGCACGACCATGCCGAGGCCGTTGCCGACGCGTACGGCGCGGCGGGCGCGAGCCGTCAGTGCCTCATCGCCCAGCAGCTCCAGGGTGGTGAGGATGTGGCAGCCGGCGACGACGGCGCGGGCGGAAATCTGGTCGCCGGACTCGGTGTGCACTCCCGTGACCCGGTCACCGACGCGGGTGATGCGGGTCGCGCCGTCGCCGAGCCGGACGGTGCCGCCCAGGCGGCGCAGCCGTTCGGCCAGCGCCTGGGTCAGGGCACCCGACCCGCCGACCGCCCGGCCCGGCGCGACCTTGTGCATCAAGGCGTTCCACCCGATGAGGTCGCCGGTCGCGACCTCATGGCTGGGCGGGCCGGACTGCGCGCCGAGCCAGGCCAGGGCCGTCTTGAGCCGCTCGTCGTCGAACAGCTCATCGAGCAGCTGGTCGCCCGGCTGCAGGAACTGGCGCGACATCTCCAGACCCCCGACCCGCGCGACCTTGCCGGCGCCCCATAGGTGGCGACCGAGCCGGCCCGCGGTCGGCACGTCCTGGAAGGCGGCGAACACCGCCTCGTTGCGCGCGCCCCAGTCGGTGGCGAAGCGGTGGTAGGCCTCGGCGTCCTTCTCACCGCAGAGCGCGGCGATCGAGCCGCAGGTGCGCTCGAGGCTGACGTGGAAGGTGATGGCCTGCTGCTCGTCACCGGTGCCGAAGGGCGCGAAGCCCCACGGGTCCATGTCGAGGTAGGTCAGCCCGCAGGCGGCCAGGTCGAGGTCCTCGACGATGCCGGTGTGCCGGATCATGATGTGCGCGCTGGAGCCCCGGTCGACGAGGTAGCCCGGCCACCGCTCGACGGTCGAGACCGCGCCCCCGAGCACCGTGTCGCGCTCGACCACCTCCACGTCGAGGCCGGCCCGGGCCAGGTAGCAGGCGGCGACCAGGCCGTTGTGCCCGCTGCCGACGACCACCACATCCCGCCCGCCGGCGTGGCGCTCGCCGCTGCGTTGGCCGGTCACGGGCCGGAGTCTAGATGGGTGATCAGGACCCTCACGGCGAGCGCGTCACGGGGTCCGGCCGCGGTAGGTGCCGCGGACGTCGAGGACGGCGAACCGGGCGAACAGTTCCTCGCTGTACCACCCGACCTCCCCGGTCCGGCGCACGGCCTCGACATGGGCCGCGCCCCGGTGCGCGAACCCCGTCAGGGCCGCGGCAGACTCCCACAGGCTCAGCGTCCCCTGCAGGCCGACCGGCGCCTCACCGATACCGACCGCGAGGCGTAAACCCGGCGACCGCGCCAGGTCCAGGGTCACCGGAGGGACCGACCGCCAGAATGTGACCTGGTGGCGCGCCGCGATGCGGGCCCGGGTCAGCGCCGCCACCGCCCCGTCGTACGGCGTAGCGATCGGATCCCCGAACGGCCTCCGGCCGGCCCACGACCCGCGGCTGGCGATCGGGCGCAGCGAGAGCCGCAGGCGTTCCTCGGCCAGGCGGCCCCACGCGGCCGCGACCTGACCCGCCTCGAACCGGGCCGCCGCCGCGGTCGAGTCCCACGACGCGACGATCCCCCAATGGCGCGGATCGGCGTCGCGCGGGGTGAAGGTTCGCCCGCGCCCGGTTCCCACCAGCTTGGCGAAGCGCAGGCCCGGCGTACGTCGCAGCGGCCCCCGGTCCAGCCCCATCCGAAGCAGGGCTCGGGGGACCTCGCGTGGGCGAACCCCCCACAGGTGCACCGTCACCAGCGCCGGAGCGTCGCTCACCCCCGCCACCCTAGTTTTCCTCAGAGTTTGCTCAGATGGGGGTGGCGCGGTGCCGATAGGGGTAAGAATCAGCCAGGCCACCCGGCTGCTCAGCTGGGCCGGCCTCCTCGCAACGCATATCCGCCGGAGCCCACCTCATGCAGCAAGCGTCGAAGGTCGCTCGCGCCCTCCTGGCCAGTCCGTGGCTGCGTGCTTTGGGGCTCCTCGTGGCCGTCGCCGTCTCGGCGTGGAGTTTCGGCCGCGTTCCGCACGCCTCCCTGCTGCCGGCCCTGGTCGGGTTGGGACCGTGGGCGTTCGGCAAGTACGTGCTGTGCCCGCTGCGCTGGCACGCGCTGTCCGCCAGCGGCCGGTCCCGGCGCTGGCACCTGCGCCGCTACGCCGAGAGCGAGCTGCTCGGGCTGGTCTCCCCGGGTCACGTCGGCGCCGACTTGTGGCGCATCCACACGTTGCACGACGCGGGGATGGTGCGCCCGCACGCCATCGCCGAGGTGGCGCTGGACCGGTTCATCGGGGCACTGGGGCTGACCGTGTTCGTCGTCGTCTCCGGCTCGGCGCTGCCGCCGAAGGTGTTGGCCGGATCGCTGGGCATCGCCGCCGTGGTGCTGCTCGGCGCCCTCGCGCTGCGCCGGGTCCGTCCAGGCCTGCTCGCGGGTCGCCCGCTGCCCTCGGCCTCCGTGGTCGCCAAGGGCATTGTGCTCTCGATGGCCTACCAGCTGACCATCATCGGCCTGCTGGTCAGTACTGTGCACGCTATGGGCCAAGAGGTTTCGCCGGTGGCGCTGCTCGGTGTGTTCGGAGCCAGCCAGGTCGCCGGCATCATCCCCGGCATGAACGGCGCCAGCCCCCGCGAGGGAGCGCTGGTCCTCGGCCTTGCCTCCCTCGGGGTGACCTGGTCGGCCGCGCTCGGCGCCGTCGCGCTCACCGCGCTGCTCGCCTGGCTGCCCGCGCTACTGATCGGTGGGGGCAGCCTCGCCGTACGCCGGTGGCAGCGCCGTGACCTAGCCGTCGGCACCGTTGTGGCCGTCGCCGCCTGACCGCCCGACCGGCCTGAGAGACTTCAGCTATGGTTCGCGGCGGGCGCCTGCTGACGATCGCGCATCGGGCGGGGAACTCCGTGGCCGGCCTGCGCGCCGCACTCGACGCGGGGGTCGATCTGGTCGAGGCCGACGTGCACGCCTACCGTGGCCGGCTGGAGGTGCGCCACCTCAAGACCACGGGGGGGCTGCCCTATATGTGGGACCGGGGTCAGCTCGTGCACCGGCGCGACCACGAGCCGCTTGAGCTGGCCGAGCTCGTGGCAGCCCTCGACGGCAGATCGCGGCTGATGATCGACCTCAAGGGCGCGCACCCGCAGGTGGCGCCGAGGACCGCGGCGACGCTGCGCGACCTGGCGCCCGGCGCCGCGTTGACCGTCTGCACCAAGCGGTGGGCCTCGCTGGAGGTCTTCGACCCGCCCGTACGACGGGTTCTCTCCGCCAGCAACCGCGCTGCGGTGCTGCGGCTGCGACGACGGCTTGCCGCGCACCCGGCGTACGGCGTGTCCGTCCGTCGCTCCCTGCTCACCCCCGAGCTCGTCGCCGAGCTGGCTGGTCGCACCGAGGTCGTCATGACCTGGCCGGTCGACACGCCGGGAGAGCTGGCCGACGCCCGGCGCCTCGGGGTGGACGCGGTCATCAGCAAGAACCTCGACCTGCTGCGCGGGCTGCGCGAGCCGCAGTCCTGACGGTGATCGTCTGGCTGGGGGATCGTCTGGCTGGGGGATCGTCTGGCTGGGTGACTGTCGGCTGGGTGACTGTCGGCTGGGTGACTGGTCGCGGTCACTCGCCGATCTCGGCCGGGGTGCCGCCGGTAATGCGGACCAGCTCGGCATAGGTGGTCGGGAAGACGGTGTGCGGGTGGCCGGCGGCGGCCCACACCTGCTCGTAGCGCTCGAGGTCGACGTCCACCAGTGTCCGCAGTGGTTCGGGGTGCGCCACCGGGGCCACGCCGCCGATCGCGAAGCCGGTGTGGCTACGCACGAACTCCGGGGTAGCCCGCGCGACGCTGCTCGCCCCGACGTATGCCGCGACCTTGCCCGTGTCGACGCGGTGCCCGCCCGAGGCGAGCACCAGCAGGGGGGTGCCGTCGGCGTCGAAGATCAGCGAGTTGGCGATCTGGGCCGGCTCGACGCCCAGCTCGGCCGCGGCCTGGGCGGCCGTGCGCGCCGCGCCGTCGAGGGTGCGGACCCGGCCGGTGACGTCTTTGCGGATCAGCTCCTCGGTGACGCGCCGGACCGAGGGGTGCGTGGACGGGTCGCGGGGGATGGGTTCCATGGCCGGGAAGGGTAGCGAGCGGGGGGACTTGACGGTTCTGTCGGTGCCGGGGTTTACTCTGATATCTGATCGAACATCTGTTCGATCAAGTGATCCGGGTGAGGGACAGCACGACCAGTCGTCCCCGCCGCCGAGAGGAGACATCATGTCGAGGCGTTACGACGACCTGGTAGACGTGCGACGGCGCGACGAGGAGCCCTCGGAGTTCCTGTGGCGCGGCCGGCTCTATGTCATTCGCGGGGTGCTCGCGCACTGGGTGGAGACCGGCGCCTGGTGGAAAGGCGCCGACCCCGCGGGCGCCGACGCCGCCGACGCCGCCGACGCCGCCGACGCCGCCGACGCCGCGGGCGCCGCGGGCGCCGCCACCGCCGACGCCCGGGGTGCCGTCGCCCGGGGTGCCGATCGGCCAGCGAGCGAGTCCCCGGGCACCGCCACCCTGACCCTCGACGGCCGGGAGCGCGAGGTCTGGCGAGTGGAGGCGAGCCGGGGTCGGGACTTCGGCACGGGGGTCTACGACCTGTGCTTCGACTGGGTCGGCGGTGGCTGGGTGCTGCTGCGGGCGATGGACTAACGATGAGCCGTCCACCGGTCGTCGCCGCGGCCCACGATCTGCTCGAGCTCGCCGGCCACGACCTTGCCCAGGCGATGACGACCACGGTCCCGATAGAGCGCTACGCCGCGGCCCACCGAGGTGCGCTGCACACGACGGCCGCCGTCCTAGCCGTGCGCACCCGGCCGGTCGTGACTAAGCGCCCCCGCAGTGCCTGGGCACTGCTCCCGCAGGTGGCTCCCGAGCTCGGCGAGTGGGCGGCCTTCTTTGCGGCCGGGGCGGGCAAGCGAGCCGCAGCCGAAGCCGGTCTGACCCGCGCGGTCAGCGCGCGGGAGGCCGACGACCTGCTGCGCGACGCCCAGATCTTTCTCGCTCTGGTCGAAACCACGCTCGGCCTGGCTCACCAGCCGGTGCTGCCTCAGTTGGCTTCCCGGGCCAGCTGATCCTCGTCGCCGGAACCCTGACCCTCCCATGACCCGACCCCATGACCCGACCCCATGACCCGACCCCATGACCCCGACCCCATGACCCCGACCCCATGAACCCGACCCCATGAGCACCTGCACCGACCCATTCGTCCACCTCCATGTTGCCTCGGGTTACTCCATGCGCTATGGCGCGTCGCACCCGTCGGCGCTCGTCCAGCGGGCCGCCGAGCACGGCATGGACACCCTCGCCCTCACCGATCGCGACGGGGTCTACGGCGCGGTGAAGTTCGCCCGCGCCGCCCAGTCCGCCGGGATCCGACCGGTTCTCGGGGTCGACCTCGCCGTCGAGCCCAGCGGATTGCTCACCAGCGCCCATCCGGCGCTGCGGGGCCGGGCTGCCCGCCGCACTCCGGCTCGCGGGGGTGCCGCCGTCGACCCGCACCACGCCCGGGTCACCCTGCTGGCCCAGGACAAGTCCGGCTGGGCCGCGCTGTGCCGGCTGGTCTCCGCCACCCACCTGCGTGGCGAACGCGGCAAGCCCGTCACGACCCTCGAGCTGATCGCCGAGCACGTTGCCTGCGGCGGTCTTCTGGTCCTGCTCGGGCCGGGTTCCGAGCTCGGGCGGGCGCTGACGGCGCGCCGGCCCGACCTGGCCCGCGAGGTGCTGGCCCGATGGCGTGCCGTGGTGGACCACGGTGACCTGCTCGCCGAGATCGTGTGCCACCGCGGCCAGGGGGACGGGGACCGCGCGGCGCGGATGCTGGGCTTCGCTGCCGACGAGCGACTGACCGCGGTGCTCACCAACGCCGTGCGCTATGCCGACCGCTCCGACGCCCCGACGGCCGACGTGCTCGACGCGGCGCGGCGGCTGGTGCCGCTCGACCCTCGCCACCTCGACCGGGTCAACGCCGAAGGATTTCTCAAGTCGGGCAAGGAGATGAGCCTGGTCGCCGAGGAGCTCACCCGCAGGGCAGGCCTCGGCCAGAGTGACGCACGCCGGTTGCTTGCCAGCACCCGCCGGGTCGCCGACCGGTGCGCCGTCGACTTAAGGGCCGATCTCGGCATCGGCGAGGTCCACTTCCCCGAGCTTGGGGTGCCGGGGCCGGGGGCCGTCGGTGGCTCAGGCGGGGGTCTGGGCGGTGGCCCGATGGGGGGCGGCCTGGGCGGGGGCCTGGGCGGGGGCCCGGCCTCCGGCGCAGCCCGGTCGGCGAGCAGCGTCCTCCGTGCGCGGTGCGAGTCCGGCCTCGGTCGGCGCGCCATGGCCTCCACCCGGGAGGTGCGCGACCGGCTCGACAGCGAGCTCGCGGTGATCGACCAGCTGGGTTACCCCTCCTACTTCCTCACCGTGGCCGACGTCGTCGACCTGATCCGCGACCTGGGGGTGCGGGTCGCCGCCCGGGGGTCTGGAGCCGGCAGTCTCGTCAACTATCTGCTGGGCATCTCCGGGGTCGACCCGATCCGGCATGGGCTGATCATGGAACGGTTCCTCTCCCCGCTGCGGGAGGCGCTCCCGGACATCGACATCGACGTCGAGTCCGCTCGTCGTACCGAGATCTACGAGCGCATCCTTGAGCGCTACACCGGCGAGCGGGTCGCCTGCGTGTCGATGATGGACACCTACCGCGTCCGTCACGCGATCCGTGACGTCGGGGCGGCGCTGGGCCTGGCGGGCGGCGAGATCGACACCATCGCCAAGGCCTTCCCCCATATCCGGGCCCGTGACGTGCGGCTGGCGCTGACCGAGCTGCCCGAGCTGCGGGCCTCTCGCCTCGGCGCCCAGGCGGGCACCCTCAACCTGCTGTTCCGTCTCGTCGAGCGACTCGACGGGTTGCCCCGGCATGTCGCCCTGCACCCGTGCGGGGTGCTGCTGTCCGACCTCACGCTGCTCGAGCGCACCCCGGTCGAGGCGAGCTGGTTGGGCTTCCCGATGAGCCAGTTCGACAAGGACGACGTCGAGGAGCTCGGTCTGCTCAAGCTCGACGTGCTCGGCATCCGGATGCAGTCCGCGATGGCCTACGCCGTTCAGGAGATCCGGCGGGTCGACGGTCCCGCCGTCCTGGCCGGCGGCTCTGGCGGTCCTGACGGCTCTGGCGGCTTTGACGGCTCTGATCTGATCGACCTCGACGACCAGACCCAGGTCCCACTCGACGACCCGGCCACCTTCCGGTTGATCCAGTCCACCCGCACCCTCGGCTGCTTCCAGATCGAGTCACCGGGCCAGCGCGAGCTGATCGGCAAGTTCGGTCCCGAGACCTTCGGCGACCTGATCACCGACATCTCGCTGTTCCGGCCTGGCCCGGTCAAGAGCGACATGGTCACCCCGTTCCTGATGGCCCGGCAGGGCTGGCGGCGCGCCACCTACCTCCACGAGGATCTGCGCCCGGCGCTGGCGGAGACCTGCGGCGTCGTCGTCTTCCACGAGCAGGTCCTCAAGATCGTCAGCGTCTTCACCGGCGTCACCCTGGCCGAGGCCGATGAGGTTCGCCGCGCACTGGGCACCCCCGAGGGTCAGCCCGATGTCGAGGTGTGGCTGCGTCCGCTGGCCCTGGCCCGGGGCTACGACACCGCAACGATCGACCAGGTGTGGGAGGTGCTCAAGGCCTTCGGCTCGTTTGGTTTCTGCAAGGCCCATGCCGCCGCCTTCGCGCTGCCCACTTACCAGTCGGCGTGGCTCAAGGCCCACCATCCTGCAGCCTTTCTCGCCGGGGTCCTCACCCACGACCCGGGGATGTACCCCAAGCGACTCATCCTCGATGACGCCCGCCAGTTCGGCATCGCCGTGCTGTCCCTCGACGTCAACCGCTCCGACGCGAGCTACCGCGTGGAGAGGATCGGCCTCTACGACGAGCCGCCACCGCAGATCCTCGACCAGCCGCCGCGAGCCGCCCCGCCCGACGGGCTGCCCGACGGGCGCGCCTACGGCATCCGGTTGGCCCTGGCCGATGTCAAGGGCATCTCCGTGGCCGAGGTTGCCAGGATCGTCGCGAGCCGGCCCTTCGGCTCGCTGTCCGACTTCTGGCACCGCGCCGCGGTGTCCCGGCCGGTGGTGGAGCGGCTGGTGGTCTCGGGGGCGTTCGATTCCCTCTACTCCATCGGTGCAAGCGGTTCGGTGGCGCCGCTGCGCCGGCGCGGTCAACTGACCCGGCGCGACCTGCTGCTCCAGGTCGTCGAGCTTGACCGGTGGACCCGGTCGGTGGCCCGCAGCCGCGGGTCGGCCGGTCGCCCACGAGCGACCACCGACATCTCGCTGGCCGCAGCAGCGGGGGAGACGCTGACGACGGTCGAGCGACCGGGGGTGCGGGAGCTGGCGTCCCGGCAGTCACAGGCCGCCCGCCCGGTCGACGCCGACGTGCCGGTGCAACTGGCACTCGATCTCGGTGACGAGCCAGGAGAGTCCTCGCCCAGCGGCCTGCCGGAGATGACCGGTGCCGAGCGGGTGCGCGCCGAGCTTGAGGTGCTCGGCCTGGATGCCAGCCGGCATGTCGTCGACTTCTACCTGCCGTTCCTGGCCGCACTCGGGGTAACCCGGGCTCCCGATCTGGTCCACCAGCGCAGCAAGGCCGAGGTCCTGGTCGCCGGGGTCAAGGTCGCCACCCAGACCCCTCCCATCCGATCCGGGCGGCGAGTCGTGTTTGTGACCCTCGACGACGCGAGCGGTCCGGTCGACGCCACGTTCTTCGAAGACGCCCAGGGGCCCTATGCCGCAACGCTGTTCCACTCCTGGCTGCTGGTGATCCGTGGCGAGGTCCGCCGCACCGGCCCGCGCGGTGTGTCGTTGCGAGCCACCGGGTGCTGGGAGCTGCCGGCTCTGCACGAGGCATGGGTGGCTGGTGGGCGCGAGTCCGTCGCCGAGCTGATGGCCACCGTCGGGGTGCTCACCGACCAGGCGATCGCAGGGGCCGCCGAGAGCAGGGCGAGCCGGCCGGTCATCGGCCGCCCCCCCGTGAGCGAGGCCGTCTCCTCCGCCGGCGCGATGTCCGGTCCCCGGCGGGTGCTGGTGCATCCAACCGGTTTCCGTCAGTCGCCCTACGCCGACATCAAGCCGCCGGGCGAGGACACCAAGGCCCGGCCCAAGGCGCCCCGAAAGCTGTGGCACTCAAGCCCCGGAAGCCCAGGGTGAGCGAGCAACCCATGCCGGCACAGAGACCGCAGGCGCCAGCGACCGCACCATCCCCCGCTGCCGGGCCGCACGTCACGACCACTAGTCCACACGCGACGACCACTAGTCCACACGCGACGACTGCCGGGGCGGCATGTGACGACTGCCGGGCTGCGCGTGACGACTGCCGGGCCACACGGAACGCGGTCGCGGTCGTCCCGTCCGCCTAGGGTGGAGCCCAACCAGTGCAGCCTCCCTCGTCCACCCTCCCATTCACCATTCACCCCATGCACAGTCAGGAGCCGCCTTGTGGCCGACCGTCGCGCGAGCCGAACGCTGCGCCCCGGCCACCACACCGGGGTGGTGTGGGATGCCCTGCATACCGTCCTCGCCGAGCGGCTGGCCGCGACCGGGCTCGCGGCGCTCGACGTCCTCGATGTCGGCGGCGGCACCGGCGGCCTGGCCGTGCCCCTGGCCGGCCTGGGTCACCGGGTCACGGTTGTCGACCCAAGCCCAGACGCACTCGCCTCGCTCGAACGTCGGGCCGGCGAGGCTGGTGTTGCTGTCAGGGCGTTGCAGGGTGACGCTGCCGGGCTGGTGGAGCTCGTCGGTGCCGAGCGCGCCGATCTGGTCCTGTGTCACGGCGTCCTCGAGCACGTCGACGATCTGGTGTCGGCGCTCGAGGCCGTCCTTGCCGTGCTGCGCCACGGTGGCACGCTCAGCGTGTTGGCGGCCAACCGCAACGCGGTCGTGCTCGCCCGCGCCATCGCCGGACACTTCACCCAGGCCCGCCACGCCCTCGAGGACCCCTCCGGCCGGTGGGGCGACACCGACCCGTTGCCTCGACGCTTCACCGAGGCTGGGCTGGTCGACCTGCTCACCCGCGCCGGGTTCTCGGTCGGTGCCGTCCACGGCGTGCGTAGCTTCACTGACCTCGTCCCCGGCGCTCTAGTCGACCACGAGCCGGGCGCACTGCAGGCCCTGCACGCGCTCGAGGCGGCGACCGCCGACCGGGCCGACTTCCGCGCCATTGCGACCCAACTGCACGTGCTCGCCGGCAGCCCGTGACGCGTCAGCCCGTGACGCGTCAGCCCGTGACGCGTCAGCCCGTGACGCGCCGACCGCTGCCATGACTCCCTTCGACCCGACCCCACCGGCCGAGGTCCGACTGTGAGCCGCAGCCAGCAGCTGAACCGGCCGGGGCCGTCGTCGGGTCCACCGGGTGACGATGCCGGTTGTACCGTCTTGCACGCGGACATGGACGCGTTCTTCGCCTCAGTCGAGCTGATCACCCGACCGGAGTTGCGTGGCACTCCGGTCATCGTGGGCGGCGGCAGCCGCAGTGTCGTGCTGTCCGCGACCTACGAGGCGCGCCGGTTCGGGGTTCACTCCGCCATGCCGATGACCAGGGCCCGGCGACTGTGCCCTCAAGCGACAGTGGTGACCCCGACGCATGTTCGCTACAGCGAGGTATCGGCCGGTGTCATGGAGATCTTCCGTTCGATCACTCCGCTGGTCGAGCCACTCTCGCTGGACGAGGCCTTCCTCGACGTCTCGGGCGCCATCCGCAGGCTCGGCCGACCTGCAGAGATCGGCCAGCTCATCCGCGACCGGGTCGCCGACGAACAGGGCATCACCTGCTCAGTCGGCGTGGCCACGACCAAGTTCGTCGCCAAGCTCGCCTCGACCCGATCAAAGCCCGACGGTTTGCTCGTCGTCCCCGCCAGCGGTGTCGTGGCCTTCCTGCACCCGCTGCCCGTCGGCGCCCTGTGGGGAGTGGGGGAAAAGACGGAGAAGGATCTGGTCCGGCTCGGCCTGCACACGGTGGGCGACATCGCCAACACCCCGGCATCCACCCTGGTCCGGGCCGTTGGCCAGGCAATCGGTGCCCACCTGCACGCGTTGTCCTGGGGCAGGGACGAGCGTTCGGTCGTCCCCCACGAGCCGGACAAGAGCATCGGCGCCGAGGAGACGTTCGCCCGCGACGTCGATGATCCCGATGTCATCCGTCGCGAGCTGCTACGGCTGGCTGAGCGCACCGCGGCTCGGTTGAGGTCGGCTGGTCTTGCCGGCCGCACCGTCAGCCTCAAGGTGCGTTTCGCCGACTTCACCACGATCACCAGGGCCCGCACGATGCGTGAATCCACCGACGTCGCTGCTGAGCTCTATGCCACCGCCCGAGCCCTATTCGAGGCCCTCGGACTGGATCGCGCTCGCATCCGCCTCGTCGGGATTCGGGTCGAGCAGCTCACCGACGCAGACACCGCCCCCCGCCAGCTGCTCCTGGGAGAACGCGACCACGGTCGGCGAGACGCCGAGCAGGCCGCCGACCGGGCTGCCATCCGCTTCGGCTCGGGCGCTGTGCGGCCGGCCAGCCTGGTTCGCACCGAGGATCAGAGGCACCCTTAGCGGGAGATAGTGTGGTCCGACGGAAACCTTCACGGTTCCCTGGACGTCCAATACTCGAAGGCGGGTTTCAAGACAGCCCGCAGGCGCATACCCTTAGACAACACGAGTGCCCAGCGTTTGGCATGGCGTCGTGGCGACAGGCTGTAGGAGGACCACGTGCCGCTCTCCGAGCACGAGCAACGCCTGCTCGAGCAGATGGAGCGGGCGCTCTATGCCGAAGACCCGAAGTTCGCGTCCTCCTTGCGTGGCAAAGACGCCCGCAGCAGTTTCCGCCGCAACGTCGCCATCGCATCCGTTGGATTCGTCCTCGGAATCGTCCTGTTGATGACCGGGCTCGTCGCCAAACAGATCTTCGTGAGCATTCTTGGCTTCGTCGCCATGCTGGTGTGCGCTCTACTCGCCCTCACGAGTTATCGCCGGGTCACCTCCAACACCCGCCTAGGAGTCGTCGACGGTGGATCCGTGCGCGTATCGCGCGGATCTGGCAAGGGCTCCAAACGGGAGAAGCGCTCGTTCATGCAGCGGGTCGAGGAGCGGTGGAACCGTCGTCGCGACGAGAACGGCCGCTAGTCGACGTCTTGCGCACGCATAAGTCCGGACCCGCATTTCCGCTGTGCAACAGGCACACGCCCGAGGCACCCGCGCTCGGGCAGTGCACCCGCCCAACCAGTGCACCCGCCCAACCAGTGCACCCGAGCCCAGCGAGCAAACCCGCACCCAATCAGTGCGCCGCACACGGCCGTCCACCCCACCACCCGCATTGCCACCCCCGTACGCGGAAGCCAGGAGTTTCGCTGATCAGGTCGGCGAACTCCGCGAGCGCATCCGCCGTAAGAGATTGCTGCGCACCGAGGCTGCCGCAGCGTCAATCGCGTCGAGGCCGTCGGCGAGGCGCTCCGACAGGTTAGCCGGCACCGCCCGGGTTGACCGCGGCAGCAGCCGAGCTCGCAACCGCCTGCGGCGCGACGATCGCGCGGCGAGGGCAGCCCGCACCAGACCCGTATCGGCCCGTACGTCGCCGATGTCGCCGAGCGAGGTGGCATAGCGGGCCCGCTCGGTGGCTGCCCCGAGTCGCCGGGCGGCGGCGATCGCCGCAGTCGCGTCGCCCGCTCCAACAGAGTCCCCAACCCCGCCGGCACCACCAACTCCGCCGAGCTCCTCGTCCGCGAGGCGGGCCACTTGCGCCCGCGGTGAGTCGCTGGCCCGCGTCGTACAGCCGAAGTCCAGCATCGTGTCGTGCAGTTCGTCCCAGGCGGCCCGCACCCGCGCCTCGGGGGAGGCGGCGCCCGCCCAGCGCCGCCGGCGGATCACGACGCGCGTGACGGCGGGCAGCATGGCCAGCAGCAGGAGGGCCAGGATCACCAGCGTAGGAATCAGCGGAAGACTGAGGCGCTGCCGCAGCGACTGGGCCGAGTTCGGCCCCCGGTTTAGGGCCTCCCGGCCGGCTCGGCTGTTGTCGTTGGGTTTCGCTGCCCCGTC